>JBKOWM010000072.1:0-8516 GCA_046724395.1 Actinomycetota bacterium
CCTGCGGGCCCTCCTTTCGCGGCGTCTCCTCGACCGCCTATACGAGAGCGCGGCGGCTCGGGGATCGAAGGCGTCCCGAAGGCCATCGCCCACCAGGTTGAAGGCGAGCGTGGTCAGCAGCAGGAACAGCCCCGGAAAGAACATCGTCCACCAGGCGGCGTCGAAGATCTGCGCGGCGTCGGAGATCTCGCGGCCCCACGACGGCGTCGTAGCGGGGACGCCGATGCCCAGGTACGAAAGCGACGCCTCGAACAGAATGTTCGTCGGGATGATGAGCGTCGAGTAGACGATCAGTGGCGCCACGAGGTTGGGCAGGACCTCCCGGAACATGATGCGCATGTTCGACGAGCCCATCGCGCGGGCGGCCTCCACGAACTCGCGTTCGCGAAGCGACAGCACCTGTCCGCGAACAATCCGGGCGATGTATGGCCAGCTGAAGAGGCCGATCACATAACTGACCAGCAGCAAGCCCGGCTTGATCAGCCCGCCGAGGCACCCGCTGTCGCTGATGCCGCACGCCGAGACCAGCCCCAGGGCGAGCAGGAGAACCGGCAGCGACAGGAAGATGTCCATGAGTCGGGAGATCACCGTGTCGGTCTTTCCGCGGTAGAAGCCGGCGGTTATGCCGAGCACCACGCCGACGGCGAGCTCCAGCCCGGTGGCGAAGAAGGCGACGATCAGCGACGTCCGGGCCCCGTAGAGCACGCGGACGAACAGGTCGCGTCCCGCGCCGTCGGCGCCGAACCAGAACTTCGTGTTCGGGCCCTTCGGCAGGCTGTACTCGTCGAGCATGCTGAAGACGAAGAGCTGGTTCGGCCCGTGATGGACGACGTGTTTGGCGATCCAACCCGCGGCGAGGGCAAGGAACACGATGACGAGGATGACGACGAGGCCGGCGACCGCGACGCGGTCGGTCTTGAAGCGGCTCCAGAAGATCTGCCAGGGGCTGCGGCCGACAACCTCGTGGCTCTCGGTCGCGCCGCCCGGCGCGCCGGTGCCGGTCGTCTCGCGTTCGGTCGCGATCTGCGCCACGTCGCCTCTTTCGGTCAACGCCCGGCGTGCTTATACCCCGGACCCGAAAATCCACAGGAGTATACGGTCGTTCGACCGCCCGGGGTTTCGAGTGGCGCTAGTCGCGCAGCGTCCGGACAAGCGTCGGGACGACGTCGACGCCCCGCAGCCGGCCGATCGACCCATCGGCGGCGGCACGCTCGCCGAAAGATTCCGTTCCGTCCGGCCGAACGCCGGCGCCGCAGACGAGCAGCGGGACCGGGTCGGGCGTGTGCGCCCTTCGCACAGAGGACGTCGAGTGATCGGCCGTCACGGCGACGACGGTCCGGCCCAGATCGGTCGACTCGAGGACCGGCCCGAAGAAAGCCCGGTCGATCAGCGAGATGACGTCCCGCTTATCCTCGGCCCGCCCGTCGTGCGCCGGAACGTCCGGGCCCTTGATGTGGACGTAGAGGGCATCGAAGCCGGTCAGAGCCTCGGCCGCGAGTCCCGACCACTCGAGGTAGTCGGCCTCCGTGAGCAGGCGCGGCACATCGACGGGCTCCATGCCGAGCAGGATCGCGATGCCACGCTCGACCGGCATCTCGACGAAGCAGCCCCATTCCGGGCCGAAGCGCTCCTTGATCGGTTGCAGCGTCGGGCGACGGTCTCCTCCGTCGCGCGTAAGGATCACGTTAGCGGGCAGCTTCCCGGCCGCTCGGCGCGCGGTGTTCACCTCCGACACGTCCAGGATCTTCGCCGAGCCCTCGACGAACGCGTTGGTCAGCTCCGCGGCGCGCCGCGCCGCCTCCGTGTCCTCGAGTGGCTCGCTGCGATCGACTGCCGGCTCGAAGGTCTCGAGCGCCACACCGAGCGACCCCTGTTTGCGATACGCCGGATCGGTGTTGCTCACCTCGGCGGAGAGCGGTCCCTCGTTCGGACGGATCACGAGCACGCCGCGGTGCTCGACGGTCGCACGTAGCTCGAACGCCGCGCCCCCGAGCCGAAGCCTGTCGTTGACCTCCTTCGCGAGCGCAGCCGCCTCTTGCGAGGACAGGTCGCGCCCGACGCGGCGGTCGATGATCTCCGGCCAGTCGGCGGTCGCGAAGTTCACGCGGTAAGCGAGGTCGCCGTCGGCGAAGTCCATTCCCGCGCCGATCGCCTCGACCACGCCCCGTCCCGGGTGCTCCTCGCGCGGGTCGTAGCCGAGGATCGCGAAGACGGCGATGTCCGACTCGGGCGCCACGTCCTCGCCGACCGTGACGACCGTCCCCGTCCGTCCGCGCCGAGCGAGGCGGTCGAGGTTCGGCGTATCCGCCGCCTCGAGCGGGGTGCGGCCGCCGAGCGCGGGGACGGGATCGTCGCCAACCCCGTCGAGACAGACGTACAGCAGCCGGTTCATCGCCGCGCCTTTCGCCTCACACCGCGCGTCGGTACTTCACGATGAGCGCGAACTCCTCCGGATCGAGGCTCGCGCCGCCGACGAGCGCACCGTCGATCTCAGGATGCGCCATGAAGTCGCGGATGTTCCCCGCCCTGACACTGCCGCCGTACTGGACGCGAACGCCCTCGGCGAGCTCCTTCGAATACAGGTCGGCCAGCGTCGAGCGGATGGTTCCGATCGTCTCCCCGGCGTCGGCGGGCTCGGCGTTGCGTCCGGTCCCGATCGCCCAGATTGGCTCGTACGCGACGACCAGCCGGGCGGCGTCCTCTTCGCCGACGCCTCGAAGGTCGGTGCGGATCTGACCGGAGACCCGGTCGTCGGTGGCTCCCAGGTCGCGCTCTTCGAGCGACTCGCCCACGCACACGATCGGGGTCATCCCGCCCGCGAACACGGCCCGGATCTTTCGATTGACGACCTCGTCGGTCTCGCCGAACAGCTGTCGGCGCTCGGAGTGCCCGACGATGACGTAGTCGACGTGTAGCGCGCGGAGCATCGGGGGCGACACCTCGCCCGTGTACGCGCCGGCGTCCTGCCAGTGCGCGTTCTGCGCACCGAGGCCGAACCGGAGGCGGTCGCTGTCGATCAGCGTCTGGACCGCCCGCAGCGCCGTGAACGCCGGGCACACTACGACCTCGACGCGGCCGGTGTCGTCATCGTCGAGAAGATAGGAGAGCTTCTGCACGTCCCTGATCGCCTCGAGATGCGTCTTGTGCATCTTCCAGTTCGCCGCGATGATCGGCCGCCTCGCCACGTCAGTCCTCCTCGAGCACGACGATGCCAGGGAGGTCGCGGCCCTCGATGAACTCGAGGCTCGCCCCACCTCCGGTGGAGAGGTGGTCGAACCCGTCTCCCAGCCCGAACCGCCGAATGGCGAGAAGCGTGTCGCCGCCGCCGGCCACGTTGTAGGCCGACGCCCCGGCGATCGCGGTGCCGACCCCGCGCGTACCTGCGGAGAAGGGCTCGAGCTCGAACACGCCCATCGGTCCGTTCCACAGGATGGCCCGGGCCTCGGCGATCGTGCGCACGAACTCCTCGACGCTGCGCGGACCGATGTCGAGGCCGCGCTGTCCTCTGGGGATCTCGGTGGCGCCGACGGTCTGGCTCTTCGCATCGGCGGTCGGGTCGGCCGCGGCGACGACGTCCTCGGGAAGCTGCAGGACGACGCCGCGCTCGTCCGCGTGCTTCTTCGCGGCGAGGACGCCGTCGAAGCGATCTGCCTCGACGAGGCTGTCGCCGACGCTTCCACCGTCCGCCGCGATGAACGTGAACGCCATCGCTCCCCCGATCAGCAGCGCGTCGACCTTGTCGACGAGCGCACCGATCGTCGACAGCTTGTCGGAGACCTTCGCTCCCCCCAGCACCGCGACGTAGGGGCGGTCGGGTTCGTCGAGCCGCGACAACGCCTCGACCTCGCGTTCGAGCAGCCTGCCCGCGGCAATGGGCCGCCCACGCTCCCGGAACGTTTGCGGAAGCGCTTCGACCGACCCGTGTGCGCGATGCACCGCGCCGAACGCGTCGTCTACGTAGGCATCGGCCAAGTCGGCGAGCTCGGCCGCGAACGCCGGGTCGTTCTGCTCCTCGCGCGGGTCGAACCGCAGGTTTTCCAGCAATACGACGTCGCCGGGCCCGACGTGGGAGCAGACGGCGGAGACGTCGTCGCCTACCACCTGGTCGAGCGCCTGGACGTCTCGGTCGAGAAGCTCTGCAAGGCGGTTGGCCACGGGCGCCAGCCGGAGCTCGTCTCGCACGTGGCCCTTCGGCCGGCCGAGGTGCGACGCGACGACGACGCCAGCCCCCGCCTCGAGGAGCTCGCCGAGCGTCGGGACGCTTGCCCGGATGCGCCCGTCGTCCTCGACCGCCGCGCCCCTGAGCGGCACGTTGAAGTCGACCCGGACGAACACCCGGATCCCGGCGACGTCGCCGAGATCGTCGAGCGTGGGGAGCTCAGCCATTCAGAGCTTGCTCGCGACCAGCTCCACGAGGTCAACGAGCCGGTTCGAGTAGCCCCACTCGTTGTCGTACCAGCCGAGGATCTTCACGACCTTGCCGATGGCCATCGTCGACAGCGAGTCGAAGGTGCACGACGCGGGCGAGCCGACGATGTCGCTCGAGACGATCGGATCCGTCGCGTAGATCAGCTTTCCGGCCAACGGTCCGTCGCTCGCCGCCTTACGGAACGCCTCGTTGACCTCCTCGACGGTCACCTCGCGCTTCAGCGTTGCGACCAGATCCGTGATCGAACCGTCCGGCACCGGGACTCGGAGCGACATCCCGTCCATCCGACCCTGGAGGTGCGGAAGCACGACGCCGGTCGATTTCGCGGCGCCGGTTGAGGTGGGGATGATGTTGATCGCTGCCGCACGGGCGCGGCGCAGGTCCTTGTGCGGCAGGTCGAGGATGTTCTGGTCGTTGGTGTACGCGTGGACCGTCGTCATGAAACCCTGTTCGATGCCGAACGCGTCGTCGAGCACCTTGGCCATCGGCACGACGGAGTTGGTCGTGCACGAGGCGTTGGAGATGACGTTGTGCTGCGAAGCGTCGTAGGCGTCGTCGTTCACCCCGAGGATCATCGTGACGTCCTCGCCCTTGGCCGGAGCGGTGATGATCACCTTCTCGGCGCCGGCCGCGATGTGCTTGTCCGCGTCCTCCCGTTTCGTGAACAAACCGGTCGACTCGATGACGACCTGCGCGCCAAACTCCTTCCAGGGAAGGTCGGCCGGATTGCGTTCGGACAGAACACGGAGCTCGTCGCCGTCCACGACGATCGCGTTGTCCTTCGAGCGCACGTCACCCTCGAGGGTCCCGAGGACCGAGTCGTACTTGAGGAGGTGCGCAAGGGTCTCGGCGTCGGTGATGTCGTTCACCGCCACGAAGTCCCAGTCCTTGCCCTGCTTCTTCGCCGCGCGGAAGAAGTTGCGGCCGATCCTGCCGAAGCCGTTGATGCCTATCTTGACGCTCATGCGAAACCTCCTCGCGCACGGTGTGATTCCATCCTAGCGGACCCGAACAGCTCGCCTCCCCAGACAACGTACCGAAGCGACGTGCGGCGCAACGCGGTGGGCAGGTTGGCTCCGGTGCGCACCGGAGCGGCGCTACCGGTCGAGGTCGCGGTGCTCAACCGAGACCGACAGGCCCTTGTCACGGAAGAAGGAGGCGAGCTCGTCGGCGATCACGACCGACCGGTGACGACCGCCGGTGCATCCGACCGCGACGGTCAGGTACGACTTCCCCTCGGCGACGAAGCCGGGGACCATAAAGCCGAGCAGGGAGCGGAGCCGCCGCATGAACTCGCGGTAGGTCTGCTGCCCCTTCACGTACGTCCGCACACGGTCGTCGGTTCCGGGCAGAGGGCGCAGCTCGTCGACCCAGTGCGGGTTCGGCAGGAAGCGGCAGTCGATGACGAGGTCGGCGTCGCGCGGCGTGCCGTGCTTGTAGCCGAACGACATCACCGAGACCTGGAGCCCGGCCTCCGGCGGCGCGTGGGAGAACGCGTCGCGGATCCTCGCGCGGAGATCGTGCGGTGTGAGCCCCGTCGTGTCGAGGATGAGATCGGCTTCGCCGCGCAGGCTCTCCATCATGATCCGCTCCTTGCGAATCCCCTCGACGACGCGGTCGGCGGGCGCCAGCGGATGCCGCCGGCGGGTCGCCTCGTATCGCCTGACCAGGTCGTCGTCGGCGGCCTCGAGGAACACGATCCGGTACGGCACCTGCTGCTGCTGGAGCTCCTCCAGGCTCTTCGAGAGCTCGCCGAAGAACACGCCGCCGCGCGCGTCGACGACGATGGCGAGCCGGGCCGGTCCGCCCGGCCTGGCCGCGAGCTCCGCCATCTTCGGCAGGAGCGTCGGCGGCAAGTTGTCCACGACGAAGTACCCGAGATCCTCGAGCGCCCGAGCGGTCTCCGAGCGCCCGGCGCCGGAGAGCCCGGTCAAGATGAGCAGGCCCGGTCCGGAGACGGCGGCGTTCGCCTCCGCTCGATGCAGGCGGCGTCTGATCGTCTGGGCCATCACGCGCTCACCCGTCGGTCCGCGGCCGGGGCGGCGTGGAGGGCAGCGTGGATTGAGCGCGCGAGGTCCGGGCCGATCCCGGGCGTGGCGGCGATGTCCTCTTCGCTCGCGCGGCGGAGGCGTGCCAGGGAGCCGAACCGCTTGAGGAGCGACCGCTTTCGCGTCGGCCCGACGCCGGGGATCTCGTCCAGCGGGGAAGTCAGCGCCCGTCGCTCGCGCTTTTGCCGGTGATACGCGATCGCGAAGCGGTGCGCCTCGTCCCGCAGGTGCTGCAGGACGAACAGTGACTCCGAGCCGCGCGGGATCACCAACGGGTCCGGACGGTCGGGGAAGTAAACCTCCTCGAGCCGCTTGGCGAGGCCGATGGCGGGGATGTGCAGATCCGCGTCCGCAAGTTGGGTCGTCGCGACGGCGAGCTGCCCTCGCCCGCCGTCGACGACGATCAGCGACGGCGGGTACGCGAAGCGACGCCTCCGGCCTTCGCCGTCGCGCCCCTCGGCGTCGGCCGTCAGCCTGGCGAACCGACGGCGCAGCATCTCTCCCATGGAAGCGAAATCGTCCTGTCCGGCGACACCCTTGATCTCGAAGCGACGATAATCCTGCCGCTTGGGCAGGCCGTCCTCGAAGACCACCATCGAGCCCACTTTGTCGTTCGGCCCGAGGTTCGAGATGTCGTAGCACTCGATGCGAAGCGGCGGCTGCTCGAGCCCGAGCACGTTCGACAGCTCTGTCAACGCTCGCGAGCGGGCCCCGAAGTCCGATGCCCGCCGGAGCTTGTGTCGCTGGAAATGGTCGCGCGCGTTCTGCGTCACCACCTCGAGCAGGCGGCGCTTGGCACCGCGCTCGGGGACCCCGATGGTGGTCGGACGGCCGCGGCGCCGACGCAGCCACTCGACGAGGACCTCGGCGTCGTCCGGCGGCTGCGGGACGAGGATCCGTGGCGGAACCTCGTCGCGCTCCATGTACAGCTCGCGAACGAAGGACGCGACCAGCTGGGGCCGGTCGAGCTCCTCGACCCGGTCCACGATCCATCCCTTGCGTCCCATCACGCGCCCGCGGCGGACGAAGAAGACCTGAAACGCGGCCTCGAGATCGTCCTCGACCATCCCGATCACGTCGAGGTCCTCCGGCTGCGTCAGAACCATCTCCTGGCTCTCCATGGCACGGCGAGCGGCGGTGAGCTGGTCCCGGAGCTTGGCCGCGAGCTCGTATTCCTGCCGGTCGGCCGCCTCGCCCATCTCACGCTTGAGCCGCTGCAGGACCGGCCGATCGTTGCCGGCAAGGAATTCGGCCAACGCGTCGACCGAGGCGCGGTAGGACTCGTGCGTCGCGCCGGTCACCTCCGGCACGCACGGCCCGGCGCACCGGCCGATGTCGTAGTAGAGGCACGGCCGACGCGCGCGGCGGCGCTGATCGAAGAACGCGTTGGAGCACGTGCGGACCGGAAACACGCGGGTGACAGCGTCGAGCGTGTCGCGGATGGCGTAGGCGTGCCCGAACGGGCCGAAGTACCGGACGTTCTTGCGCTTGGCGCCCCGCAACACCTGGGCGCGCGGCCACTCCTCGCCGACGGTAAGCGCGAGGTACGGGTAGGACTTGTCGTCGCGGTACCGAACGTTGAACCTCGGGCGATGCTCCTGGATCAGGTTGTACTCGAGGAGCAGCGCGTCGACCTCGCCGGAGGCGACGATCCACTCGACCGACCTGGCCGCCGCCATCATCGCCTCGGTCCGAGCGTGCAGCGGCTTGCTCCAGTAGGACG
Source organism: Actinomycetota bacterium (assembly GCA_046724395.1). Classification (GTDB taxonomy): domain Bacteria; phylum Actinomycetota; class UBA4738; order UBA4738; family HRBIN12; genus DATAEU01. Next base: position 8,201 of record JBKOWM010000072.1, read on the forward strand.
CCAGCCGCTTACGGAGCGAGCGCGCTTTGCCCACATAGACCACGCGCGCGTCGCGGTCGCGGAACAGGTAGGCGCCGGGCGCATCGGGAATCGAAGACGTCTCGGGCCGCGCCACGCTCACGAAGTCATCGTAACCGTGCCGAGGGACGTGTCCGGGAACGCCCGGGGTCTGGGGGCTGAAGAAGCGAGCGCGAATGCGCGAGCGTTAGCCCCCAGGGTGGCGGGGTCTGGGGGCTGAAGAAGCGAGCGCGAATGCGCGAGCGTTAGCCCCCAGGGTGGCGGGGTCTGGGGGCTGAAGAAGCGAGCGCGAATGCGC
>JBKOWM010000170.1:0-5763 GCA_046724395.1 Actinomycetota bacterium
TCACGATTCCCGCAGGCCCCGGCGAGCGCGTGCCCTCGGGGTCGTACTCCAGCGACCACGACGTCGCGAAGGGCGCGCCGTGGGTGGACATGAAAAAGGCCCACCTGACGCGGCCATCACTCAAGAACGTGCCACCGACCCTCTCGATGGGGGTCCCGGACGCCGCCAGGGCGGCCTTGATCAGCTGGTGGTCGGCGCGCGCAACGTCGTCGAACTGGACCGCTCGGTCAGTGAAGCCACCGCAGTCCTCGGGGTCTCCGTCGAAGAAATCGCCGCGCGGGTAGGTGAGGATGGCGCACCCGGCCGCGTCCATGAAGTACTCGACCTTCAGGTCCTCAAGGACGGGCAGGACCGTGGCCTTGAGGCGCCCGATCTGTTCGGCCTTCTCGGCCTCCGACGGCAGATCGCCGCGGATCACTCGCAAAACGGCGAGGCTCCCGACAGCGGCCACAACGAGGACGATGACGACGGCGCCGAGCCTCAAGAACCTGGGCTTCACCGGCCCTGAACCCATGAGAGCCTCCGATCGACCGAGAGCACTCTACGCCGGCACCGGCACGCTGAACGAGCTCGTGGGCGTGGCCGTGCGCGCGAGCCTGGCCTTCGCCCGAGTTAGCGGGGGATGGGCGCGTCACCCCGGTCACGCTGCCCATACATGACCCTCTCGATCCGCCGACGACGTTCCACGTACGCGGCTGCCTTCGTTCATCCGACGCTCCCAAGAGTGGCGCTATCCGCCGGAAACGAGCTCGGGGACCCCTCAGCCCTACGCCGGGCGATCCGGCTCCCCTCCACCCGTTCTATGGTCCGGGGTCTGGGCGTTTCCTGTTGCTGTCCGCGGGACTCGACGCCCATGCTGCGATCAAGGTGATGGCCGTCGGGGGGAGTGAGCGCCGCGGGGCCAGCTGGGCGAGGAAGAGCCTCCTGGGTCTCACCGTCACCCTCTTCACCACGAGCGTTACCTCTTGCTCATCGGTGCCGAACCCCGTGCCGAGGCCCCCTGCCCAACTTGGTTTCACTCGGGTGAAGGGAGCCCCCGGCTGTTACAAGAGCGCTGTCCTGCCCGAGCCGCGGTCGGCGGTCGACAGTCTGCGAAGCTACTACGAGTTGCATGGGTTCGACGACATCCCGTCGGCCGGCCCAGGTTGGATCAGACAAAACGAACGATGCCGCTTCGTGCGCCATCAACTGGTGCCGCCGCAGAGGCCGAACGCATACGGATGGGTGGGGACCTTCGATCCTGGCTTTGCAGACTTGTCGGGGATCTCGGCCTGGGTCGTTCCCGCAAACGCACACCCAGCCAGGATCTATCTCGCAATCCTTGAGTGTTCGGGATGCAACCTTCCTTGAGGCGCGTCTTCCGTTGCACGAGGGTCGGTGCCGCGCCTGTCCCGCCCGGCCGTGGCACAAAGCGCGAAGGGGCCGGAATGAGCGGCACGACGAGGATGTCGTTTTGTGACGGAAGCGCTACTACAGCAGATCGACATAGCGCAGGGTGAGGTCCGCCCATCACTCGTCGGTCGGGAAGTCGAGTTCGCCTCGAGAAATCCCTTGCTGCTCGCCGTGCTCGATCGCAGCCCGCCACGATGACCTCCGATCGAGCAACGTCGAACCGCGTCATCGAAGATGACCAGGAGTTGGTCGCCTCGCCAATAGTGCGAATACCAGCCGTACTTCGTCTGCTGCTGCATGCGCGCGATCATCTCGTCATCCGCCTCGATCCAGTACAGAGCCAGCGCCCGACAGCACCGTGGTAGTCAATCGGCATACCGTCCTCGCTGACCTTGGCTCGGTAGACGCGGAGGTCATTGATCAGGCCGGGTTGCTCGAGCTCTCGGCGATGACAATCCCGTGGTAGACCTGATCGATCACCATGGCTGCGCGTTGAGTCGATTCCCGATTAGTCGTCCCGTGTGAGGCTACTCCCGGACGTCGTTTTCGCCGGAAACGACATTCGATACGACCTATGCTGTGGGCATGCCCTACTGGTCGGAGAGCTTCTTCTCAGGCCTGTGGGAGCGCGCACAGCTCGGGATGTGGACTGACGATGACAACCGCGCTGCCGCGGACAAGATCGAGCAGGCGCTTCAACTACCGCCGGGAGCGCGGGTCCTCGACGTGCCGTGTGGAGACGGGCGAGTTTCGGTCGAGCTCGCGGCTCGTGGTTACGACGCTACAGGTGTGGATCTGAATGAGACGTTTCTTGCTGCGGCCGCCAGAAAGGCGGACGAGCGGGATGTCCACGTGGAGTGGCAGCGCCGCGACATGCGCCAGCTTCCCTTCGAGTCGGAGTACGACGGCGCCATCAACTTCGGAGGCAGCTTCGGCTACTTCGATGAGGCGGGCAACGAGCGGACTGCCGCCAGGATCTACCACGCGTTGCGGCCGGGCGGTCGTTTCCTGGTTGATATGCCCAGTCCCGAGACGATCTTCCCGCGCTTCCGCGACCGCCTGTGGAATCGGGCCGGTGATCTGCTCGTCCTGGTCGAGAACCGATGGGACCACACATCCGGACGGAACGAGTCCGACTGGACGATGGTCGCCGCCGACGGCACGCGCGAGGACCGCCACAGCTCGATACGTCTCTACGCCTACCACGAGCTTGCTGAGCTGTTGAGTGGAGTCGGCTTCGGACAGGTGGAGGGGTTCGACGCTGATCAGCTCGGGCCGTTTCACGTTGGTGCAGCCCGAATGATCGTCGTCGCTACGAAGTGACGCAGTCGTTCCGTGACGGAAACGCTACGCTCGAGCGTACTTGGTCATCACGTCCAGCTCCTCACGGTATTTTGGACCGCAGGAGCGGGCGGGGTTGAACCCCTCAGCTGACGATCAGCAAGAACGGCACGAGCGCCTCGTCGGGCGTGAGGGAACCATGATGCCCGAGCAAGCGCGCTTGTACGGGGTCGACGTGGCCCTGGAACACGCCCAAGGGTTGCGCCGAGGCCATAACGACATCGCCGATCCGTAACCGCACCTCGTCACGGATCTCATAGCCGAACCAGCCCATCTCGATCGCCTCGTCTCGGGAGCCGACCCACGCCCCATCGGCCAAGACCGCTCGCCACGCGGCGACGACGTCGGCCTCGGCACCCGGCTGCACATAGATGTGCCGGGCACGACCTTCGCCCCCCAACATCTGGACGCCTGCGGCCAGCACTAGGTGATTGGCGAGGTCCAGGCGGCGCTCCTCGGGAACATCGACCATTCCGTGGTCGCCGGTCACCACGAGCGCCGCGCCGGAGCCGAGCCGTTCGGCGATGTCGGATGCGAGCCCATCGACGTGGCCGAGTTCGAGCGTCCATGCCTGGGAGTCGGCCCCGCGCACGTGTCCAGTCGCGTCCAGGTTCGCGTGGTAGGCGTAGACCAACCGCCGTCCCGGCGCGGTGAGCTCGTGCGTCACCACGCCCGCGAGGTCGCCGAGGGAGTGCGCGCTCTCGTACCGGGCCCCGCGGAGCACCGCTCGCGTCAGAGGCGAGTCACGCAGGTTTCCGGGCCCCACGACGCACGCATCAACGCCGGCCGAGCGCGCTCTCTCGAACACCGTGGGCATGGGCTGGAAGAGCGCGGGGGGAAAGTCCTCCGCGAGCGCTACCTCCGGCCCCTGGCCGTAGAGCTGCCATCGGAGCGCATTCATCACGCGATCCTCCTGGCCGGGGACTCGGAACGCGTATCCCACGAGTCCGTGTACGCCCGGCGGCAGCCCGGTCCCGATCGAAGCGAGGCTCGTCACCGTGGTGGATGGGAACGGGGTCGAGATCGGCCGACCGATGCTCGCGGCATTGTCCGCTACGGCGGAAAGGAATGGCGCGACGTCGGCGTGGCGACGGAGCTGTCGCCAACCCAGCCCGTCTATTAGCAGCACGGCTATCCGGTCGACCTCGGGGACGCCGAGGGTGTTCTCGAAACCCTTCAGGCCGAGCGCCGCCATGGCCGAGGGTGTGACGTCGGTGACCGACGCATTGCCGTACGAGGGCGACACGAACGCGTTGTCCGCCATACGCGGGGGAGCGTACCCACGATTGTCCGGGTGCGTGGCCGTGATTGCGGCCGCCTACTCATCACCAGGTTTCTCGATCGGCGCCCTGTAAGGTCGGTTTCCGTCGAAACCCACGCTCTGGCTCGTCGCCTTCGGGTGTCGCGTTCCGCCGGAACAACATCTTGCGGCGTCGCGTCACGGACGAGCGAAGTGAGGAACCAACGAGAAAAGAGCGACCCAGTCGAACACGTCAAGATCGGTCGGCGTAGCGCCACGTCCGATGCCGCGCTCGCGGGCGGCTCGCTTCCATGTCCGCGCAGGGATGCGGCCGCGCAGCGAGCGGTGAAGGGGCATCTGCGCTTGTCGGAAGCCCGAGCGTAGGAACTTGATGAAGTCCTCCCGGCGTTCAAGGGGAATGAGTGGCAGGGGTCGCTTGACGATCGACAGGAGGCCTGCATCGACGGACGGCGGGGGCTCGAACGCCGAAGCAGGCAGGTGGCGCGACAGGCGGAAATCCCACCACGGCAGCCACCCAAGAGAGACGAGGTTGCCCGGCCACACGGAGGACCGTTTCCGGGCGACGGCGTACTCCACGAGCAGGTCTGCCCGAACAAGCGGCGACGCTGGCTCATCGAGAAGCCGCCGGAGGAGCGCGGTCGTCAATGCAAATGGGATGCTCCCGAAGGCCCGGAAAGGACGTTCAGGCAGCGGCGCATGGAGTATGTCGGTTTCCACGATCGTGACCCGCCGACTGGACCGGAACCGGCGACGAAGGGCGTCCGCGTAACCGGGGTCAAGCTCTACGGCGATGACGCGAGCGCCCGAGCGCGCGAGGGCATCGGTGATCCGCCCGGTTCCGGCTCCAAACTCCAGCACGAGATCCGTCGGGCTGACGCCCGCCTGGGCCACCAGTTCGCGGGCCAGCGGCCCGCTGCGTAGTAAGTGCTGACCGCTAGGCCGAGGCTCGCCGGATCGTGAGCGCCGTCCTTGCGCGCCCACGGACCCTCACCGCGAAGAAGCCCATTCCTTAACTCCTCGTTAACGGCGCGACCAGCGTACAACGGTTGTCGCTTCATGACGGAAGCGACACTTTCTCGTCTTGATTCGTCATTGAGGCGGGCGACGTTCGGCAACGACGCGGTCGCCTGGCGATCCGCCGTGTTCGTACGTCATCTCCCCGCGACGGCGGTCGATCTCGACGAACCCCGCACCGCGGGCGACGCTCGCCGACTCGAGGTTCCGCGCGTCGTACTCGGCGACGAGATGGGTGAACCCGTGTTCAAGCGCCCATGAAGACGCGAGTCGAAGTGCCCGCGTTGCGAATCCCTTGCGACGGTGAGCAGGATGAGTTGAGTACGAGACGTCTGCTCCGCCGTCTTCTCGGGGGCGAAGCTCGACGCTGCCGAGGAGTCGCCCGGTGAGCATGTCCGTGACCGCCCAGGGGATCCTCGTGCCGGCCTGGTACTCGGCATGCCAGGCGGCGATGACACCGCGCACGTGGTCGCTGTGCTCTCGCTCGGGTGGGAGCGGCGGGAAGTCGAACCAGCGAGCCATCTCCGGATCGCCGTCCCACTCGACCATCGTGGGGACGTCTTCCTCCTCGAACGCGGTAAGTGTGACGACACCGTCGGTCAGTTCGGGCTGTGGACCCCAGTGGCTCGCGTTGGTCACCGGCACCCTCGGTGGTCTCCGCACAGACGTCCGCAACGACGCCGTCGCCTCACCGAGTCTCCTACACATCGCGCCAGTAAATAGTTCGTCCCGCCCAGCTCGAAGCCGAGTCGCTG
>JBKOWM010000060.1:0-32210 GCA_046724395.1 Actinomycetota bacterium
GTCGGATGAGACCGACATCTGACCAAACGCCGTCGCGAGCCGGTTGAGCGTGAGCGCGCCCAGGAAGAGCCCGAAGTCGCGGAGGGCGATGTCGTAGTACTCCAACGGCTCTGCCGTCAGCAGGTTGACGATGATGCCGGCGAGCCAGGCCGCGACGATCAGGCTGCCCCAACGCGGCGAGAGCAGCACGGCGATGCCCGCCGCGATCTCGACGGCGCCGACGACGTACATGAATTCCTGTGCCGTCCCGGGAACGATCCGGTCGATCCAGGGAGCGAGGTAGTCGGGCCAGTTGACCGTCAGGTTGAAAAACTTGTCGAGGCCGAACAGGATCGGCGCGACGACGAAGCCGACCCGCAGCAGCAGATATCCCTGGAAGACGGGATCGCGCCGGGTCGGCTGTTTCGTGCTGGATACCATTGAGCGTCTCCTTCCGTCGACATCGATGGCATACCGGCGATCTCGCCGCCGGCTCCGTGTCCGCGCTCCTCCTTCCTCCCTTCCGGCCGCCGAAGGTCCCGCCGGGCCACCACGCTTCCCTGCGCGCACCGGGGGTAGCCCGCCCAGCGCGGGAGCCCTCGGCAGACGGCTCCTACTCGGCTATCAACAGGTTCCATTCTAATACCCATAAGTCTCGGTGTTAGTCTGCCGCCGGGTTCGGCGTTCGTCAACAAAACATGCTGCTATGAGCCATCTGACGGTACGGTCCCGGAGCTAGTTTCGCTAACGAACCAGGGAGGTAGACTGAGCGCGTGAGAGATTTCGGAGCGATCCGCCCGGTGGCCGCGCTGGATGATCCGCTTCGCCACCGGATCTACCTGGTCGTCCGTCGCGCCGGGCGGCCCGTGAGTAGAGAGGATGTCGCCGGGGAGCTCGGCATCTCGCGAAAGCTCGCGGCGTTCCATCTGGATAAGCTGCTCGATCGGGGGCTGCTGCGCGCGCACTACGCGCGGCCGCGTGGTCGTTCCGGTCCGGGAGCCGGCCGCACCTCGAAGATGTACGAGCCCTCGGTGATGCAGGTCCACGTCTCGATCCCGGAGCGGCGGTACGACCTCGTGGGCGAGCTGCTGGTGGACGGGATCGAGAAGGAATCCCCGAGCGAGTCGGCCCGCCACGCGGCCGCACGGGTGGCGTACGAGAGGGGAACCGCGGTCGGCGATGAGATGCGAACGGGGGAGGACCTGGGCCGGCCGGGGCCGGAGCGGACGCTGACAGCCGCGCTGCGAGTTCTCGAGGACCACGGCTTCGAGCCGTACCGCGAGGGCGACCGCGTCCGCGTCAGGAACTGCCCGTTCCACGCGCTCGCGCAGCGGGCCCCCGACCTCGTCTGCGAGATGAACCGATCCTTCGTACAGGGGATCGTCCGAGGCCTCGGCAACATGAGCGTCGAGGCGGTCATCGACCGACGACCGGGCGAATGCTGCGTGGAGCTTCGCCGCGCGGAGGCACGGTGATGCGGCGGCCGTCCGCTGGCGTCGACGGAGTCGGGCTGACGTCGGGGGCGATGCTCGGGACCGCGGTGATGACGGCCGTGATGGAGACCGCGCAGGCGCGAGGCATGACGCGCATGAGCCTCCCGTACATGCTCGGCACGATGGTCGCCCGTCGGCGCGCCGTCGTGAGGACCGCGGGCATCGCGCTGCACTTCATGAACGGCGCGATCTTCGCTTCTGGGTACGCCCTGATCTTCACGCGAGCGCGAAGGGCGGACTGGCGGATCGGCGCGGGGCTCGGGCTCCTGCACGGCGCCGTCGTCTTGGTCGCGGCTCTTCCCGTCATCCAGGAGATCCATCCCCGCATGGCCGACGAGGACGAGGGTCCCGACCCGACGCCGATGTTGCAGCCGCCGGGGTTCCTCGGCCTCAACTACGGCGTGCGGACGCCGGCGGTGACGCTTGCCGCCCACGCGGTGTATGGCGCGATCGTCGGCGCGGCGTACCGTGTCTGAGCAGGGCCCTCGTCGCGCATTCGGCGAGGCCGCGTCGCCCGATGCTTCGTACCTTCCGCTCGAGCGATACGCGCTGATCGGTGACGCGGGAACGGCGGCGCTCGTCTCGGATTCCGGTTCCATCGACTGGCTGTGCCTGCCGAGGTTCGACTCGAATCCGGTGTTCGGCCGCATCCTCGATCCGAGCGCCGGACACTTCTCGCTGAGCCCCTCGGTCCCGTTCTCGTCGAGACGCACGTATCTCCACGGAACGGCCGTGCTCGCCACGACTTTCACGACGCCGACAGGTCGCGCGACCGTGCACGACTTCTTCGCTGCTCGGGACGGCCGTTCGAAGCGGCGCGGCCTGTCGCCGTTTCGAGCGCTGATCCGTCGGGTCACCGTCGACGCCGGGGTCGTCCCGTTCTCCGTTGAGATCGCCCCGCGCGACGCGTTCGGCGGGCGACGGTACCGTCTCAGACCTCATGGGGCCCGCCTGGCCGCCGACGTCGGCGGTCGCTCGATCCTCGCGGACGCTCCGGCCGCCTGGTGGATCGGCGGGGAGCGCGCAGAGACGGCGTTCGAGCTGCGCGCAGGCGACACCGCATTCGTCTCGATGTCGTTCTCGGGTCGTGACCTCGGCGTCCTGCCGTACCGAGCGCAGCTGGCGCAGGCGGCGTTCGATGAGACCGTGGCGTACTGGCGCGCCTGGTCGGCTCGCGCGTCGCGGTTTGGAGGCGACGCCGTCCTGCGATCCGCGATCGTGCTGAAGCTGCTGACGTTCGCGCCGTCGGGCGGCATCCTCGCGGCGCCGACAACGTCGCTGCCGGAGTCGCCCGGCGGCGAACGCAACTGGGACTACCGTTTCGTCTGGGTACGCGACGCGTCTTGGACGGCGAAGGCGCTGACGGGTCTCGGCTACGACGACGAGGCGGACGCGTACCTGATCTGGGCGATCAACGCGATGAGGACGTCGCGCCCGAGGATCCCCAGCCTGTCCAACGTGTACGGCAACACCGCGATCCGCGAGCGCGAGGTGGCCGGCCTGCGTGGCTACCGCGGGGCGCGGCCGGTGCGCGTGGGGAACGCCGCGGTCCGGCAGCGACAGCTCGACAACTGGGGGCACCTCGTCGACATCGCATACTCGTTCTCGCAACGGCGCCATGGCCTGGATCGCGAGACGTGGGAGGCGGTCTCCTCGCTCGTGCGGTTCGCCGCCGACCACTGGCACGAGCCGGATTCGGGAATGTGGGAGGCGCGCTCGGATCCGCGGCACTTCGTCCACTCGAAGGTCATGGCCTGGGTCGCCCTCGACCGGGGCGCGCGTTTGGTGACCGAGTTCGGACTCCGCGGCGACGCGGACGGCTGGACGAAGGCCCGGGAACGGATACGGTCGGCGGTCCTCGATCGCGGGATCGACCCGACGACGGGAGCCTTCCGTCAGGTTTTCGGCGCCGACGACGTGGACGCGGCCCTCCTGTTGATCGGCGGGACGGGGTTCGTGCCGCCCACCGACGAGAGGACGAAGCGCACGATCGACGCAGTCCGCGCACGCCTGGGGATCGGAGAACTCGTCTATCGATACCGGGGAGCCGATGGGCTCGAGGGCGAAGAGGGCGCGTTCGTCGCCTGCTCGTTCTGGCTGGCCGAGGCGCTCGCCGAGGCCGGGGAGGTGGAGCAGGCCGAGGAAGTCTTCTCCGCCGTGTGCGAGCGCTCCAACGACGTTGGCCTTCTCCCCGAGGAGATCGACCCCGTCTCTGGCGGTTTTCTAGGACACATGCCGCAAGCGCTCAGCCACATCGCGCTGATCAACGCGGCGACGGCGATCGACCGAGCCCGCACGACGGTCGGAGATCGTGAGGCGAGAGATCGTCGGGCCAGCTAGTGGGTTGGGTCGCAAGCATCGTGCCCGGAGCCGCCGTATGTTCCCCCGAACGTCGCCGGCATGGCCGTCCGGGGGCGACGCCGAGGCGCGCGGACGCTACGCTGCCGCCCAGCGACCCTGCCGGCTCCCCCCGACATCGTCGAGCAGGCGGCTGGACGCACGACCGATTCTCCGCGCCCGCTTCCTGAGCAGCTCGCTCTCGGCCTGAGTGACCGCGGCGTCGGCGCGAGCCGCGCGCGCCCTGGCGATGATCTCCGACCGAGATTCGCCAGACAGCGGGAGTGCGTGCTCGGGGAGTGCGGAGAGGCGCCGGGCGACGGCGTCCGAGGGGGCGAACAGGACCTGGAGTCCTCGCCCTGTTCGAAACCGCATGATCGTTTCGGTACCCCCCGAGGCGACGGCTGTAACACCATGGTTCGTGAGCCGGCGGCCGACTGTCCGTAGCGGCTGACTGACAAACCGGGGGCAAACCCTCGACGCGACGCCGGAACGGCCCCCTCTGGTCCCACAATGCTGGCCGGGAGCGACGGAGATGGCGTCGAGGTCGTTCACGAGCTGCGGGCGATCGCCAACCACAAGGGAACGCCGTGAGCGTTCCCTCGGCGATCGGGGACTCGACGGTGCCGCGCCGTTCAGGCCGTCCGCTGACGGCGCCGGCGAAATCCCTCGACGCAATCGCGAATCGCGCGCATCGCAGGAAGCATCAGGACCGAGCTTTGCTTGCCCCCATTTCCATCACCGCCGATATGCAGGTTCACGCCGACGATGATCAGAGGCCACAGGATGACAGCCAGAATCGCGGAGACGATCGCGTTCACGCCCTGCAGGTTCGTGAAGTAGTTGTGGTTGTTCGCGATCAGTACCCCGACGAGGAGGTAGACGAGGACGACGATTCCGCCGAGCGTTCTCATCCGTGCTCCCTTCGTTCGTTCGGCGGCAAGGATTCCCCGCATCGGCCCGATGTACTCCGGTCGGCCTCTACGGACATCTTCGGCGCCCGTCTCATCACCCGCGCTTCGGCGACGCCGATCGGTCGTGATGTCGGGCGCATTCCGGCCGTGACGGCGGTCATCTGTCGCGCGCGGGGCGGGCGGCGCAGTCGCGCCTACCCGACCTTCAGCGTCCCAGTCATCGAGGGATGGATCTGGCAGTGCCAACCGACCGTCTTCGTCAGATCGAGGTCGATCGTCGCTGTCGAGCCCGGGTCGAGGTCCGTGCTCGAGGAGTCGTCGTCGAGCGTGAACGTGTGCTGGACGCTGTCCCTGTTGGTCACGGTGAGCGTCACCGACCCGGCCGAGACCGAGACCTCGTTCGGATCGAACGCGAAGTTCTGCGCGACGATGTCGGTGCCGCCCCCGCCGCCCGACGTGGCCGTGCCTCCGCCGCCTCCTCCGCCCCCGCCGCCCGAATCGTCGTTCGAGCCGGAGCACGCCGCGGCGAAGACCGCGAGCAGGGCCAAGATAACCAGGATTCCGTGACGTCGCCTCATGACCCCCCGATCACATCGCGGCCTCGGCACGTTCGCGCGGGCGAACGAGCCAGCCTAACGGGCTCCCGGGTTTCGATGTGGTCAAGGGGACCCGTCGCTCGCGACGCGGAACAGACGCCACCGCTCCGGCACGCCCTTGAGCTCGTGCTCGCCCCGGTCCACGAACGTCAGACCGGATCCGGCGGTGAGGTCCTTCACCGTCGAGGTGGCGAGGATCTCGCCCGGATCCGCGATCGCGCCGACCCGGGCGCCGACGACGACCGCCAGGCCTCCGACCTTGCCGTCGAGGGTTTGAACCTCGCCAGTGTGGACGCCGATGCGCACGTCGAGCCCGGCGTACCGCCTCGACGATCGCCTCGGCGCAGCGCACGCCTCGGGCGGGACCGTCGAACGTGGCGAAGAATCCGTCGCCCGTCGTGTCGACCTCGGTCCCGCGGTACCGAGCGAGCATCGCGCGGATCGTCGCGTGGTGCCGTTGCAGGAGGTCGGCCCATCGCGTGTCGCCGAGCTCCGCTGCCTTGCTCGTGGAGGCGACGATGTCGGTGAACATCACCGTCGACAGCACACGGTCGAGGTCCGCCTCCTCGGACCGGATGACGTCGACGAACTTTGTCACGTGTGCGACGAGTTCGGTTGCATCGCCGAAGTACGGTTGCTCGTCGACGCCACCGACGGGTTCGAGGCGGGCGCCCGGAATCAGCTGCCGGACGTAGTCGACCTCGTCGCTGGAGATGTCCGCGTAGTCCGGCCGATACAACAACAGCGTCGGGACGTGGATCGCATCGCGGAGAGGGCGCGATGGACCCGATCGGACGTCAGGGCATAGTGGCTCTCCGGCGTGTCCATCGCGGCATCGTGACCGCCCGTGCATGCGACAGGCAAGGCGTTCGCCGAGCCGCGTCGCGCACGGGAGGCGATCGCGCCCGATCAGGCAGCCGTAAGTTCTATCGGATGGATCGTGACCGCCGTGAGCTCCCCGTCGCGCCACAGCCGCGCCTGAACCTTCCCGCCGATCACGTCGCCGACCATCAGCCGTTGCATGTCGCGCGCGTCGGCGATCGGGACGCCGTCGAGCTCGACGATGAGATCGCCGGAGCGGATCCCCGCGCGCGCGGCCGGGCTGCCCGGAACGACCTCCATCACCTCGACGCCGTCACGCCGGCCGATCGCCGAGGCCGCGCGCGGGGGCAGCGGACGGCTCCCGCCGGCAATGCCCACGTAGGCGCGCGAGAACCGGCCCTCGGTCATCAGCGCCTGCATGATCCGGCGCGTTGCGTCGTCGATCGGCACCGCGAGGCCGAGGCCGACTCCGGCGACCGCGGTGTTGACGCCGACCACACGGCCGCGGCCGTCGGCTAGCGCACCCCCCGAGTTGCCGGGGTTGAGCGCGGCGTCGGTCTGGATCACGTTCTCCACCACCCGGCCGGCGCCTACCGGCAGAGCGCGGCCCAGGGCGCTCACGACGCCCGCCGTCACGGACCCCGAGAATCCCATCGGATTGCCGATGGCGACCACGAGCTGGCCCACGCGAAGCGCCGCCGCCTCGCCGAGTTCGGCCGCGTGGAACCCGTCTCCCTGGAGCCGAAGCACCGCCAGGTCCGACAGCGCGTCGCGTCCGATCACGTCGAACGGTACCTCGCGCCCGTCGACGAACGACGCCGACCCTCGGTCGGTCCCCTCGACCACGTGGGCCGAGGTCAGGCCGAACCCGTCGGGCGTGATGACCACCGCCGAGCCGGCACCGTCGACCTGGCCCCTCCGCGTCCGCGCGCGGACGCGGAGGCTCGCGACCGAGGGGATCAGTCGCTCCGCTACGGATGTGACGACCCGCGAGTACGCGTCGAGTGGGCCCTCGCCCGCTTCGATCCCGCCATGTGTGGCGTCCATGCGGCCATCCTCTCGCACGCGGCGAGTTTCGTTGTCGAACGGAGCCGCGTCCGAAGACGCGTTCGTGCAATCATGCCGCGGTGGACCGGGACGCCTGGCTCGCGGAACGGCGCGCCGCGGTCGTCGCGAGCTACGACGCCGACGCCGCGACCTACGACGCGGACGGGTACCCCACGCCAACCCAATTCGCGTGGGTCGCCCATGTGGCCGAGCTGGCGTCGCCGGGTGGGACGCTCCTCGACGCGCCATGCGGGACCGGACGGTACTTTGCGACGGTCGTCGACGCCGGTCGCCGAGTCGTCGGGGCCGACCAGTCGGCCGGGATGCTCGAGCAGGCGCGGATGCGGGGGCTCGCCGATTCCCTCCGGCTCGTCTCGCTGCAGGACCTCGCGTTCGACCACGAGTTCGACGGCGCCCTGACGATCGACGCGATGGAACACGTACCGCCCGAGGAATGGCCCGTCGTGCTCGCGAACCTTCGCCGTGCCGTCCGGGCCGGCGCGCCACTCTACGTGACCATCGAGGAGATCGACGAAGCGGAGGTCGACGCGGCATTTCGCGCTCTATCCGCCAGCGGCGAGCCCGCGGTTCGAGGCGAGGTCGTTGAGGGCGACACGGGCGGCTACCACTACTACCCGGGTCGTGAGCGCGTCCTCGACTGGCTGGCCGCGGAGGGCCTCACCGTCGTCGACGAGACCGTCACGCCCGAGGACGGCTGGGCCTACCGCCATCTTCTGCTGCGCGCGCCCGATTGAGGGCGAGGGTTTCACGCCCGGCGCGAAGAACAGGCTGAACGTCGGTAGGCTTGCTTCGTGCCGAGAGCCGTCTGGACCGGATCGATCACCTTCGGACTCGTCAACATCCCCGTCCGCCTGTTCCCCGCAACCGAGCCGAAGGACGTCCGGTTCCACCTGACGGATTCCCGCGGGCGGCGCGTGCGGTACCGCCGCTTCGTCGAGGATGCTGACGATGCCGCCGCCGGGTGGACACGGCCCCTCGGCCCACCGACCCTCGAGCCCGAAACGGGCACCACGCCAGGGCTGGAGGCGGACGCCCCGAGCGCCGCCGAGTCGCGCCACGTCGAGCACGCCGATCCCGCGACGCCCGCGCCGCGCGGCGGCGAGGAGATCGCCTACGAGGACCTGATGCGCGGCTTCGAGACGGACGACGGCCGCCTCATCGTGCTCGGTAGCGAGGACCTCGATGCCGTACGCCCGGAGCGCAGCCGCACGATCGAGATCGAGGACTTTGTCGCCCTGGCCGACATCGACCCGGTGTACTTCGAGAAGAGCTACCATCTCGCGCCGCAGCACGGCGCCGAGCGTGCGTACGTGCTGCTCCTTCGCGCCGTCGAGGACGCGGGCCGCGTCGGTATCGGACGATTCGTTCTTCGAACAAAGCCGCATCTCGTCGCGATTCGGCCGGTCGGCAGGGTGTTGGGCCTCGAGACGATGTTCTTCGCCGACGAGGTGCGCGACGGACGCGAGCTCGTCCCCGGTCTGGACGGCGTCGAGGTCTCCGATCGCGAGCTGAAGCTCGCCGACTCGCTCATCAAGACGCTCGAGACGACGTGGAACGCGGCCGCGTACTCAGACACCTACCGTGAGGAGCTCCTGCGCCGCATCGCCGAGAAGTCCCCGATCGAGCTGCCGGACGAAGTCGGGACCGCGGTCACCGGCTCCGGCGCGCGGGTGGAGGAACTCATGCAGGCGCTGAAGGCGAGCGTCGAGGCGGCGAAGAAGTCGAGGCCGAAGGCGAAGCGGGCGTCGTCGCGGAAGCGGACGGCGTAACCAGCAGTCGGGTGGAGTCGCAGGCCGCACCCGCGACCCCCCGCCGCCGCCTGATCGGCACTGCGGAGGGGACGCGGCAGGATTCGTTCGGGCCGCACGAGTGGGGGCTCCTCTCGGCCGCCGCGCTGATCTGGGGTTCGTCGTTTCTGTTGATCGAGATCGGGCTCCACAACTTCGCGCCGGGGCTCGTCGCGTTCGGTCGCGTGGCCTTCGGGCTACTCACGCTGTCGATCCTCGGCGGCTCGCGCCGGCCGGTCGATCGTTCGGACCTGCCGTGGATCGCGTTGCTCGGCGTCCTGTGGATGGGGGCTCCGCTGCTGCTGTTCGCCATCGGACAGCAGTACATCGACTCGTCGCTCGCCGGGATGCTCAACGGCGCGGTGCCGATCTTTGCAACGGTGATTGCCGCCATCCTGCTGCGTCGCCTCCCGCCGCCGAGACAGCTCGGGGGCGTCGTCGTCGGGTTCGTCGGCGTCGTGGCGATCTTCTGGCCCGCCGCGCGTGGCGCCGAGGCATCGGCGTTCGGCGCGGCGCTCGTCCTGCTGGCGGTCATCTGTTACGGCATCGCCGTGAACCTCACGGTGCCGCTCCAGCAGCGCTACGGAGCGCTGCCCGTGCTCGTGCGCGCTCAGGTCGTCGCGCTCGTCGTCCTCACGCCGACGGCGCTGCTCGGGCTTTCGGACTCCGGCTTCGAATGGTCGAGCGCGATGGCCGTCGCGGTGCTCGGGTGCTTCGGCACCGGGTTGGCGTTCGTGGCGATGGCCACGTTGGTCGGGCGCGTGGGCGCGACGCGCGGATCCGTGGCGGCGTATCTCATCCCGGTCGTCGCGATCGCGCTCGGCGTGGTGTTCCTCAACGAACGCGTGGAGCCGATCTCGCTCGTCGGGACCGCGCTCGTCCTCGCCGGCGCCTACGTGAGCAGCCGCGGCGTGGCGCGTCGAGACGCGGCACCCGAGTGACGGTCCGACCTCCCTACCGTTCGCGCGTCACGCCGTGAGCGACTGCGTGGCCTCGATGTTTCCGTTCACGTCGACCGCACGAAACCGGATGTTGCTCCCGGTGAGGAGGACGAACGACTCCGCGTACGGGCGCCAAGTCCCGAGATTCAGGCGGTACTCGATCCCGGCCACGCCGACGTCGTCGGTGGCCGCGAGTGAGACCAGCAGTCCGCCCTCGATGGGCGTCGTGCTCGCGTTGGTCAAGGGAGCGGTCCGATCCGAGAAGTCGAACGTCGCGCCCCAGGTGACGCGAGCGAGGCGCCGCTGCCCCTGCAGCGAGGGATGGAAGTAGTCGCGCGTCGAGACGTCGTCGGATTGGAACTCGTCGGCGAAGACCGCGCTGTCGTCGTAGCGGCAGTGGATGTACATGTCGCACACGTCCGCCAGCTGCGCGTTGAGGTCGATGGTGCGCTGGCGCACCGCCCGTCGCCGTGCGACGTCTGCCGAGTCGGTGGACAGCGGACGCGCAAGCAGCGACTGGCATACGTTGAACGCCCGCCACGTCGTCCGCGCGAGGAGGTCGTCCTTCAGGATAACCCAGAGGCGGTAGACGTTCGGAATGCTGACGACGTAGATGCGAGCCCGTGGCGAGCCCGCGGAGAGCATGGCGATCGCGCGTGTGAACCGAGAACGGAAGTCGGCGACGGAAGTCATCTGGGAGACGGTCGGCGTACAGACGTCGTTCCCCCCGATCAGGATTGTCACGTACGCCGCGCCGCGATCGTTGACGTCCTGCATCTGAGCGGCGAGGCCGGCGACCTTCGCGCCGCTGACCGCGAGGTTGTAGTTCCGGCCGAAGATGTCCGGCTGCTCGCCCAGGATCCGGTTGTAGTGGCTCTGCACGAAGGCCCGATCTCCGGTGGACCAGGAATTGCCGGACGCGTCCGAGAACGGCAGCGTGCCTGTGTTGTAGGCCTTCGTGATCGAATCGCCGGTCGCCGCGATGGCGTTCGGATAGCCGGTGAGATCCGGCGTCGTCTGCGCCGCAGCCCGGGCCCACACGACGGCAAGCAGCACCGGAATCGCGATGACCGCGGCGGCTCTGGTCCCGTTCCTCATCACGCCGTCACATCCTTGCGGCCGAACCACGCGAACGCCGCACCGAGGAACACGATTGCATACGCCGCCGACACGATGAGCCCGGCGCGCATCGCTGCCCATTCCACGGGGAAGCGAAACAGGTCCGCGTATCCGAGCCAGCCGTGTGTGGGCAGGAATGGGTGGATCGCGTGCAGGCTCGGGATCTGGTCGAGCACCTGACTCGCGATCACGAGCACCACCGTGGCGACGATCGCGCCGGGCCCCGAATCGGTCAACGTCGAGAGGAACACGCCGATCGCCGTGACGCCGCAGGCGGCGAGCAGGATGTACAGCCCGGCGCCCACGATCCGCGCGACAGCCTCGCCGACCGGCAGCGTCGAGCCGGAAAGCGTCGGCAGCGGCGCCAGGCCGAAGAACACCGCGCCCGCGATCAGCCCCGCGACGACGACGGCCAGCAGCATCGCCCCGAGCAGCACGAGCGCGCTGACATACTTCGCGCCGACGAGCCGCGGCCGCTCGACGGGACGCACGAGCAGCGAGCGCAGCGTTCCCGTCTGAGCCTCCCCGGCGATCGCGTCGCCGGCGAACAGCCCCACGGCGAGCGAGAGAAAGAGCGGCTGCACGACCGCGAGGCCGGTCAGCGGCGCGAAGAGGCCGTTGCGAACGATCTGCAACAGGAACGGGGGAGCGTCGTCGCCGACGTCGGAGGGTGACGGCGGCGACAGCTTCATCGCGACGACGATGAGGCAGGGGACGCCCGCGAGCGCCGCGGCGAGCAACCACGTCCGCCACCGGCGAGCGGCCTTCGAGAGCTCGACGAGGATCATCTGGCGGGCGGTGACGGCGACCCATCGCCGACAAGGTCGAGGAACACGTCCTCGAGCGAGGGTCGCTCGGGGACGAGGGCCGAGACGCGGACCCCGGCGCGTACGAGCGCGGCGTTGACGTCGGCGGCCACGACGGAATCCGAGAGCGTGCACGACACCCCTGCGGGCGTGTCTATCGCCTCTACGCCGGAGATCGTCGACAGGACCCGCACGGTACGGTCCACGTCGTCGACCTCGAGGCGAAGCGTCGCTCGGCCGCTGCCGCGCAGAACCGACGGCGGACCCTCGGCGACGAGGCGCCCGCCCGCCAGGACGCCGACCCGATCGCAGACGGCCTCCACCTCCCCGAGCAGGTGGCTCGACACGAACACCGTTGTCCCGCCGTTGGCGAGCGATCGCAGAAGCTCGCGGATCTCGCGCATGCCGGCGGGGTCGAGGCCGTTCGTCGGCTCGTCGAGGACGAGCATCTCGGGGTGGCCCAGGAGCGCGAGCGCGATCCCGAGCCGCTGGCGCATCCCCTGGCTGTAGGCCCGGACGCGCTTCGTCGCCGCCGCGCCGGCGAGGCCGACGAGCTCGAGGGTCTCGTCGATCCGACCAAGTCGGGCGCGGACGTCGGCTCGGTCTCGGCCGGCCTTGGCGAACGCCTGCAGGTTCCGGCGTCCCGAGAGGAACCGGTAGAACGACGGCTCCTCGATCATTGCGCCCGTTCGACGCAGGGCATGGGCGACGTCACGCGATGATTCCCCGCCGAGGAGATGGACCTCGCCGCGCGTGGGATGGATGAGGCCGAGCGCCATCCGGATCGTCGTCGTCTTCCCGGCTCCATTCGGACCCAGGAACCCGTACAGCTCGCCGCGCTCGATGCGCAGATCGAGTTCGGACACCGCTTCGACGTCGCCGTACCGCTTGGTCAGCCCGCGCGTGAGCAGGGCGGCGTCGGTCACGCGAGCTCGGGCTCGACCTTCGCCAGCGCCTCGGGCCGGACGAGGCCGCTCACTATCCACGCGTGGTCGCCGCGATCGAGCACGTCCGCTGACGCGATCGGCCCGCGATACGGGAAGAACGGTGTCACCTCGGGCGGAACGTCGGAGACGCGAACGGCGACGATCAGGCCGAAACCCCGGCCGAAGGTTCGAACGTCCGAGATCTCCGCGAACAGCCTCGACAGGTTCGACGACGGTTCCTCGCCTCCGCCCCGACCCTCGTCGACTTCGTGCACGTCCGCACCCTCCGGCGGCGTGAAGTGGAAGACGGACGCGTCCACAGGGTCGAATGCGACCGCCGTGTAGGCGATCCGAACGACGGGAGCGGCGGCCCCCTCGGCAAAGACCTCGAGCCGCAGAGGCACGCGCGTCTGCGCGTCGATCGCGACGTCGATCCGGTCGACGAGCGTGTCGGACGGCGAAGCAGGGGTGAGGCGGACGACGTACGCGGATCTGCCGGCGACGTTGACGGGGGAGGAGGTCGTGAGGCGGGCGTACGGCTCGACCAGGCTGATGACGTGCGAGACGATCCCCTCGACGTCGACGAGCGACGGCGATGTGGGCTCCCGCCTGTCCGGCAGCGACTTGTGCCACGCCGCGAACCGATCCGAGTCCCAGACCCACAGGTCGGACGGCGTCAGGACGACATCGCGCTCCGCTGCCGGCAGGATCTGCGCGATCCGGATCCCGTCGGACGATCGCCAGGTCTTCATCGTCTGGTTCGACAACAGGAGCGAGAGCGGACCCGTCGTAGCCGTGGTCACACCGGGGAGCTGCGGGATCCCCAGATCGACGTGCGTCGCCACGGTCCCCGACACCGAGAGCGACGGATCGGCGACGGCCGCGAGTGATGAGGCGATAAGCCGGTCGGCCGGGAGGGGAGCCAGGTCCGGCTCCGATGTCGATCCGGCGGCCACGAGGGCCGCGGCGAGGACGATCGCGGCCGCCGCGACGAGGGCCGCGACGAGCGAGCGAGAGCGGAGCAGGCGGGCCATCCCACGCCAAGCATCTCACCGCGGCGGGGTGACTCCTCGTCCAACAGGGGCCGCCACGAACCCGTCGCAACGACGTTGCGAGAACGCGACGTCGCGAGGATTGTGGAAATGCAGTCCACGCGGCAGGGCACGGCCGGACGAGGATCGATGCGCGGCGGCGAGGGCGGTTGTTCCCCCGTTCTCCACAGGTCGTCCACGCATACCGGGGCCGCGCGGGAACGCAACCTTCTGCGGGGCTTGTGCGTCCTTATTGCGTGTCTGGACGGATGCTGGATGCCATGACCGAGCCCGTCGGGCGGGGTCGGGTCGGCAAGCTCGGCGAGCTGTACCTCCGGCACGCGGACGACGCCGTTCGGCTCGCATACCTCCTGACCGCCGATCGCGCGCTGGCCGAGGATATCGTCCAGGACGCCTTCGTCCGCCTGGCCGGTCGGCTGGCGCATCTCCGCGACGAGGGCGCGTTCGAGGCGTACCTGACGCGAACCGTCGCGAACCTCGCCCGTTCGCACTGGCGGCGGCGTCGCGTCGAGCGCGCGCATCTCGAGCGGACGGCTCGGGCGCCGCTCCCCGAGCCGCCGCCCGACGTAGACGAGCGCGACGCGCTCTGGCGCGCCCTTGGTGATCTTTCTCCGCGTCAACGCGCGGCGGTGGTGCTGCGTTTCTACGAGGACCTGTCCGAACGTCGGATCGCCGAGATCCTGGGGTGCCGGCCCGGCACGGTGAAGTCGCTCG
This sequence comes from Actinomycetota bacterium, assembly GCA_046724395.1. GTDB lineage: Bacteria > Actinomycetota > UBA4738 > UBA4738 > HRBIN12 > DATAEU01. The sequence goes on from JBKOWM010000060.1 coordinate 14,555, forward strand.
TGTCCCGCGGGCTGATGAGGCTCAGAAGCGCGATGGGGGGTGAGGGGACGTGAGGGGCTCAAGCAGCGCAAGCGGTAGCCCGGCATCAGACCTCGACGCCCGGCTGCGCGAGGTCCTCGAGCGGAAAGCTGCCGAGGTGCCGCCGCATCTCGAGGTGCCTCGGAAACTGCGGTCGCGCTCGCGCCGACGCATCGCGCTCAATGGCGCCGCCGTCGCCGTCGTCGTGCTCTGCCTCGCCGGCGCTGCCCTCGGTGGCCTTCGGGCGATCGAGCGCCGGGGCGCGATCACCCCGGGCAAGACGGAGACGGTCGATCGTTTGCCGTCAGCGACCGCGAGCGCGTCCCCGGCGCTCGATGCATGCGGGGCGGGTGAGCTCCGCGCCGATGCTCAGCTCGAGGGCGCGGCGGGCTCTCGCGTCGGGACGGTCCTCGTCTCGAACTACTCGTCCACGCCGTGCACGCTCAGCGGGCCGCCGGCGATCGTCGTCCTGCTCGCGGACGCCGGTACGGACGATGACGTCGCCATCAAGTCGAGCGCGCCGTCGTGGCGCGTCGAGGATCGGCCGAAACCCCCGGGATGGCCGGTGGTCACGCTCGCACCCGGCGACGTAGCGTCGTTGCGCCTGCGGTGGGCGAACTGGTGCCCAGACGGGCGACCGGGTCCGTTGTGGGCGATCGACATGCCGGACGGTCGACTGCCCATCCAGGCGACCGACGGGATCTCGCCTCCGCCTTGCCTCGACTCGTCGGCCAACTCGACCGTCGAGGTCGGCCCGTTCGAACCCGCCGTTTCCTGACGCGACGCCGACGAGGCGCTCGTCCTGCCCGCCGTCCGAGCTCAGCGTCGTCTGGCCGCTCGATCGAGCCACCATGGGGTGAAGCCACGGTCGTTCTCGTCTACGACGGTACCCGGGTGAACGACGGCGTCGATCGCGTCGAGCGTCGCGTCGTCGAGGCGGACGTCGGCGCCGGTGAGCAGATCCTCCAGCTGCGCGATCGTCCGCGGTCCGATGATCGCCGACGTCACAGCGGGGTGGGCCAGCGTGAACGCGAGCGCCATGTGCGTCAGCGAGACGCCGGCGTTGGCCGCGATCTTCATGAGCTCCTCTACGAGGTCGAGTTTGCGCTGGATCTCGGGTCTCGACTCGTCGAACTGAGCCGCGATTCCGCTTCCGCGCTCACGGCTGCGGCTGGAACGCGCGTCGGCGGAGCGGTCGAACTCGCCGCGCCGGTACCGGCCGGTCAGCCATCCGCGACACAGCGGGCTCCAGACGAGCACGCCCATGCCGTGGCGCTGCGCGACGGGAAGGACGTCCAGCTCGATCCACCGGACGAAGATCGAGTACGGCGGCTGCTCCGTCCGGAACCTCGACAGCCCGCGCCGCTCGGCCGTCCAGCGCGACTCGACGAGCTGCCACCCTGGAAAAGTCGACGATCCGAAATACCGGATCTTGCCCTGACGCTGCAGATCCGTCAGCGCACCCAGCGTCTCCTCGATGTCGGTGTCGGCCTCGGGTCGATGGATCTGGTAGAGGTCGATGTGATCGGTCCGCAGTCGCCGGAGACTGTTCTCGACCTCGCGGGCGATCCATACGCGCGAGTTGCCGCCCTCGTTCTGTCCCGGCCCCATCTCGCCGTGGACCTTGGTGGCGAGTACCACATCGCCCCGGCGCCCCTGCAGCGCCCGCCCGACGATCTCCTCCGACTCGCCGGACGAGTAAACGTCGGCGGTGTCGATGAAGTTGATGCCGCCGTCGAGCGCCGTGTGCACGATGCGAACGCAGTCGTCGACGTCCCTGTTCCCCCAGGCGCCGAACATCATCGCCCCCAGGCAGTGCGTGCTTACGCGCACCCCCGTGGCGCCCAGCGTCCGATACTCCATGCGTTGCTCCTCCCCTTCGGAATGAACGAGCCTACGCGCCGAAGACCACGGCCGACCGTGCGGCCGCGCATCAGCCGCGCACGTATCGCACACGCGGGTCGATCCGCGCGTAGGCCAGGTCGACGATCAGGTTGGCGACGGCGATCGCGATCGCGACGACGAGCGAGATCGCCATTAATGCGTAGAGGTCGCCTCGGTCGAGCGCGCGCATCGCGTACGAGCCGAGCCCGGGGAGGTTGAAGACGGTCTCGGTCACGATCGCGCCGCCGAGGAGTTGCCCGAGGTCCATGCCGAGCATCGTGATCATCGGCATGAGCCCGAACCGCAGCGCGTGCCGGTAGGCGACGGCGCGGTCGGAGAGACCCTTCGCGCGCGCCGTGCGGACGAAGTCCTCGCCCATGGCATCGAGCATCGCGGCGCGCGTCATCCGACTGTAGAACGCCGCGAAGGAGAGGGCGAGCGTGACCCACGGCATGAGCATCTGGCGGAACCATGGCCAGACACCCTGTCCGATCGGAACGTAGCCGGACCCGGGGGCGATACCGAGCCGGTACCAGAGGCCGTACAACGCGAGCGTGCCGGTCAGGAACACCGGCACCGATACGCCGAGCACCGCGAACCCCGTCGTCGCGCGGTCGAGGGCGGACCGTGGACGGCGCGCCGCCAGCACGCCGAGCGGAATGCCGATCAGCAGCCACAGGACGGCGGCGCCCGCCGCGAGCTGCGCCGTGACGACCGCGCGGGACGCGATGATCGGCTTCAGCGGGGTCCGGGTCTGGAACGAGAACCAGAGCCCGGGCCAGCCGTACCGGTCGCCCAGGAACAGGTGCCGCAGGAACAGCGCGTACTGCACGGCGAGAGGCCGATCGAGTCCGAACGCCCTTCTCGTCAGTTCGCTCGCGCGCGCGGTTCGCAGGCCGTGCGTAAACGACTCCCATGCGGCGTCGGTCGGGGGAAGCACGAAGTAGATCAGGAAGGTGATCAGCGTGATCACGAGGACGACGAAGAACGTCCACGCGATCCTCCTGATGACGTAACGGGTCAAGGCGGCGGGAGGCTCGGCGGGTACGGGAAAGTCCAAACAATCGCAGGTGGATCCACGGCCTCGTTCTACCCCGGGCGCTCGCCGGCCACCCCGGCGGCCGCCGCGATGGCGCTCTCGTCGCGATCGGGCCGCGGCTCGCACGGCGGCAAGCCGAGGGCCGACGTCGGCACGGCTCGGTATCGTCGTCTCGTGGCGAAGCTGACCGCTCGTGAGCGCGCGGAGCTGCCCGACCGGGCCTTCGCCTACGTCGACTCGGCCGGCAGGCGCCGGCTGCCGATCCACGACGAGGCGCACGTTCGCAACGCGCTGGCGCGGTTCGATCGAGTGGACTTCGAGGACGACGGGGCCCGGGAGCGCGCCCGCCGCCGGCTGCTGAACGCCGCCCGACGGTTCGGCATCCTGCCCGTCGGGTTCGTGGCCGCACAGCTCCGCCCGGATCGGGGGTCGCCTGACTTTTCGAAGCTACCGACCGGCTCGGTCACATTCCTCATGACCGACATCGAGCGTTCGACGCGCCTGGCCGAGCGGCTCGGCGATCGGTACGCGCCGCTCCTCAAGGACGTCCGGGCCTTGATCGGCGACGCGACGCGTCGCCGTGGCGGCCGCCGCGTCGACTCGCACGGCGACGAGTACCTCACGGTCTTCGAGACGCCGGCTGGGGCGGTCCAGGCAGCGATCGAGATCCAGCGCGCCCTCGCCGTCCGGCGGTGGCCGGGCCGGATCGAGTGCCGCGTCCGCGCCGGGATCCACACCGGCCGTCCGACTCTCAGCGAGAGCGGGTACGTCGGCCTCGCCATCAACACGGTCTCGCGCGTGTGCTACGTCGGGCACGGCGGCCAGATCGTCGTCTCGAGCGCGACGAGAACGGCAGTCGCGAGGTTGCTTCCCGATGACGTCGCGTTCCTGACCCTCGGGCGGCACCGGCTGCCCGGCTTGAGCCGGGCCGTTTCGCTGTACCAGGTTCGGGCCGACGGGCTGTCCGAGACGTTCGCCCCCCTCCGGCTCGTCTAGGTCATGCTTGCCGAGGCCGGCGATCTCCACGCGGATGGCACCCTGCATCCGGATGGCGTAGCAGTAGGGTCGTGACCCGTCCGACTTGGCCGAACCTCGGGAGTCGTCCATGGCCGAGAACATCAACGCCGAGATCGCCGAGACGCTCGCGCAGGAGCATCGGGCGGACGCGACCCCCTCAAAGCCACGATGGGAGCAGATCATCGAGATCCTGGAGGCGGCCTTTCTCGCCGTCGTCGCGATCACCACGGCGTGGAGCGGATACCAGGCGGCGCGCTGGGACGGGCACGAGAGTGAGCTCTATGCGGAATCATCCGCGATCCGTAACCGCGCCGATCAGGTCCTGACGCTCGGCGGCCAGCAGCGGCTGCTCGACGTGTCGACCTTCAACACCTGGATCCAGGCGGTCAACGAAGGAGACAAGGAGCTCGCCAGGCTGTACGAGCGGCGGTTCAGTCCCGAGTTCAAGGTCGCGTTCGACGCGTGGCTCGCGGCCGATCCCTTCAACAATCCCGACGTTCCGCCCGGCCCGAGCTTCATGCCTCAGTACGTAAACCCGCTCATCGAACGGGGGACGGAGCTGAACCGGCGGGCAACCGAGGCCTTCGACGAAGGCACCACCGCTCGGACTCATGCAAACGAATACATCCGAACCACGGTCGTTCTTGCGACGGTCCTGTTCCTGCTGGCGCTGTCGCAACGCTTCACGAGCCGGTACGTGCGAGTCGGGGTCATCGTGGTCGCGGGGGGCTTGATGCTCTACGGCCTCGTAAGCATCCTGACGTTTCGACGGTTCTGAGAAGGCGACGAGAGCGATGCTACGTCCGCGTCAACCCCATTTCCACGCGTCGTCGGCGGTGATCAGGGCTCGGATGTGGTTGATCTCGCCGGCGTGATACGTGTCGTGCTGAAGCAGGGTCGACAGCAGCCAGCGCGTCTCGCGCTTGTCTCCCCAGTTGGTCCGCCGCGGTCGGGAGAGATCGTCGTCGTCCAACGCTCGTACGTGTTCCATCAATCGATCGTGCGCGCGGGTAAGCCATTCAATGGCATCGGGGCGAGGTGCGTCGCCGCTCGGCCAGGGAAGCACGACCGCGTCGCCCCATGTGCGTTGTCCGCTGCCGAAGGCGTAATCGTCGTACATGATCTTGCAGCCGCCGACGTGCAGGATCACGGATTCGACCGTGCGTCTCCCAGCCGACGGAGCCACGCGCCACGAATCGTCGTCGACGCTCGACACGTTGGCGATGAGCGACTGGCTCTCGTTCGTCTCCTCGATGCCGGTGCCCCGGAACGCCTCGTCGAGCAGATAGGCGAGTTCGTCGATCGCTCGGCCCATCTCACCTCCAAGTCCGCCCTCGCGCGTCCGCAGTCGGCGGCCCGATTTGGGCTCGATGCTATCCGTCTACTTCCGGTAGCGCCGCTCGTGATCGCGAAGACTCGTTCAGCTCCGCCGCCGCTACAGCCACCCGCGCGGAGACCCGAAAACCATTGGCGTGAAGGTGTGTCCGCACTGCGCCGAGGAACTGCCGGACGACGCGGCGGTCTGCCCGCAGTGCGGCAAGGATCCAACGGAGGTCCCCGCGTGGGCCACGGCGGGGCGCTCCGATGAGTCTCGGCTGTGGGCGCCCGACGACCACCGACCACAGCCGGGCCGCGACGAAGGCATCCCCGAAAGCGTCCCGGCTCCGTACAGGGGCCTCGAGCCGGCCGCAGGCCAGCGGTTGGGTGTCCCCTGGAAGGTCTGGGCCTCCCTGATCCTCGCCCTCACGTGGGGGTACGTGGCGAGCTTTTTGGGTGTGGGGGTGGTTCGTGGCGGCCTCGCCTGCCTCGGGTCTCCCCTATCTGGTTCTGCCGCTGGCCGGTTACACCGTCGGGCTGATCCTCGGAAACCTGGGACGGGCCGAGGTCGACGACTCGGACCGGGTCGGCCAGATCCTTGGGTGGGGAGGGATCGGACTGAACGCGCTCCGCATCTTCCTCTTGGTCTTCTCGATTCCGGCGGCGATCCTGAGCGGCCTCAGCTGAGCCCGTCAGTCCCGAGCCAGCAGACCACCGACAGCGAAGGCCGCCGGCGCGGCCCTACGATCCAGGCGACGCCGACAAGCGGACGCTGGCCGGTTCACCCGCCCTTGCGCAGCGCGGCGATCAACTCCGCCTTGCCCATCGACGACCTACCGCTGATGTGCTTGCGCTTCGCGAGCTCGTAGAGCTGCTGCCGGTTCCGATCCTCCAGACGCGCGCCTGGCCTGCCGTGACGCCGTCGCCCCGCGGCACCCTGTTGCCCGAGGGCGCGCCGCGTGCTCTTCGGCAGGTTGGCGATCGTCCGTTGCTTCCTCGCGGCCGCCTGCGCCTTTTTGACGTTGCGCTTGGCCGCCCGGGTCTGTTTCTGCGTGGCCATCGCTCACCCCCTACGACTTCTTCTTCGTAGTCGACCTCTTCCGCTTCGCGGCGGCTTTCTTACCGCCCTTGCTCGACGCATTCGGCGTATTCGCGATCTTCGCCGCGCGCTCCTTGGACATCCCCTTCTTGCGAAGGCCTTCGTACTGCTTCTCGTTCTTGACGCTCGGTCGCTTCCCCGGCATGTGCGACCTCCTTCCGTCCGTCCCCTGAAGCGTTCCCGCGCTACGACCGGAATACACGGCCCGCCGCGCGCGTCGTTGACGCCGCCGGTAGCCGCGCCCATCCTTCGGTCGATGGCTCGCTTCACGATCTATTTCGCGACAGACATCCACGGGTCGGAGACGTGCTTTCGTAAGTTCCTGAACGCCGGCAAGTTCTACGGTGTCGACGCGGTCGTTCTTGGCGGCGACGTCGCCGGTAAGGGCCTGATCCCCATTGTTCGGGGAGCAGCAGGCGTGTGGGAGGCGACCCTATTCGGCAAACCGGTTCGCCTCGGTTCCGACGACGACCTCGAGGAGTTCGAGCGCCGCATGCGGCTCCAGGGCTTCTACCCGTACCGGACGACGCCCGACGAGGCGGCGGAGCTCGCGAACCACGGCGAGGCGCTGGACCGCGCGTTCGAGCACGCGATCGGCCGGAGCGTCGAGGACTGGATCGCGCTGGCCGACGAGCGTCTGAAGGACGCCGGCATCCCGTGCCTGGTCATGCCCGGGAACGACGATCCGCCCCTCGTGAAGAGCGCGATGAACCAGGCGGCCTGGCTGATGCAGGCGGAAGATCGCATCGTGACGCTCGGCCCGTACCAGGTGCTCTCGCTCGGGTATTCCACGCCGACGCCGTGGGACTCGCCCCGTGAGATCACCGAGGAGGAGATGGGCGCGAAGCTCGATGCGCTTTCGAGCCGGCTCGACCCGTCGACGCCGGTGATCTTCAACGTCCACAACCCGCCGTTCGAAACTGGGACCGACCGCGCGTACCAGCTCACGCCCGATATGCGGATCCGCACGGCGGGGGGCGAGCCGCTACTCTCGGCCGTCGGCAGCCGCTCTGTGCGCGAGGCGATCGAGCGTGCGCAGCCCGTCCTCGGGCTCCACGGCCACATCCACGAGTCTCGCGCGATGAGCGCGATCGGCCGGACGAAGGTCTGCAATCCGGGGTCGCTCTACACCGAGGGCGCTCTTCAGGGCATCGTCGTGTCGCTCGACGGCGACAGGGTGAAGGCGCACAAGTTCGTCACCGGGTGACGTTGGATCGCTGCGTCATTCGGCGTCTCGAGTCGAGTGGCGCCGCGGCGCGATCCGTGCTGGGATTGCGGCACCGATCCGAGGGAGGGGTGCGCATGCAGAGCGCCGGAGCCCCGGCCGCTTCCGGGATCTACGCGCGCAAGTCCACGGGCCTGGTGCGCGAGGGAAGCGCCTGGAGCGTCCTGATCTACAACATCAACTTCGTCTCGATCGGGTTGATGACGCTGTTCGCGCTGGCGCTGATCCCGGCCTTCTATCCGGGCGGCAACGTCCAGCTCGCTTTCTTGATCTGTCTGGTCGTCGTGCTCCCCACGTCGATGGTCTTCGCGATGTTCTCGGCGGCCATGCCGAGGTCCGGGGGCGACTACGTCTACGTGAGCCGGGTGCTCGGGCCGGCGTGGGGAATGATGTCCAACTGGAACCAGACGGTGTGGTGGGTGCTCTACGGCGGCGTGCCGTCGGCGTTCTTCGCGTTCTACGGCCTCACGCCGTTGTTCCGAAGCCTCGGCGTGCTGACGGGCAGCCAGGGACTCATCGACTTCGGTGACAAGCTGTCTACGCCGACGGGCGCGTTCATCTGCGGAACGCTCCTGATCGTTGCGCTCGTGGGCATCTTCGCGCTCGGGCTCAACACCTACTTCCGCGTGCAGAACGTGCTCTTCGTGATCGCGATGATCGGGGCCGTGCTCACGATCGTGCTCCTTGCGTTCAAGGACCCCGCGACCTTCCGATCCGGGTTCAACTCCAGCCTGGCCGAGGAGGCCGGCCCAAACGCCTTTGGCGCAATCATGGCGTCTGCGAAGGACGCCGGGTTCGTCACCGCGCCGTTCAGCCTCTACTGGACGCTGATTCCCATGACGTGGATCTACCTCGAGCTCGTATTCAACCAGTCGTCCGCGTATATCGGTGGGGAGGTCAAGCGTCCCGGCAGGGTGCAGCTTTGGTCCATGCCGTTCGCGGCGATCGTGTCGGTCGCGATCGCGATGCTGACGGTACTCGTGATCGATCGCTCCGCCGGGCTCAACTTCATGGGGGCGCTGTCGTGGGACGCCGGCGGAAGCCTCGGCTTTGCGACCGCCCCGACGTACACGGAGGCGGCCGTATATGCCAGCGGCAACACGATCGTCGCGCTCGTCCTGTCCATCGGTTTCATCTTCTGGTCGTACACGTGGCTGCCCGGACAGATCGCGAACGCGTCCAGGAATCTGCTCGCCTATGGCATCGACGGCGTGGGTCCGGCGTGGCTCGGGAAGGTGAACGAGCGCAACCACACGCCGATCAACGCTCTGATCGTCATGGGGCTCGGCTCGATCGCGGCACTGTGGCTCTACACGCGGCCCGACTCGCCCTTCAAGACCCTCGTCGGCATCTTCGGGTTCATCCTGTCGTTCATCGTGACCTCTCTAGCGGCGGTGGTCATGCCATACCGGCTGCGGGATGTGTTCGAGGCCTCGCCCGTGAGCTGGCGCATCGGCCGGATGCCGATCATGTCGGTGGTCGGCGCGCTCTCGCTCGCCGCATGCGCGTTCATGGCGTGGGCGTACCTCAAGGACCCGCTGTCGGGTCTGTCGGCGACGCCGAAGCACGAGGGAGGCGGCATCTTCCTGGAAAGCCGCTCGTTCAACATGTTCCTGTTGAACATCCTCATCTTCGTGTCCGGGCTCGTGATTTATTACGTGGCCCGCGCGATCCGGCGTCGTGACGGCATCGATCTGGACTCGACGTTCAAGGAGATCCCGGTCGAGTAGCCAACGAGAGCTGCGTGATGGCGTTCGCGCAGCGGCCCACGCGCGCTCCACGCGGCGATGGGTCCGAGGCGGTGCGGCGAACGCGTCTACGCTTCGTGGGTGAGCTCGCAGGCGGAAGCCCCGGTCGACGCCGCCTCGCTGCTCGAGCGCGCGCGGTCGCTCATCGAGGAGGCGGCGGCCGAGGGCGTCACGATGCGGCTGCTGGGTGGGCTCGGCGTGTACGCGCTCGCGGAGTCTGCCCGGTCTGCCCCGCTCGCGCGGGCGTACCGCGATTTCGACCTTGCCGTTGCCGCCAAGCGCGGTCCGGCCGCATCGCGCGTCCTCGAGACTGCCGGGCTCGTCCCGGATCGACACTTCAACGCACTGCACGGTGCGCGACGGATGGTCTTCGTGGCCGGCGAAGGCTACGGCGTCGACTTGCTCATCGGGAGGTTCGAGATGTGCCACGCGCTCGAGCTCGAGGACGGGTTCGACGCCGACCCGACGACGATCGCGCCGGCTGACCTTCTGCTCACGAAGCTGCAGATCGTGGCGATCGAGCCGAAGGATCTGGCGGACGCGTCGGCGCTCGTGCTGGATCTACCGCCGGGCTCGGGCGTCCGGTCGATCCACGTCGACCGCTTCGTCGCGCCGCTTGCGGAGGATTGGGGCTTCTTCCACACCGTCGAGCTCAACATGCCGAAGCTCGTCGCGTTCGGTCGGTCGACGCTGGATCGGCAGGCAGCGACGAAGCTCGAAGACAGACTCGGCGTCCTTTCCGGTGCGATGAGCGCCGCGTCGAAGTCGCTGCGATGGCGCGTCCGTGCACGCGTTGGGGAACGCGTCGTGTGGTACGAGATCCCAGAGGAAGTCGATTGACCATGGGCCGCCGCGAGCGGGAGTACTGCCGCCGGCGCGTGGCCGCCCGTGCCTCTGGCGTTTCGATCCGGCTCGTCTCGACGGCGCTCTGGGTGGTCGCCGCCGGATGCACCACGTCCGCGCCGACCGTCTCCTCACCGAGCGTCGAGATCTCCTCGCCGTCGGCGTCCGTCGGCTCGGCGCCGACGGCCACGGCGAGCCCCAGTCCCGCCGCCGTCACCACGATTCGTATCAATGCGCCGCACCGAGGGTCGCTGCTCGTTCGCGGTGCCTACCCGCACGTGCACTCCAACTGCAAGCACTTTCACCAGCCACGGCTCGAGGCGCGGTATTCGGGGCTGCTCGCCGTCCGGCGGGTCCCCGACGGCACGTACTCGCTCACCGTCACGCTGCCGTTCGAGGAGTACCTTCAGGGCATAGCCGAGGTGCCACCGTCGTGGCCCATCGCGGCGCTCGAGGCGCAGGCGATCGCCGCGCGAACGTACGCCCTCGCGACGACCGACTGGACCGGCCAAGAGGGGGAGACGCTGCAGACACCGATCTGTGCGACGACGGCGTGTCAGGTGTACGCGGGGATGCCCCTCGGCGCCGCGGGCCAGACGCGGCGATGGTACCGTGCCGTCCGGCGCACGACCGGTCAGGTTCTGCTCTACGACGACCGCCCCGCCGACACCGTCTACTTCTCGACCTCGAACGGCCACACGTACGGGAACGAGGATGTCTTCGGCAGCGCGCCGCTGCCGTACTTGCGCCCGGTCATCGAGCGCGACGACACGGCGTCGCCGACCTCGCACTGGAGCGTGACGATCCCCTACGGCGACCTCGCGTCCTTCCTCGCACGGGCAGGCGAGTGGCCTTCGGCCACGCCGATCACCGGCGTCCACCTCTCGGGGACGGTGCGGGTTCGCGGCGGCGGGACCAAACGATCCGTCGACCTGAGCACGTTTCGGGATGCGGTCAACACCGGCGGGCCATGTCTGAAGCCCGGCGAGTATCCGCCGGACTCCCTTCCGACGACGATCCCGTCGTCGTGGTTGTCGATGTCGGGGGGCGATGCGTCCGTGACGATCACCGGGCGTGGGTGGGGTCACGGCGTCGGGATGGTCCAGTGGGGTGCGTACGGCAAAGCGCTCGCCGGGTGGTCGGCCGCGCAGATCCTCGGCTACTACTACGGCGGCCTGCAGCCGCGGTCGTATCCCGAGCCGGGTCTCATCCACGTCCGCGTCGCCAGTGGCCTCACAGGCGTCAAGCTCACGCCGTCGAAGCGCGGCGCGAAGGTGAACGGTGAGCCCAAGCCGCACGGTCCGATCGTGATCGGTGCGAACGGGTTACGCGGAGTGCCGTGATGATCCGCCGATCTGTCGGGCCAGGTCCATGCACCCCGAGAACGTCGGAGCGAAATAGTCGTCCGTGTACGCCTCGGGCCACGTTGACAACTTCGCCACCACCACGTCGGTCGGCCCGTCGATCAGCACCATCTGCCCGTTGATCCCAGACCCGTAGTACGTCGGGCGTTTGGCGCTCGCGACCCACCACTGATTTCGGTAGTACGCGTCCGATGGGAGCGCCTTCGCGTCCGCATCGCCGGAGAACGCCGCGACGCTGTCGGGGTCGGGCGTTAACGTGTCGCGGACCCACGCGGGCGGCACGATCCTCGATCGGCCCCATCGGCCGCCGCGCGCCATCAGGAGCCCGAAGCGCGCGAGGTCGCGAAGCGTGCAGCACACGCCACCGTCGGCCATCGCGTTCCCGTGCGCGTCCACGGTGATCTCGGCGTCGAACTCCGCGCCCATCGGTCGCCATAGCTCGCGCGCGATGAGGTCAGACAGACGGGCGCCGGCCGCGCGCTCGGCGACCCATCCGAGGACGTCGGTGAGGATCGACCGGTACTCGAACGGCCCGCCGTGCGGTCGGACGTTCTCGAGCGTCGCGAAGTACGACGTCGCGTCGGGTGGAAGGTCGGAGCGCGTGCGCGGGCGCCACAGGTACACCTGCTCGTACACGCGAACATCGGCGTCGACGTTGGCGTAGTCCTCGTCGAAGCGCGTTCCGGCGCGCATGTCGAGGAGGTGGCGGACGGTGCAGCCCTCGAACGACGTTCCGGCGAGCTCCGTGACGTGACGGGTGACGGAATCGGACGGCGAGAGCGCGCCGCGTTCGACGAGGATCCCGACGACGGTCGCCGTGATGGACTTCGAGACGGACATCAACAGGTGCGTCGCGTCGGGCGTGAGGCCGTTGAGGTAACGCTCGGTCACGACCCGGCCGCGATGCAGCACCAGGAAGCCGTCGGTGAACGTGTCGTCGAGGAATCGGTCGATCGAGACCCGCCGACCGGCGGCGCGAACGGTCATCCCCGACAGGTCGCGCTCGGCGCGCCCGAGACGCCGGACGGGGCCGTCCCCGCGCGGGATCCGGGCGGTCGGGATCAGGTCGCGGACGTGGCGGAAGCTCCAGCGATTGAACGGCGGATCCTGCCAGTTGGCGAGGGTCACCAACCGCTCCGGTGGGAAGGGCGGAGCACCATCCATCAACCGAAGGTCATCGGACGTGACGGGCCCCCGCGGCACGCGCGAAGCCTACTGGACACGCGTTGCGAAGATACGGGTCATGGCCGAGGCGCCGACCGTCGATTCGTCACGAGGATTGTTCGGCCGCGGCATGGGGCTGGTGCTGTCGCACATCCGCGCCCATCCGAGGCCGTTCGCGATCTCGGTGGCCGGAGCGTTCGTGTTCGCGGTCGGCTCGATCGCCGTGACCGTGGCGCTCGGCCGCGTGACCGACGACGTGATCCGCCCCGCCTTCGACGGCGGCGTGTCGACGTCGACGGTGTTGGGGGCCGTCGCCGTCGTGCTCGCGCTTGCGTGCGTCCGCGCCGCCGGCATCGGCGTCCGCCGCTACTACAGCGGGGTGTTCGGGTCCCTCGTCGGCGCGACGCTTCGCGACCGCGTCTCGGACCGGTACCGCGATCTCGCGCTGTCGTACCACCGCCAGACGCCGACCGGGGAGCTGCTCGCGCACATGGAGGCCGACGTCGAGGCGTCGATCGAGGTCCTGTACCCGGTGCCGTTCGCGGCCGGCGTGATCTTCCTGGTCGTGTTCGCGCTCGTGGTCCTCGCCGTGTCGGACCCGTACCTCTTCGTCCTGGGCCTGCTCGTCTTCCCGGCGCTCGCGCTGATGAACCGCTCGTTCGCCAGGCGGATGCAGGGGCCGGCGCAGCGCGCACAGGAGAGCATCGGCGAGGTCTCGACGGTGGCCCACGAGTCGATCGACGGCGCGCTCGTCGTCAAGACGCTGGGCCGCGAGGACGCGGAGACCGGGCGTCTCCGAGATCGCGCCGAGCGGCTTCGTCGCGAGCGGGTCGATGCCGGGCTCATCCGCGCGGGATTCGAGCCGGCGCTGGAGGCGCTTCCCACCCTGACGGCGGTCGTGCTCGTCGCGGTCGGCGCATGGCGGGTCTCGGCGGGCGCGATCACGCTCGGCACGCTCGTGATGGTCGTGACGCTGTTCGACCTGCTCTCGTGGCCGATGCGCTTCGTCGGCTGGATCCTCTCCGAGCTACCCCGCGCCGTCGTCGGCCACGGCCGCATCGCGGGCGTCCTCGAACAGCCCATCACGATCGAGCGCGCCGCACGCCCGGTCGTGCTTCCCGACGGGCCGCTGCCGGTTCGGGCGGAGGCCGTCGGGTACGCGTTCGACGGCATCTCCGTGCTCGAGGAGGTGTCGTTCGAGATTCGGCCGAACGAGTCGATCGCCCTCGTCGGTAGAACCGGCGTCGGCAAGTCGACGCTCGCGCAACTGCTCGTACGCCTCGACGACCCGACGTCCGGCGAGATCGTCGTCGGTGGCGTGAACCTGCGACACGCGGACGCCGCCTCGCTGCGCCGGTCCGCGGCGATCGTGTTCCAGGAGAGCTTCCTGTTTGCCCGCCCGGTGAGCGAGAACATCGCGCTCGACTCCGGGGCCTCTGCGGAGCAGGTCCGGCGGGCGGCGCGGATCGCGCGGGCGGCCGCGTTCGTCGAGGATCTGCCGAGCGGTTACGACACGGTCGTGGGGGAGCGGGGGTACACGCTCTCGGGCGGTGAACGGCAGCGCGTCGCGTTGGCTCGTGCGCTCGTCCGGCAGCCGCGGCTGCTCATCCTCGACGACGCGACGAGCGCCGTCGATCCGACGGTCGAGGCGGAGATCCTGCGGGGTCTGCGAGACGAGCTCGACACGACCCTGGTCGTCGTCGCGTACCGGCTGTCGACGATCCGACTCGCCGACCGCGTCCTCTACCTCGAGCGCGGCCGCATCCGCGCAACGGGCACCCACGACGAGCTGCTCGCGTCCGAGCCCGGCTACGCGGCCATGGCGCGCGCCTACGAGCGAGGCGAACGATGAGCGTCGCCACGGCGCCCGACGTGAACGTGCCGCCGGCCGAGGAGGAGGCCCTCCCGATCCCGGCGCACCTGCGGGGCGCCTTCGCCGTTCTCGTCGAGGGCCTCCGCATGAGCCCGGCGCTCCGTCGTGGGCTCGGATTCACCGTCGTCATCTCGCTCGGGCAGACGGTCGTCGTGCTGCTCGTGCCGATCCTGATCCAGCAGATCTTCGACCACGGGTTCGACGGCGGGTTCCGGCCGCGGTTCGTGTTCCCGCTGTGCGCCGTCGCGGCGGCGCTCGTGATCCTCGCGTATCTCGCGGCCCGCGCCGCGGCACGGCGCCTGGTGCAGGCATCCGAGGAGGCGCTGACCGAGATCCGCGTTCGCGCGTTCCGCCATATCCACGAGCTCTCCATCGCGACACAGTCTCGCGAGAAGCGCGGCGTCTTCGTGGCGCGCGTGACGGCGGACGTGGACACGCTCTCCCAGTTCACGGAGTGGGGCGGGATCGCGTGGATCGTCTCCGTGGCGCAGATCCTCGGCGCCTTCGTGCTCATGGTCTTCTACTCCTGGCAGCTCACCATCCCCGTGGTCCTCCTCGTCGCTCCGCTGCTGTTCGTCGTGTGGCGGCTGCAGTCGGCGCTCTCGGCGGCATTCGATCTCGTCCGGGCGCGGGTGGGGCAGATGCTGTCGGAGGTCTCCGAGAGCGTGATGGGCGCGGACGTCGTGCGGGCGTACGGGCTGGAGGACCGGATCGACAACCGCGTGAAGCGCTCGATCCGCCAGCGATACGACGCCCAGGTCGTCGCGCACCGGCGCACCGCGATGCTCTATCCGTTGTCTACGGTGTTCTGGGGCCTCGAGCTGTCGGTCGTGATCTTCGTCGGAGCGGTGTTCGGGCCCGGCTGGGGTCTCACGTTCGGGCGCGTCTCGGCCTTCCTCTTCCTGGCCGACCTCTTCCTTCACCCGTTCACGGATCTTCCGGAGATCTATGCCGAAACGCAGACGGCGATCGCCGGGTGGCGCAAGATCCTCGCGCTTCTGGCCCTGCCGGTCGAGGTCGTCGAGCCCGTCGACGGCCGCAGCATGCCGAACGGGGCGCTCGAGGTCCGCGCGGAGGACGTCGACTTCGCCTACGGCGCCGGCGGTTCGAGCGGTGAGCGCGGTCCACTCGTCCTGCACGACATCGATGTGTTCGTGCCCGCCGGTGCGCATGTCGCAATCGTGGGCGAGACCGGCTCGGGCAAGTCGACGTTCGTCCGGCTGCTCGCCCGCCTGGCAGACCCCATCCGAGGCAGGATCCTGATCGGCGGAGTCGACCTGCGGGAAGTCTCGCCCGCGTCGCGCCGGCGGGCCGTCCGGATCGTGCCGCAGGACGGATTCCTGTTCGACATGACGATCCTCGAGAACGTTCGCGCCGGGCGCGAGGCGGCGACGCGCCGCGACGTCGAGGTGGCGTTCGAGGAGCTCGGCCTCGGTCAGTGGCTCGCGTCGCTGCCGGGCGGGCTCGGGACGCGCGTCGGCGAGCGTGGCGAGGCGTTGTCGGTCGGCGAGCGGCAGCTGGTGTCGCTCGCGCGGGCGCAGATCGGAGATCCGGGTGTCCTCGTCCTCGACGAGGCGACGAGCGCCGTCGACCCGGCGACCGAACGGCGGATCTCGGAGGCGCTTCGCCGCGTATCGGCGGGACGGACCACCATCACGATCGCGCACCGCCTGTCGACGGCCGAGACGGCGGAGACCGTGTTCGTGTTCGACCGCGGGAGGATCGTCGAGCGTGGCACACACGACGAGCTCGTCGTGGCGGGCGGCCGCTACGCAACGTTGTACGCGAGCTGGCTCGGCAACATCCGCACCGCCGACGCGTAACTCGCCGCGCCTAGCTCGCCGCATCCTTTCGGTGCACGTCGACGCCGTGGCGCTCGGCCCACGTCTTCGCGTCCTCGCGGTCTGCGGCGGCGCGGTACGCGAGCTCCTGCGCGCCTTCGCGGGCCCTGGGACGGCCGCCGACACCGGCCCGGAGCGACGCGTACGCGAGGGCGCCGAACGGGATCGGGAGCCAGAAGTTGACGAGCCGGTACGCGACGACGCCGACGATGGCGACCGGCCTGTCGACGCCGAACCCGATCAGGGACGCCGTCAGGACCGCCTCGACGACCCCGAGCCCGCCCGGCGTCACCGGGATCACCGCGACGACGTAGGCCAGCCCGTACGCGACGAGCATCGAGATCGGATCGACGGCGTCTCCGAATGCCGCCAGGAAGATCCACAGGCACGCCGCGTCGAAGAGCCAGTTCGCGGCTGCCCACCCGATCGCGCGGACCAGCAGCGCCCGGTCGTCCAACAGCGCTCGCAGGTTCGCGGCGACGCGATGGACAGCCCGGTGCACGGCGTCCTCGCTCAGAAACGGCGTCTTGCGCGCGACCGCGCGGAGCACCCGCGCCGCGCGGTTCTCGCCTCGAGTGAGCGCGATGACGAGCGCGAAGAACGCGCCGAGCAGCACGACGCCTGCGATCGCCGCCGTCGCGTACAGCGCGCTGTAGCCGTGGACCGGGATCGAGACGACGAGCGCGATCCACAGCATGAGGTTGAGCACGACCGCCGAGCCGAGGCTCTGCAGCGCGATCGCAAACCCCGCGTCCTCCGAGCTGATGCCCTCGTCCGTCAACAGCTTGATGCCGAGGCCCGCCCCGGCCGCCGCGCCTCCGGGCACGAGGTGGCTGATCGCGAGCGTCGACAGCTGGATCTGCGTCGTGCGCAGCAGCGACGGCGCGCTTCCGCGCGGCAGCACCGAGCGTGTGAGCTGCGCGTACGACAGGATCGAGGCGACCTCCGCGACAACCGCGATGACGAGGAGTGCCAGGTTCACGTTCGCCAGGGTCGACAGCGAACGCCGCGCGCCTGCGAACTGCGGGATGACGAGATACTCGACGACCAGAAGGAACGCGAGGAGGGCGACGAATCGCCGCACCGTACGGCGCAACGAGCCTCCGCCGGTCCGGCTCACCGCGACGATACCCTTCGAGAATGGCTCACCTCGACGACGAACCACCCGCGCCGTCGATCGCCACCGAGCGGCTCGACCTGCGTCCGTTCACCTCTGACGACGAG
>JBKOWM010000168.1:0-19591 GCA_046724395.1 Actinomycetota bacterium
CCGTCGAGCCCCAGCACCTCGCGTCCCCGCTCGTACACGTCCCGCGCGCCGCGAAGCGTGCACGACAAATTCGTGCACACCGAGACGACGTGTGCGCCCGTGCGGCGGACGCGCAGCATCGTGTAGAACGTGGCCACCGCCTCGACCTCCGCGGTCGTCAGGCCGAGGAGGTCGGCAGCCTCGCGGAGGCCGTCGCGCGTCACGAAGCCCTCGACCGACTGCATCAGGTACAACAACGGCATAAGGGCCGAGCGCTCGCGGCCCGACGGGTATCGAGCCTTGATCCGCTCCGCCTCGTCGCGGAGCTCCGGGGAGAGCACCGGCATCAGCGATCCACCCCGCCCATCACCGGGTCGACGCTCGCGACGCACGCGATGCCGTCGGCGATCAGGCCGCCCTCCATCATCCGCGGGAGGGCCTGCAGGTTCACGAACGAGGGATCGCGCATGTGGATCCGGTACGGCCTGTTCCCGCCGTCGGAGACCGCATACAGGCCGAACTCTCCGCGGGGGGCCTCGACGACCTCGTACGCCTCGCCCTCGGGAACCGACACGCCGTCCGTCACCATCTTGAAGTGATGGATCAACGCCTCCATCGACTCCTCCATGATGTGCTTGATGTACCGGGCCGAGTTGCCGATCCCGTCGGGCCCGACTTCCAGCTGCGCCGGCCACGCGACCTTCGGGTCGTCCACCATCACGCGACCGGGCTCGAGCCGCTCGAGGCACTGCTCGACGATCCAAAGCGACTGCTTCATCTCCTCGATACGCACCAAATATCGCGCGTAGCAGTCCGCGTCCGTCGACGTTGGGACGTCGAAGTCATACGTCTCGTAGCCGCAGTAGGGCTCGTCCTTGCGGATGTCCTTCGGCACCCCGGCGGCGCGAAGAAGCGGGCCCGTCACGCCGAGCTGAAGCGCGTCCCGGTCCGTCAGGATCCCGATACCTCGGTTGCGCTCGATCCAGATGGGGTTGTCGGAGAGGATCGACTCGTACTCGCCGATCCGGTCGCGGAGCGTGCGGACGAGCGAGTGGATCCGCGCCTCCGCACCCTCGGGGAGGTCCATCACAACGCCGCCGATCCGGAAGAAGGCGTGGTTCATGCGAAGACCGGAGACGGCCTCGAAAACGTCGAGGATCGTCTCGCGCTCGCGGAACCCGTAGAGCATCATGCTCACGGCGCCGAGTTCCAGACTGGTCGTCGCGAGCCAGACGAGGTGCGAGGAGACACGGTTCAGCTCGCAGAGCATCACCCGGATGACAGTGGCTCGCGGCGGTGCCTCGATTCCAAGGAGGCGCTCGGCCGCCAGACAGTACGCGAGCTCGTTGAAGAAGCTGGCCAGGTAGTCGGCGCGCGTGACGAACGTCACGCCCTGCTGCCACGTCCGGTACTCGGTGTTCTTCTCGATCCCGGTGTGCAGGTACCCGATCACCGGACGGCACGTGATGACCGTTTCACCGTCGAGCTCGAGGAGCAGACGGAGCACCCCGTGCGTGGAGGGGTGCTGCGGCCCCATGTTGAGGACCATCGTCTCCCGGTGCAACGGGTGCGTCGACGATGGGTCGAGCGGATCGATCTCGGGGGGAACGGGCTCGGCGCTCACGACGTCCTCTTGTCGACGGGTGGGATGAAGGCGCCCTTGTATTGGGTGTCCACGCCGCCGAGCTCCTCGGTCTTGCGCAGCGGGTGCCCCTCCCAGCCCTCGGGCATCAGAATGCGCCGAAGATCGGGATGGCCGTCGAACACGACGCCGAACATGTCGAATACCTCGCGCTCATGGAACATCGCCGTCGGGAAGACACCTGTGACGCTCGGCATGCGTGCGTCGTCGTCAGACACGCCCACCCGAACCCGAAGACGGTGCCGGTGCGCCGTCGAGTACAGCTCGTAGGCCAGCCAGAACCGGGGTGTTCTCTCCGGCCAGTCCGTCGCGGTCACCCCGGAGAGGAAGTCGAGCCCGACCTCGGAGTTCTCGCGCATGGAATCGAGCGCCGTCAGCAGATCCTCGCGGTCGACGACGGCGATCGCCTGCCCGCGCGCGACGAGCGAATCCGGAAGCCGCGAACGGATGCGTCCGACCAGCTCGTCGGGCGTCACCGGAACGTCTCCTCCTTGCGCACCCGTTCGTGCAGCCGAAGGATCCCGTACATCAGCATCTCCGGGCGGGGAGGACACCCCGGGACGTAGATGTCAACGGGGACGATGGTGTCGACGCCCTGCACCAGCGCGTAGTTCGTGAACATTCCCCCAGTCGAGGCGCAGACGCCCATCGAGATGACCCACTTCGGCTCGGGCATCTGGTCGTAGACGTGCCGGAGCACAGGGGCCATCTTCTGCGACAGTCTTCCAGCGACGATCATGAGGTCGGCCTGCCGCGGCGACGCCCGAAACAGCTCCATGCCCCATCGAGAGAGGTCGTAGTCGCCGGCCCCGGTCGCCATCATCTCGATGGCGCAGCACGCCAGCCCGAAGGTCACCGGCCACATCGACTGCTTGCGCGCCCATCCGACGGCGCGATCCAGCGTCGTGAGGAGGATCCCGCGCTTCAGCTTCTCTTCGGCCGACGCGTCGTCGCCGTCGGTCTGGAAACCCTCGAGCCGCTCAACGGGCACCGGACACCTCGCGGGTGGAAGGCGCCCGGGCCGACAGAGCGGCCACCCCCGCCCTCGCCTCCGGCCGCTGCCAGTCCAGGCCTCCGCTCCTCCACACGTACACGTACGCGACGAGCACCAGGCCGATGAAGATCGCCATCTCGACGAGCCCGAACAGGCCGAGGCTTCGGAATCCGACGGCCCAGGGGAACAGGAAGATCGTCTCGATGTCGAAGATGATGAACAGCATCGCCACAACGTAGAAGTTCACGCTGAAGCGCTCGCCCCTCGGAAGGCGTTCCGGAACGATCCCCGACTCGTACGGCATGAGCTTGGCGGGCGTCGGCCGGTGCGGCCGGAGCAATGACGAGACGAGCAGCGACAGCGCCGCAAACAGAAACACGAGGATCGTGAGCAGCAGGATCGGCAGATACTCCGTCAGCGTCGAGGCGGCCATCCTCACGCGGCGGGAGCCAGTCGCTCGAGGGCGTACATGAGGCGGTCCTGCGCGTCGCCCGTTCTGCCGTCGGTGAGGTTGCCCATCAGCCGGACGAGGAAGCGCATCAGCGGCCGGATCGGGAGGCCGTAATCGGTGAGCGTCCGCATTACCCAAGGCTCGCCGATGCCGCGCACGAACATGCGGCCGAGCGTGTAGTACCTGCCGTACCGCTCGCGCAGCAGCGAAGGGTACAGGTGCGCGAGTCCCGGACGGTCACTCACCAGAGCGTCGTGGAGCAATTCCGCGGCCAGCTCGCCCGACTCCATCGCGTACGCGATTCCCTCACCGTTGAAGGGGTTGACGAGGCCGGCCGCGTCGCCGACGACGAGCATCCCGGGAACGGCCGACGGTGCCCGCGAGAACCCCATGGGCAGCGGGCCCGACAGCGCGCGGCCGGCCGCCGAGGCCTCGCCGACGCCGAACGACGCCGGCAGCATGCGAACGAACGCATCGAGGATGCGCTGCGCGGAGACATCCTTGAAGTTCTTGAAGGTATTGAGCAGACCGGCCCCCACGTTGACGGACCCGTCCGAAAGCGGGAACAGCCAGCCATAGCCCGGCATGAGGACGTCGCGGTCCCAAAGGTCCATCCAGACCTCGAGCCACGGACCCGGGTGGCGTCCCGGCCGAAAGTACCGGCGCGCCGCGATCCCGAGCGGACGGCGGGCGTCGCGGCGAACGCCGGCCTGCGCGGCGAAGCGCGAGGACGCCCCGTCCGACGCGACGACGAACCGCGCGACGACCTCGCTTGTATCCGCCTCGGGCTCGGCAGTCGTCCTCAGCGTCGCGCCGGTCACCCACCCGCCGTCGAGGAGCGGCGCGACGGCCTCCGTCCGCTCGAGCAGCGCGGCGCCCGCCTTCTCGGCGCGGCGCGCCAGAAGCTCGTCGAACTCCGCGCGGGTGCGCATGAGGCCGTAACCGGGGAAGTCCCGAAGCGTTGGCCACGGAAGCTCGAGCGTGACCTTTCTCGAGTAGATCCGAAGCCCGTTGTGGCGCTCGAACCCGGGGTCGTCGACGTCGACGCCCATCCGCACGAGCGCGTTGACGGCTCTCGGCGTCAGCCCGTCGCCGCAGACCTTCTCGCGGGGGAACGACGCACGCTCGACGAGCAGAACGTCCAGTCCGGCTCGTGCGAGATGGTAGGCGGTCGTGGATCCTCCGGGGCCTGCGCCGACCACCAGGACGTCGACGTGCCGGGCGGCGCCCCGTGGGTTGATCACGCGATCCGTTCCCCTACCGATCCGCTGATGACGCGACTCGTGAAGAGTTTCACAAAGGCCCGCACACCTTTGTGAACGGCTTCACGAGAAGCCTAGCGGCGCCCGATCGCTTCCGGCAACGCGCGCGTCTAGCTTTTGCAGCGCAACGCTTTGCGTGCCGCACACTGCGAGAGCCGGCCGCGTCAATGCCGGGCGTGATCCCAGGAGCGGAGCGCGTCCGGCGCGACCCGAAGGAACGCGAGCGACGGTACCTCCTCGGCGAACCGCTCGAACGCGCCGCCGGAGAGCAGGGAGCGGTACTTCTCGTGCCAGGCCGAGATCGGCCGGCGCATACCCGGGTGTTCGGCCGGGATCGGCTCGGCCCGGCCAGCGATGGAGACCCCGGCAAGCTCGGTCCAGACGCGCCCCACGTCGATCGAGACCGATATGCGTGGGTCGAGTTCGACGTTGCGCCAGGTCCGGCTCGCGCGTCGCGTCGAAAGGTACACCGCGTCCTCGGGCCACACGAACCACAGCGGGACGACGTGCGGGGAGCCGTCGGCGTTCAGCGTGGCGACGCTAGCCACGGGCAGGACGCCGAACATGCGCCGCGCGACCCCGAGCTCCATCAGCCCGGCACGCGGAGTCGGGCGATGACCTCCCCCAGCGCCGCGGCCACCGCGGGAGCGATCGGCGCGCCGTCGAGGGCGCTGCGCGCCTCGTCGAGGAGCCGACCGGCCTCGGCGGCGTCACCGGGTCGGCCGGCGCCGTCCGCGAGGTCGTCCAGCAACTGGAAGGCGACGCCGATCGGCCGCGCGAACGCGCTGAGCGCCCGAGACACCTCCGGCCGCGCCCCCGCGAGCTCGGCTCCGATAGCGAGCGGCGTCTCCACCGTGTAGGCGCCGGTCTTCAGCGACGCGAGGCCGTCCCTGCCCGCGGCGAGGGAACCGCTCACGTCCAGGAACTGTCCCGACGCCGTCAGGAGCGCCATGGGCAACAGGAGCCGGGCGGCCGCCAGCACACGCGCGGGCGGCACAGGCGTGGCAAGGACGAGATCGACGCCGAGCGCGAAGGCAAGGTCGCCGACGAGGATGGCGACCGACCGGCCGAACGCCTGGCCATCCGGACGCCGCAGCGCGAAGCGGTGGTGCGTCGCCGGAACGCCCCGGCGCTCGACGTCGTCGTCCATCACATCGTCATGCACGAGCATGAACGTGTGCAGCAGCTCGATCCCCGCCGCGGCGGGAAGGGCGTCGCCGACACGCCCGCCCGCCGCCACATGTCCCAGCACACACAGGATCGGCCGTACGCGCCTGCCTCCCGCCCGCACGAGCCGCTCGATCTCGTCGACGAGCTCCGCCGGCTCGACGGCGCGCCGGACGATGTCCGCGCGCGCCCCCTCGAGCGCCGCGAGGATCACGTCGTCGACGCGTCGTCGCAACTCGCCATAGTCGAGTGAAGTGCCGTGGTCCATCGCACCCGAGTATGGAGGCAGCTCACGCGATCGACGCAAAGTAGTGGCCGCCGCGGCTATAGTGCTCGGCGCCGGGCCGGCCGGCTCGCTCGATGAGACGCTTTCGGATCCTCGCCGTCGCCACAACCGTCTCGACCGGGGTCCTCATCGCATGGGGAGGACTCGTCCGCACGACGGCGTCCGGCGACGGGTGCCCCGACTGGCCCAAGTGCTTCGGGCACTGGATCCCGCCCCTCGAGTACCACGCTCTCATCGAGTACACGCACCGGTCGCTCGCCCTGGTCTCCGCCATCCTGCTCCTCGTGCAGGCGGCCGTCGTGCTGCGGCGGTTCCGCGATCGCGCAGAGCTCGTCTGGCCGGCCGCGCTGGTCCTGCCGCTGTTCGTCCTGCAGGCGGCGCTCGGAGCCATTGTCGTGCGGACGCGTCTCGACCCGGCGTGGGTGACCGCGCACTTCGCCGTGGCGATGATCACCCTCGCCCTCCCGGTGTGGATGCTCGTCGCGGCCTTCACCGACGGCCGACGCGGGGCCGGGGACTCATCGTTCGCGCGTCTCACGGCGTGGACCGCGATCGCGACATTCGTCCTCCTGCTCGTCGGCACGTACGTGCGCGCGGAGCATGCCGGCGTCGTGTTCCGGGACTGGCCGCTCATGGACGGCAGGCTCGTGCCCGCGCTCGGCGGAGCCGCAACGGCGATGTTCGTCCATCGCGTCCTCGCGGCGCTCGTTCTCGTCCTCGTGCTGTGGCTCGTCGTCCGCGTCCGGATGGTGCCCGGACGTCCGCGCGAACTCGTGACGCTCGCAACCGTCGCCGCCGTCTTGTTCGTTCTTCAGGTCGCGGTCGGCGCCGCGACGGTCCTGACGCGTCTCGACGTCTGGGCCCGGGCGGCGCACGTGGCCGCGGCGGCCGCCATCTGGGCGGTCCTGGTCGCGCTCTTTGCGGCGGCGCGGTGGGCACGCGTGCCGCAGCCCGACATCGTTCGCAGCAACGGGCACGGGAGACGGTCGCCGCGTCAGCGAATCGGCGCGTACTTCGCGCTCACCAAGCCGCGCATCATCGAGCTGCTGCTCGTGACGACGGTGCCGGCGATGGTGCTCGCCGAGCGCGGCCTCCCGCCGCTCGCGCTCACCGCCGCAACGCTCGTCGGCGGCGCAATGGCGGCCGGCGCGGCGAACGCGATCAACTGCTACCTCGACCGCGACATCGACGAGGTGATGCGCCGAACACGGCGACGGCCACTGCCCGCGCACGAGCTCTCCCCTGAGCACGCTCTCGCGTTCGGGTACGTCCTGGGCGCGGCGTCGCTCTTCTTCCTGGCGATCACCGTCAACGTCCTCGCCGCCTGCCTCGCCCTGTCCGCGATCGCCTTCTACGTCTTCGTGTACACGCTGTGGCTCAAACGGACGAGCACGCAGAACATCGTGATCGGAGGCGCCGCCGGCGCCGTCCCGGCCCTCGTGGGCTGGGCGGCCGTCACGGGATCCGTCGGACTGCCGGCCTGGGTGCTGTTCGCGATCGTGTTCGTCTGGACGCCGCCGCACTTCTGGGCGCTCGCCATGCAGTATCGGACGGACTACCGCGCGGCGGGCGTGCCGATGCTTCCCGTCGTTCATGGCGAGGAGGAGACACGGCGACGGATCCTGCGGTACTCGCTCGTGCTCTTCGGCGCGACGCTGCTCCTCGTCCCCATCGCAGACATGGGGCCCGTGTACACATCGGCGGCGGTGATCCTCGGAGCGCTGTTCGTCCACCGCGCCTTGCGGCTGTGGCGCGATCGCTCAGGCGCACTGGCGGTCGGCCTGTTCCGGTTCTCGATCGTCTACCTCGGACTGCTGTTCGCCGCGGTCGCAGCCGACGGCCTTCTGCGCCCCGGGTAGCGGTCGCCTTCGCGGCAGCCTCAGCCAGAGATGTCGTCGATGAGGCGCTGCAGCAGCCGCGGCCGGTCGAGCGCACCCACCACGCGGTAGCGCAGCTGGCCGGAGGCGTCGACGAAGATCGTCGCCGGCAGGTTCGGCACGTCGAACTCGTATGCCAGCGTTCCGGAGGCGTCTTCCACGCTCGGATACTCCACGTCGAACTCGCGCAGGAACGCGCGTGCCGCCGCCGGATCGTCGCGGAAGTTGATGCCGATGAACGCGGGACCGTCGGGACCGAGCCTTCGCGCAGCGGTCGCGAGCACGGGTTGTTCGCGTCGGCACGGGCCGCACCATGACGCCCAGAAGTTGAACACCGCGGGACGGCCGGCATACATCTCGGGACCGACGCTCGCGCCGCCGTCGATGCTCGGACCGGACACGCTCGGCACCTTGCCTGAGATGTCGATGACGGCGGGCCCACTCGGCACGGGCGATGAGGCGCAGGAGGCCGCCAGGAGGGCCGCGGCGATCGCGCGGAGGAGACGTCCGATCATCGTCTTCTGATCGTTGTTGGAGGCCGGACGCGCCGACCGACTCACCTCATTTGACCGTAACCGATCCACTCATCGTCGGGTGGACGTCGCAGTGGAAGTAATACGACCCGGAATCCAGGGGCGGGATGTCGTAGGTGGTCGTCGCCGGGCCAGTGACGATGTCGCCCCGAAAGAGCGGGTTCGACAGGTCGGATGAGCTCGGGTAGATCGCGACGTTGTGCGGCGTTCCCGCGTCCTCGTTCTTGAACTGCAGCGCGCTCGGCGTCCCCGCGGGGATCGTGAGCGTCGACGTGTCGAAGGCGATGCCCGAGGCCGTGATGGTGCCCGGCTCGACGGTCGCGCCGCCGGCCGCCCCGCCACCCGTCTCGCCGCCACCGGCTCCCCCAGGGGCGGCTCCCCCACCGGCCTGTCCCCCGCCCTCCGTGACGACGACCGAGCCGTTCATGGTCGGATGAACGTCGCAATGGAAGTAATACGTCCCCGGCGGAAGGCCCGGAACGCTGTAATCGACGGTGTCCGGCCCGGTGACGAGGTCCCCCTTGAACAGAAGTTTCTGCATCGTGTCGTCCTCATAGATCGCGATGTTGTGCTGCACGCCGGCGTCCTTGTTCTCGAACCGAATCGTCGCCTGCTGGCCGGCCGGCAGCTCGATCTTCGAGGTGTCGAACTGGATGTTCGAGGCCGAGATCGTGACCGCCGGCGCGGCACCGTGCGGGGCGCCGCCGGTCTCCGAGGACGGAGTCACCGCGATCAGCGCCACGCCGCCGGCGAGCATCGCTATTCCCGCGACCGCCCCCGCCATGGCGGCAAGGCTCGAGGCCCGGACGACCGGGCGCGCCGCCGTGACCCCCGCCACGAGGAGGATCGCGACCGCGACGGTCAGCGCCGTCGCCGTCGCCGAGATGTGCCCGAGCGAGAGCAGGATCCGGGAAAAGCCCACCAACACGCCCGCGAGCAGCGCGAGGAGACCGATCGGAAGGACGATCGGCAAGATCGCGCGGTCGCGGGTCCGATCCCTCATCGCTTGGCAAGCTCCGTCCGCATCTCTCGCTCGACGCCGTGCCATTTCAGGGCGTCCCAGCCCTCGCGCTCCTCGCGCGCATGCCACTTGAAGAACACGGCCGCGATGAACGCCCAGAGGATCGCCCCACCCACGAGCTTCATCGTCAGTCCCGCAATGAGTTGGTCCGTGTGCGCGGAGATCCCCCAGATCCTCGGGAAGCGTGCATACGGCCGATACAGGATCGATTCCCCGAACGTCAGGAACGAGGCCGGGATGGTCGGTGCGAGTGACTGAAGGAACAGATACAGCAGCTGAGCGGGGGGCGAGATCGGCGGGAGCTCGGGCAGCGGCGACAGGACGGGCCACCACATCACGAACGAGGACGCGAACAGCAGCACGTGCAGCGCGAAGTGGTCGGCCTCCGAACGAACCGACGCGTCGACGACGGCCGGCCAGTGTGTGAACAACAGGACGGCGTTGAACAGGATGAGGGCCACGAGCGGCCGGGTGAGGAATCGGAAGACGACGAACACCGGCCGTGGCCGAAGCAGCATCCGCAGCATCCACGGCGGCATCCCGGCGACGATCAACGGGGCAGCCACCATCGAGAAGAGCAGGTGCTGCACCATGTGCATCGAGTAGAGGTACCGCTCGGCCAGGTCGTGCAGGGGCCAGTCGGCGCCGAGCCAAAGCACAGCCATCCCTGCGGAGAAGAACGAGGCCTTCCGCCGCCACGACGGATCCTCGATCGGCGATCGCCGGTGATGTCGCGTGACCGCGAACACGTACGCGGCCCATAGACCCCCGAGGTTGAGCCAGACGGTGAGATGCGCGTGCCAGGGCGGGAGTCGCACGATCACCCCGAGAACGACTGGAAGGTGAGCAGGACGACGATGTACAGCGTCACAGCCCCGGCGAGGCCGAGGACGAAGAACCGCGCATAGGTGCGGCTGTCGAATCGCAGGTGCATGAACCAGAGCACGACGAGGGTGAACTTGAGCGCTGCGAACCCGAACAGGAGCGGGATCAGCAGGCCGCGCGCGAGCTCCATGTAGTAGACGGCCACCTCGGCGGCCGTGACGAGGGCCAGGATGACGGCGATCCGGATGTACTCCCTCGGGCTGGGGTGCCGCACGGTCCGGCCGCGACGACGAGTTGGAGATCCCTCCGTCTGCGTCAGCCGCGTCGATCCCTGCACGTCTGCCGCCCTACTTCCCGGTGGGAATGAGGTAGACGATCGTGAAGATGACGATCCAGACGATGTCGACGAAGTGCCAGTACAGCCCGACGAGCTCCACGGTCATCGAGTTCTGCTGCGTGACCTTGCCCGTGAACGACATGACGAGAAGCGACAGCAGCATGATGATGCCGATGGCGACGTGCGTCCCGTGGAATCCCGTCAGGACGTAGAACGTTGTCGAGAACAGGTTCGTCGTGAGCCAGAGCCCCTCCCGGGTGAACGAGGTGAACTCGTAGACCTGGCCGCCGACGAACGTCGCGCCGAGCAGCGCCGTGGCAAGCAACCAGATTCGCATCCGGGCGGGATCGCCGCGCTGGATGGCCGCGAGGGCGAGCACCATGGTTAGCGAGCTGGCCAGCAGCACGAAGGAGCTCACGGACGTGTACGGAATGTCGTAGATCTCGTTCGGATACGGGCCGGTGACGCTCGAGCCTCGGTACAGCACGTACGTGGTGATGAGCGCGCCGAACAACAGGCAGTCGGACGCGAGGAAGATCCACATCGCGAGCTTCGAGTGGGGCAACCCGGTACTGGTGGCCTCGTGCTCGCTCTCGACGATGTGGACGGACAGCCGCTCCGACGACGACGACATCGCTACTCCGCGGGGGGCTCCAGAGCCCATCCGAAGATGCCGATGAGGACGATCACGGTGCCGATGGGGGCGACGATCGCGGTCGCACCGAACACGAGGCCGTATCCCATCACGGGGAATCCGATCGCCGACACGAACGGCCAGTACGACGGCGACGGCATGTGGATGCCGCCGGCCTGGCCCACCTCGCGTTCGCCGGTGGAGGCGTGGACCCCACCGGAGCCCCCGGCCGGCACGGGAACGACGCGCCCGCCCTCGGCCTCCGCGTACTTGCGATGCCACAGCTCGTCGATGGAGGCCACCGTCGGGATCTCGTCGAAGTTGTGCGCCGGCGGCGGCGACGTCGTCGCCCATTCGAGCGTCCGCGCGTCCCACGGATCGGCACCGGCGTCCCGCTCTCTGCGGAAGCTCGAGACCGCGTTCACGACGAAGATCAGGACCGAAAACGCGATCAGGAACGCGCCGATCGTCTCAACGAGGTTCCAGAACCCGAGCCCGAGCGACGCTGGGTACGTCTGGATTCGCCGGGGCATCCCCTGCAGTCCGAGGATGTGCATCGGCCCGAACGTGAGGTTGGCCCCAACAACCATGATCCAGAAATGCACCTTGCCAAGACGCTCGTCGAGCATCCGGCCGAACACCTTCGGCCACCAGTAGTAGATCCCGGCGAAGAGCCCGAAGATCGCCCCGGCGAACAGCACGTAGTGGAAATGCGCCACGATGTAGTACGTATCCGTCTGCTGGTAGTCGGCCGGCACCAAGGCGTGCGTCACGCCCGACAGCCCGCCGATGACGAACTGACCGATGAAGGCCACGGCGAACAGCATCGGCGTCGCGAACCGGATGTCGCCCCTCCACATCGTCCCGAGCCAGTTGAAGATCTTCACGCCGGTTGGGACGGCGATGATCATCGTCGAGATCCCGAACGCCGTGTTGGCGACCGGGCCGAGGCCCGTGGCGAACATATGGTGCGCCCAGACGCCGAAGCCGATGAAGCCGATCGCGATCCCGCTGAAGACCACGAACTGGTAGCCGAACAACGGCTTGCGCGCGAACACCGGCAGCACCTCGGAGACGATCCCCATCGCCGGCAGGATCAGGACGTACACCTCGGGGTGCCCGAACAGCCAAAACAGGTGCTGCCACAGGACAGGATCACCGCCCGCCCCCGGATCGAAGAAGTGGGTCCCCCATCTGCCGTCGAAATACGCCTCGACCAGACCGACTGTGATGATCGGCAGCGAGAACACCAGCAGGAACTGGACGACCAGCTGCATCCAGACAAACACCGGCAGTCGGAACATGGTGAGGCCGGGGGCGCGCATGTTGATGACGGTGACGGAAAGGTTGACGGCCGAGACGGTCGACGCGATGCCGGTGATGATCAGGCCGACCGAATAGAAGATCATGTTGTGGGCGCCGGTTGCTCCCTCGTAGGCCGCAAGCGGCTGATACCCGAACCAGCCACCGTTCGGCGCGCCGCCGAGGAAGAAGCTCGAGTACAAGAACAGGCCTCCGAACAGGAAGATCCAGTAGCTGTAGGCGTTCAGCCGCGGGAACGCGACGTCGCGGGCGCCGATCATCAGCGGGATGAGGTAGTTCGCGAACGCCGCAGAGAGCGGCATCACGACGAGGAAGATCATCGTTATCCCGTGCATGGAGAAGAACTGGTTGTACAGGTTGGCATTCAGCACGTGGCCGTCCGGCTGCGCAAGCTGGAGGCGGATGAACAGCGCCTCGGTGCCGCCGATGAGGAAGAACCCGAACGCCGTGACGCCGTAGAGGATCCCGATCCGCTTGTGGTCCACGGTCGTGATCCAGCTCCAGAACCCCGAGTGCGCCGCCGGACGCCGCAGGAGCCATCCCGGCCGGGCCGCGGGGACGCTCACGTGTTCCACGTCGACTCCCACGTCAGTTCAGCGTCTCCAGGTAAGTGACGACGGCGCGCACCTGGTCGGGCGAGAGCCCGAGGTCCTTGATGCCCGAGGGCATCAGCGAGCCCGGCTTTCGGGCAGGCGCATCGGCGACCCATTTCAGCAGGTTGTCCGTGTTGATCTCATAGATGCAGCCCGCGAAACAGTCTCGGCTCATGAGGTGCGTGAGGTTCGGCCCCTCGATCGCACCCGGTACCTCGTTGCCCTGGGCGTCCTTCAGGCCGGTGATCGTATGGCACCTCGTGCACGTCTGCGCGAAGATCGTCGCGCCCTGCGCCGCCAGACCGCTCGGCTGGACCGCTTCGGCCTGCTGATCCCGTACCCACTGGTCGAAGTCCGACTGCGTCTGGGCCACGACCTTGAACCGCATGTAGGCGTGCGATAGACCGCAGAACTCCGCGCATTGCCCCGAGTAGACGCCCGGATGGTCAGCCTGAAGAACGAGCTTGTTCGCACGCGCCGGCACGACGTCTTGCTTGCCCGCGAGCTCCGGCACCCAGAACGAGTGAATCACGGCGCCGCCGAGCGTCGAGGGGATGGGCAGGTCCGACTGACACTCGTTCGGCGCCGGGCCCTGGTACCCCGACCCGGCCGAGCAGAGCGTGACGACGACCGGTGTGTTGACCGGAATGTGCATCACGTTGGCCGTGTCGACCTTCTGATCGGGATACCGGAACTCCCACCACCACTGGTGCCCGAGCACGTCGACGTTCAGCACGCCGGCTCCTCTTGGCGTCGAAGCGAGCTCCCAGATCGTCGCGACGGTCGGAACGGCGACGCCGGCGAGGATGACAGCCGGAATGATCGTCCAGGCGACCTCGAGCCGAGTGTTCCCGTGGATCTGCGGGGGAACGCCGGCCGAGCGGCCCTTCCGCTGACGGTAGCGAAGCGACAACCAGATGAGGGCGCCCTCGACGAGGATGAAGACCGGGACGACCGCGAACCAGAAGACGGGCTCGAAGAGCCGGTCGATCTTCTCCGCGTACGGGCCTGCGGGCTTCAGCGAGTCCTGGGGTGTGTTGGGCGCGCACGCCACCGCGACGACCGCCAGGGCCAGAGCGCCGAGGACCGGTCGTGTGATCTTCCGCACGCTCCTAGCTCCCGTGTTCCGGCTCTCGCGGCGGCCGAACCGCGGCCGAACCGCGCTCGGACGCGAAAACGGCGCGAACTGTATCACCTTGGAATACGTCTTCCCGAGCCCGAATCGACGCACGATCAGACGCCGGCGTACGAGTGCAGACCGACGATCCACAGGTTGACGGCGTAGTACGTCACGAGGAGCGACGCGAAGCCGACGAGCGCGATGACGGCCGCTCGCCGACCCTTCCACCCCGATGTGGCGCGGGCGTGCAGGTAGCCGGCGAAGATCACCCACGTGATGAACGACCAGGTCTCTTTCGGGTCCCAGCCCCAGTAGCGGCCCCACGCCTGCTCCGCCCAGATCGCGCCGGCGATCACGGCGAACGTCCAGATGGGAAAGGCGAACGCGATCGTCCGGTAGGCGATTCGATCCAGCACGTCGGCCGACGGCAGGACGGCGCGTCGCCTCGGCGCCGACACCGCGGCCGGCTCGTCTGCGCCCGGCTCGAAGTACGGGGCGACCTCGTCCTCGAGCTCGGCCGAGCCTCCCATGATCGGCGCGAGCCGCGACGCGGCGCGGCGTTCCGCGCGCTCCTTCATCAGATACAGAAGCGTGATCACGCAGCCGAGCGCGAACAGCGATGAGCCGGTGATGGCCGCGACGACGTGGATCTTGATCCAGTACGAGTTCAGGGCCGGTACGAGCGGCGCCGGCCCGACGTACAGGAACGCGACGGCGACGGCCATCGTGAGGATGGCGAACGTCAGCGGAAAGCCGCCGAGCGTCCTGATCCTGTACAGGCCCTCGACGACCACGAGATAGCCGAGCACGACGAGGAGCGACAACAGCGAGGAGTACTCGTACATGTTTCCCCAGGGGACGCGATCCGCCGCGATGCCGCGGGCCAGGATCGACACACCGTGAGCAGCGACGCCGACGCTCGCTGCGGCGACGCCGAGTGCCCACGCGGGACTCCGCCGGAACGCGAGATGGAAAAAGTACGCGACGGCCGCGACGATGTATGCGCCGAGGGCGACGTTGAACGCGTCCGTCGAGATCCTCGCCCAGCCGGTGTCGATCACGTCCGCACCCTATCCTCGTCCATCGATCGGTCCGTGGCCCGGCGATCGTCCACCCGCACCCGCGGATCAGAGGACCGATGCGGCCCCGGCGGCGCGACCGCGTCGACCAGCCGCGCGAACTCCTCCTCGAACTGGGGGCGCCGCTGGAGAGCGAACCCGCCGATCTTGATCAGGCTGCCGGCGTCGGTGCCGGGCGCCGGCTCGGCGGTGACCCAGACCTTTCGGCGGGACGTGTAGAGCGCGGGCAGCAACCCCACGAGGATCAGGATAGCGGCGGCCAACAGGATGCCGAGACCTCGGTCGCGCTTGATCTCCAGCACTGTGTAGCGCCTGAGATCGCGAAAGCTCATCGTCAGCCCGTCGCCGAGCGTTACCGTCCGGCCGGCGCCGAGCGCCCCCCGATCGAACATTCGCATCCCCGAGGTGTCGATCCGGTCGCTCGGCAGGGCGAGGTCTTCGCGCAGGTCTCCACGATAGGCCGTGTAGGTGAGCACCGGCGAGAACTCGCCGAGCATCGGCATCGGCTCGCCAGTAGAAAGCAACGCGTTCAGGCCGCGCACGTCCGGCCACAGCTGCAGCCGCACTCCCACCTGCGGTCGCAGCGTGGGCAGCTTCACGACGCAGTTCCACGGGAGCTGGAGGGGACTCACGCCCTCTGGCGGCGGATCCTGCGCGCAGACGGTCGGCCCCGACACCAGCGGCTCTCCTTCGTCCTCGACGCGAATCACCGGCGCCCATCCGAAGCCGAACTGGTAGATCTTGACGCCGTCGAGCTCCGCGGGGTGGTTGACGCGGATGTCGGCCCGGCCGGCGGGCGTGCCGTCCGCGTGGAACAGCTCGGCGGTCGTCACGAAGTCCTTCGGGATGCCGGAGGGGATCCGGTACGTCGCGGAGAAGTGGTCGACCCTGATGCGAATCCCGCTGTGATCCTCCCCGAAGAACCGACCCTCGTGGATCTGTCCGTCGTAACTCGCGTGGGCCTCGGTCCAGGTCTGCCCCTCGACGATCACGGCTCGGCCCGTGAAGCCGGTCCCTCGGCCCCACACGACGCCGATGAGGATCAGGAGGAAGGACCAGTGGAAGAGCAGGCTTCCGGCCTCACGCGCGAGACCCTTGTCGGCCGCCAGCCACGCGGCGGCTCCCCGCGTTGGAGCGGATGCGCTCGCACCGTCTCCGTTCGGCGAGGACCGGATACGGAAGAATCGACGACGCAGGACGCGCCCGGCGTTGGCGATCGCGCGCTCGGGCGGCACCGCCACCGTGCGAACGGCAAAGTGACGCATGGTCTCGAGCTCCCGCGTGGGCTGCGGGCGTGACCGAAGGCTTCGGATCATGCCCCGCGTACGTGGGACGAGACACGCAACGAGCGAGACGAGCAACAGGGTGTAGATGAGCGTGAACCACCACGATCCGAAGACGTCGAAGAGCCCGATGCGGTCGTAGATCGCCGCCCGGAGCGGGTGATCTCGAAACGTCGCGGCGATGCGCGCGTCCGCCGTGCCGACCTGCGGCACCAGCGAGCCCGCGACGGAGGCGAGCGCGAGGATGAGGAGCAGTCCGAGCGCCGTGCGCATCGATCGCAGCGAGCGCCACACCAGCGCGACGGACTGGTGCAGGGTCGGTCGAGGGGCCGCGGCCACGGACATCCGGTTCGCGCATCGTAGCCGACCTGTCGTCGAATCGGGCCGTCAGATGGCCGGCTGGAACCGGTTGATGGCCCGCAGGACCGGGTTCAGCACCCGGACCCACTCGTTCGTCACGACGAGCAGACCGATGACGATCATGACCGCGCCCGAGACGCCCGCAATCCAGTGGTAGTTCCGCCTGATGACCGCGAGCGAGCCCACGAGTCGCCGGACGCCGAGGCCGACGAGCAGGAACGGCAACCCGAGGCCGAGCGAGTACATGAGCAGGAGGAATGTGCTCCTCGGCCCGCCCCCCTGCGCCGCCGCGAGCCCGATGACGCCCGCGAGGACGGGCCCGATGCACGGCGTCCATCCGGCCGCGAACGCCATCCCCAGCGGGAACGCCCACGCCGGCCCAGGCCGAACGCGCTCCAGGAACGGCCGCCGCTCCGCGTAGAGCCAGGGACTCCCGATGCGCAACGCGTAGAGGACCATGAGGACGCCGAACGCGACGATCACCGCGCCCGTCACGCGAACACCCATCGGCGAGCGAAGCACCTGCTGGAACGCCGTCGTGAAGCCGCCGAAGAGCCCGACGAACACGAACGAAAACCCGCCGATGAACAGGAGGATCGGGACGACGGGACGTTCTTCGCGCTCCTGCCCCCCCGAGACGAACGACAGATAGCCGGGGACGAGCGGGAACACGCACGGGCTGGCGAACGAGACGACACCGGCCGCGAACGCCAGGACCGGGGCCCACCACGACGCCAGCCCCGTCTGCACGACGTCCGCGATCATCGACACCCTCCGACGATCCAGTGTAGGCCGGGGTCCGGGGGCTCAAGGAGCGAGCGCGAACGCGCGAGCGGTAGCCCCCGGAGAACACCGGGGTCCGGGGGCTCAAGGAGCGAGCGCGAACGCGCGAGCGGTAGCCCCCGGAGAACACCGGGGTCCGGGGGGCGGGGCTTGGGTTGCTGTCGGGCCGTCCGCCGCGCGATAGTCTGCGAACGCTCGTGAAGGTTTTCACGAGCGAAGACCCAGAGGCCGACGGGGCCGGACCATCCCGCGGCCGAACGCTAGGATGGGGTTTGCATGAGGGTTGCGCAACGGCTGGTCGCCCTGCGAGAGCAGCGCGTGGACCCGTTTCTTCGAACGTTCGAGTGGACCTGGACCTCGGCCGTCCTCGTAGCCCTCGCGTTGCTCTTCTTCTCGTTGATCACCATGGTCGTGATGCCGTCGTTCTGGATGTACTTCGCAGAGCAGAAGCTCGGCTGGGGCGGGCCGTCCGGTGGCGGCGACTGGTCGCTCGAGATCCGCGACGCGATCGCCATGGGCCTCACGACCGGGCCGTTCGTGACGGTCCTCGTCGTATCGGCCCTGCTGCAGAACCACCGCCGCAGGCTGCGCGGCAGCGGCGGCGACACCCGTCCGACGGGCGGATACCGCTGAGGTGAGCTGAGATGCCCTTCCAGAAGACCGAGGTCGACATCAAGACCGACTACACGGTGGAGGCCGTCGACCCGGGTTGGCTCGCACAGGGCGTGAAGTCCCCGAAGCACCTCATGCTCGACCCCGACAACTGCATCCTGTGCCGGGCGTGCGAGGACGTGTGCCCCTGGAACTGCATCTTCATGCTCTCGCCCGAGATCGTGGAGGACGCGGCGGAGGACGCCGTCGAGGCGGAGGTGGGCGCGGCGAACGCGATCTTCGTGGTGGACGACAACGCGTGCACGCGTTGCTCCGTTTGCGTCGAGCGGTGCCCGACGGACACGCTGTACTATGCGCGGCTGCCGGAGGGCTCCGGCGGGACGCGGACGATGGCGGCCGTGCCCATGTCGCAGCGCGCGGAGGCCGAGTAGGAGCTTCGAGAAGGGGAACGGCAGAGGTGAAGCTCAAGCCGCCGTCACCCGGCGAGGTCCTCGACCGGGTGCGGGAGACCGAGGTCTGGAAGTCCATCTTTCGACCGGGGTCCGCCTTTCGGAGGGGCTACAGGGACACGTCGCGGGATCGCGCGCTCGCGACGATGAACAACGTTCTGTATCACCTCCACCCCGTGAAGATGAAGCGCCACGGGCTTAAGCTGACGTACACCTTCTGCCTTGGCGGCCTGTCGTTCTTCCTGTTCATCCTGCTCACGATCACCGGCATCTTCCTGATGTTCTTCTACCGGCCGATGGCGGACGTCGGCAGCGCCGTGGCGTACGGCGACATGCAGACGATCCGGACGTCCGTGTTCTTCGGCGACCTCGTCCGCAACCTTCACCGCTGGGGCGCGCACCTGATGGTCCTCACCGTGACGCTGCACATGGCGCGAGTGTTCTACACCGGCGCCTACAAGCCCCCACGCGAGTTCAACTGGGTGGTCGGCGTCATCCTGCTGTTCCTGACCCTCGGTCTGTCGTTCACCGGCTACCTCCTGCCCTGGGATCAGCTCGCGATCTGGGCCGTGACCGTCGGCACATCGCTGGCCGGCTACTCGCCGCTCATCGCCAAGCAAGCCAACTTCCTGCTGCTCGGCGGCGTCGTCGTGGGGCCGCAGACTTTGTTGCGTTGGTACGTACTGCATGTTCTCGCCCTGCCGTTCGTCCTCGTGATCTTCCTTTCCGTGCATTTCTGGCGGATCCGCAAGGACGGCGGCATCTCGGGACCCCTGTAGAGACGAGGAGCGCGACCCCATGGCGCGAGAGGACACACCGCTCGACGAGGAGACGTTCGACAAGGTTCTCGCCGAGGAGCTGGCGAAGGGAACGGACCGTCGCGTGGCCGACGGCCGCGCCCGTTCGGCCGCGGTTCGCGCCCATCGCGCGAAGACCGGCGAGGCGCCGGCGGCTGCCGCTCCCGCCGCCGCGGCTCAGACG
>JBKOWM010000020.1:0-79791 GCA_046724395.1 Actinomycetota bacterium
TCACCGGCCGGTAGCTCCGGCCAGGCACCCCCGCGGCACCCGCCAGCGCCCGCTTACGGCTGCTTCCTTCCGGACCTGACCGGGTTCGCAGGTTGGCGTCGCGCGGGACCCGACCATCGACGCTCCGTGCCGGGAGCGACCTCGGACCCACAGGGCCTCGGGCGGGGATTCAGCCCCGCTGAAGCGGATCGCGGGTACAGGGCACCGCTAGCTCCCCGCCTAGCACGGCCACCTCCACGAGTATACGGACCGTTGCGACACGCATTGACGCCGGACGCCGGGCATCGGGGAGCCGCACCCTCTTCGGCATGCCCGCGGTCGGACGCCCGATGCACGCAGCGGACCTAGGCGGTTCGCCCGAGATCAAAGGGCCCGACGCCCGTTTCCTGTGACGGGTCCGTCGTACTACCGTCAGGCTGACATCATGGAAGATGCCGGGAACACGCCCTCGCCGCCCTCGGCCGTCCCGTTTCGGCGGGTGGACAACCGTGGAACCTCGCCCGAAACGATACGCGCCGCTTCTTTCAGGACGGTTCGCAAGGGGTTCGACACACGCGAGGTCCGAGATTTTCTCGAGCGACTCGCGAGCGAAGTCGAGGCGCTTCGCGACCAGATTCGCAGCCTCGAGGCAGAGGCAGCAGCTTCCCCGTCGACGCAGGTCGCCGACCTGATGCGGCGATTCGGCGAGGAGGCCGCCGCGCTCGAACGACAGGCCGAGGCGGCCGCCGAGGCAGCGCGCGCTTCGGCCCGCGCCGAGGCCGACGAAATCCTCCGCGACGCGCGCATCCGGCACGAGGAGGCCGCCGCCGACGCCGCGGCCACGGTGGCCGCCGCACAGTCGGAGGCCGACCGAATGCTCCGCGAGGCTCGATCGAAGGCCGAGGCGTTTCGCCGGGGCATCGAGGCGGCGCGCCGGACCGCCGTCGGCGATCTTTCGCGAATGCACGACGTTCTCCTGAAGACGCTCGTCGGTCTGGATGCCGCCGGAACCTCCGACGAGACACCCGGCCAGACCATCGAAGACGTCATCGTGGTTGCGGACGCGACGGACGACACACGCAGCGCCTGATACTCCCGGGCCCGCCTGTCGGCGGGCCGCGACTCCCCGTAGCGTTCTGCGGTGGCCGCGGGATTCGAACCCGCGAGGGGTTGCCCCCTACACGCTCTCCAGGCGTGCCCCTTCGTCCGCTCGGGCAGGCCACCGTGACGAGTCTACGGAACGCCTGCGAACGTCCGGGCGGCGTCGTGACAACCGCACTTATCATGGGTGGCTCGCCCACGCGACCAGAACGTGTCGTTGGATTGGAGCGGCCATCGCGATGGTGACGACGATGGATCGAACGGAGTTCGAGCGCCAGCTCGAGGAACAACGCACGGTGCTCACCGGCTACTGCTATCGCATGCTCGGCTCGCCATACGAGGCCGAGGACGCCGTGCAGGAGACGATGCTCCGCGCATGGAAGGCCTTCGATCAGTTCGACGGCCGATCTGCGCTCAGCACGTGGCTCTATCGCATCGCGACGAACGTCTGCCTCGACGCCCTGCAGGGGCGCAAGCGGCGCGCCATCCCGATGGACTTGTCCCCCGCGGCGAAGGCGGATGCGCCGCTGCCGTCACCGGTCTCGTGGGAAGCATGGGTGCGGCCGATCCCCGACGCGGCCGTGCTACCCGACACCGGCGACCCCGCCGAGCTCGTCGAAACCCGCGAGACCATCCGGCTCGCGTTCGTCGCGGCGCTACAGACCCTGCCTCCAAAGCAGCGCGCCGTCCTGATCCTGCGCGAGGTGTTGCGCTGGCAGGCGAGCGAGGTGGCCGAGCTCCTCGGCACCTCCGTCGCGTCCGTCAACAGCGCGCTCCAGCGAGCAAGGGCCACCCTCGACTCGACGGTGATCGGCGACGGCCGCCGGCTCGACCCCACGAACGACGACGCGCAGGCCGACCTGCTCGCGCGCTACGTCGACGCGTTCGAGCGGTACGACATGGAGGCGCTCGTGGCGCTGCTCCACGAGGACGCAACGCACAACATGCCGCCGTACGAGATGTGGCTTCGAGGACCCGATCAGATGACGCGCTGGATGCTCGGCCCGGGAATCACATGTCGGGGCTCGCGGCTCCTGCCCGTGCACGGGAACGGATCGCCCGGCTTCGCGATCTACCGGCCGACGGGTCCCGGCGGCAGGCGCGAGCCGTTCAACGTCCACCTGCTGGATATCGTGGATGGCCGCATTGCCGGCATCACGTACTTCCTCGACATCGGCCTGTTCCCGCTCTTCGGGCTGCCTCGGGGGGTCGAGGCCAGTCCCGGGAGGGGAATCGACCAACCGGATGGCAACCGATGAGTTCGGCGCCACAGCTCCGTCTCTAAAGATAGAGAGAGGGAGGATGGCAGATGGCGTCCCGGCACGGGGCTGAGTTCGACGCGCACACCACACCGCTGATCCCGGCTCCGACCCTTGTCCTCGGGGTGTCGCCCGCGACCGTGTTCGCCGATGGCCGAACAGGGTCCTTCTCGGCGACGCGCCGGCGGTTCTGACGCCGGACGGCGCCGATGCCCGGCGATGCCTACGACGGCTCCTGGAGGACTGCGGCCGATGCCTCACGCGACGGGCGGCTCTCGATCAACGTGCTTCGCCACGGCGAGGTCGTCGTCCTCGCGCCGGGCGAGTCGATGCCGAATGCGCGCGGCGAGTGGGAAGACCGAATGATCGTGGTCGAGGACGGCGAGATCGAACTCGAGTGCCGCGGCGGGGGGCGCGCAAGGTTCGTTCCCGGCGACGTGCTGTTCGTGTCCGGGCTGTCGGTGAGCGCGATCCGGAACGCGGGGCCAGTGTCCGCCGTGCTCGGTACCGTCTCCCGTCACATCGTCCCGACCAGACGTGTCGATGATTCGGGCCGGTCCAACCGGTCGAACCCACGGCCGTAATCAGGGCCGTAATCAGGAGGTGCAGACGATGAACGCTTCGCCAACGGAAATCCCGGTCGCCGACCTGCGGGCGGCCGTGAGCGGTCGCGTGATCGCGCCCGGCGACGAGGACTACGACGTTGCCCGCACCGTCTTTCCGGGTGGAATCGATCGGCGGCCCGGCGCCATCGTGCGGGTCGCGGATGCCGCCGACGTCGCACGCGTCGTTGAATTCGGCCGCGAGCTGGGCGTCGACATCGCCGTCCGCAGTGGCGGCCACAGCGGCGCCGGTCACAGCGTTTCCGAAGGCGGGATCACGATCGATCTCGCCGACCTCCGCACGATCGACATCGACACCGACAGGCGGACCGCGTGGGCGCAGACCGGCCTCACCGCGATCGAGTACGCCAAGGCGGCCGGGGAGCACGGCCTTGTGACCGGCTTCGGCGATACGGGCTCGGTGGGCGTGGGTGGAATCACACTCGGGGGCGGAGTCGGCTACCTCGTACGGAGGTTCGGCCTCACGATCGACGATCTTCTCG
Source organism: Actinomycetota bacterium (assembly GCA_046724395.1). Taxonomy (GTDB): domain Bacteria; phylum Actinomycetota; class UBA4738; order UBA4738; family HRBIN12; genus DATAEU01. The sequence goes on from JBKOWM010000020.1 coordinate 3,445, forward strand.
GGGCCGAAGTCGTGACGGCCGACGCCGAGGTGCTACGCCTCGACGCTGACGCCCATCCCGACCTGTTCTGGGCGATTCGCGGCGGGGGCGGCAACTTCGGGGTCGCCACACGCTTCCAACTCCGCCTCCATGAGCTGCCGACGGTCGTCGGTGGGATGCTGCTGCTGCCCGCCACGCCGGAGACGATCCTGTCGTTCCTCGCGGAGGCCGAGGCCGCGCCCGACGAACTCTCGACGATCGCGAACGTCATGCCGGCGCCGCCGATGCCGTTCCTTCCCGAGGAGCTGCATGGACGGCTCGCGATCATGGCCTTGATGTGCTTCTCGGGCGATGCCGAGTCTGGGGAGAAGGCACTAGCGCCGTTTCGCGCCATCGCGCAGCCGATGGCGGACATGGTGCGCCCGATCCCGTACCCGGAGATCTATCCGCCAGAGGAGGAGGGCTACCATCCGATCGCGGCCGCTCGCACGATGTTCATCGACGCGGTCGACGAGAATTCGGCGCGGACGATGATCGAGCGCCTCGAGGCGTCCGACGCGATGATGCGCGTTGTGCAGATCCGCGTTCTCGGCGGCGCGATGGCGCGCGTTTCGAACGACGCCACGGCGTTCGCGCACCGCGATCGCCGGATGATGCTCAACGTCGCCGCGCTGGCGAGCGATCCGAGGGAGTTGCCTCGGCACGAACAGTGGGTCGAATCGTTGGCCGCTTCGATCCAACGCGGCCCCGAGGCCGCATACGTGAACTTCCTCAACGACGAGGGACCCGAGCGCGTGCGCCAGGCGTACCCGGGAACCACCTACGACCGCCTGGCCGAGGTCAAGGCGCGGTATGACCCGGCCAACCTCTTTCGCCTCAACCAGAACATCCCGCCCGCGGTCGCGAGCGGCACCGCGTCATGACGTTATAGCCAGCGCGCGAGTCGCCGAGACCCCGCGGCAAGCCTTTTGGCCGGGCTCGGCTGCGCACGAATGCTCGCGGAGGGACCGGAAGTTCTCTCGGAATCCCGTTTCGGCTTGCGCCACATCGGAAATCGTGGGGAGGTCGCTACCGAGGAGGAGCACATGCTGGCAGCAGGCCTCAACTGGCTCTGGATCCTCATCGTCATCGTCGTGATCGCAGCGGTGGCCTGGTACTTCATCCGTGGCAGAGGAACCGTCTGAGGGCACTCGCCCGAGGGCATCAGTAGGCGTCGCCGCTGGCCGGATCGGTCAGTTCCTCGAGCCGAGTGGACTTCAGTCGGGCGAGATCGGTCGGGTAAGCAACGCCGTTCGCCTTGGCGATGCGCGGCGCGTGCTCGCGGAAGAAGGCGACGATGCGGACGCCCGATTCGAGCATGGCGTCGCGTTGCAGTGCACACAACGTCGAGGCCAGCTCGGTGAGCTCCCCGACCGGGACCTCCTTTGAGAGCTTCTCGTACGCTTCCCCCTGCGCCTCGACACCGTGCCGGATCCGAACGAGGTTGACGCAGTAGCGACGGAGCGCCTCGAGCTGGCCGTATGCCCACCAGAGATCGCCGCGGCCCATCGCGGCGAGAAAATGCGAGAGGTCGTGCCAGAACCACATGACGGTCTCACGCAGCCGTTCGCGCTGCTCGTCCGGATCCGGTCGCGAGAACGGGAACTCGGCGCGACCGAGGACGCCGCGCTTGTCCACCAGCGTCTGAAAGGGTCCCACCTCGAGGCGCTTCAGCGCCCCCTCCCGCTCGAAGTGCAGCTCGACGTCTGTCCCGTCGCGAAGTATGCAGAAGGCGATCCGGTCGAGGCCGAAGTCCTCCAGGAACAGCGGGTCGCCGAGCCTCCGGACGAAAGCATCACGGCTGCTCATAACATTCTCGAGCGCGTCGTCGGTCGTGATGGCGTACAGGTCGATGTCGGAGAACTCGTCCGCCTCCCCTCGCGCACGTGAGCCGCCGAGCAGTCCGGCGATGATCCGGTCGTCCGCCTCACAAGCCTCGGCGAAGCGAAAGACGACGCCGGGCTGGTCTCGCGGTGCACGCGGTTGGATCGATCTCACCACCGAAGTCTCGCATTTTCCTATCGGGCGTCCTCTCGTTCGAAACGAACAGCGCGCGTCCCGCGAGGTGGAAGGTATTGTCGGCCCGTTTAGGACCCACCGCCCGGACCGCTGTGATCCTCGGCGCCTCCGCCGCTCTCGGACTGCCCATGCGGTAGCTCACGCGGCCGCAGCCGCAGCTTCCGGTGGCCGACGGCCGTCAGGAGTACCTGGTAGAAGGCGCCGCCACAACCGAGGTGAGAAAGATCTTCACCTCCGTAACGTCCTCGTTCGTAAAGGTCTCGATCACATCATCCACAACGAGGCACGCGCGTCCCGAGCCGGTTGGTTACCTGCGCACGTCAGAACGGATTATGGCGGAGGCGGCGTGATTCGAACACGCGAGAGCCGGTCAAGGCCCTAACCGCTTTCGAGGCGGTCCCGTTCGTCCGCTCCGGCACGCCTCCGGCGGCGAGTCTAGCAAGGCGTGCCGAGCGCCGGCGTGGGAGGATGCTCTCATCGTCTCGCCCTACGTGGAGGCCGCGATATATGGACGCTCGGAAACTGCGGTCGATCCCCCTCTTCGACGGGCTCTCCCGCAAGGAGCTCGAGCAGATCGCGAGGCAAGCCGACGAGATCGACCTCCCGCCGGGCAAGCGGCTTTTGGACCAGGGCCGGTACGCGTACGAGTTCTTCGTGATCGCCGACGGCTCCGTGGAGGTGCGACAGGACCGCCATCCCGTCGCCACACTCGGACCGGGCGATTGTTTCGGGGAGATCGCCCTGCTCGAAAACTCGCCGCGGACGGCGACAATTGAGACGCTGACGCGCGTGCGAGCGATCGTGATGGATTCCCGCGGCTTCTCGGTGATGATGTCCGCGTCGCCCACCGTCGCGGATCGCATCCGTGCAATAGAGCAACAGCGCATGTCGAACGGCTGACGACGCCTACCGCCGGCGCCGAAAGAATGCGCGCAGCAGCTCGGCGGATTGGCCATCGAGGACGCCCGCCGTCACGTCGACTCGGTGATTGAGCCGCTCGTCGCGGACGAGATCGCCGAGCGAGCCGGCGAAGCCGGCCTTCGCGTCGGCCGCGCCGAACACGAGCCGGTCGATCCGCGCGAGGACCATGGCGCCGGCGCACATGGCGCACGGCTCGAGCGTCACGAACATCGTGCACGCGTCCAGCCGCCACGAGCCCACCACTTCGCTCGCCTGGCGGAGCGCGAGGATCTCCGCGTGCGCCGTCGGGTCGTTTCGGTGCTGCCGCTGATTCCCGGCCCGCCCGAGCACCTCACCGCCGCGTGCGACGACGGCGCCGACCGGGACGTCGCCCCACGACCCGGCCAGCCGAGCCTCCTCGAGGGCGAGCCCCATCATCCGCTCGTCGAGCTCGGCGACGCCTTCCATCAGTAGCGGTCGAGCTCGCGCAGGCGATCGTCGCTGATGCCGAAGAAGTGCGCGACCTCGTGCGCCACGGTGTGGGCGATGAGGTCGCGCAGCGCATCGTCGCCGGCGCCGGCCGCACGCTCGATCGTCGAACGGTACAGCGTAATCGTGTCGGGCAGCACGCCGGCGTAATACGTCCGCTCGGTGAGCGGGATGCCGTGGTACCGGCCGAGGAGGTTCGGCTGACCGTGCGGCGGCCGCTTCTCGACGAGCACCTCAACATTCTCGAGCCGGTCGAGCACCCACTCCGGAAGAGCATCGACCGCCTCGGCGACGAGGTTTTCGAACCGTTTACGACCGGATGCCACCGACCGAGCCTACGACCGCTTCTTCGCGAGCGCCGAGACGGCCTCCAACACGATCCGGTGCGCGAGCATCGCCGTCACGTCGGCGTTGTCGTACGGCGGCGAGACCTCGACGATATCCATCCCGACGAGGTCGACGCGGCCGACGATCTGGCGCACCGCGCGGAGCATCTCGCGGGGCAGAATGCCGCCGGGCTCCGGCGTCCCCGTCCCCGGCGCTGTTCCCGGGTCCACGACGTCGATGTCGACCGAGAGATAAATGCAGTCGGGCCCGTCGAGGGCCTCCGCGATGGAGTCGGCGATGACCGCCTCCGACCCACGCTCCTCGATCTCGACCATCGTGTGCCAGCGCAGGCCGCGCTCACGCATCCAGTCGAACGTCGCCCTCTCCGGCCAATAGCCGCGCAGGCCGATCTGCACGAAGTTTCTGCCGTCGACCCAGCCCTCCTCGATCAGCCGGCGCATCGGCGTGCCGTGCGAGAGCAGTGACCCCCAGACGTCGTTGCCCGTATCGGCGTGCGCGTCGAAGTGGACGATGCCGACCGAGCGCGGATGCACGTGGCGCGCGACGGCCGCCGCCGACGGGTATGTGATCGAGTGGTCGCCGCCGAGGACGAGCGGCGTCGCCCCGGTTCCGGCGACGCGGTACACCTTTTCGTGGATGACGCGGTGCGCTCGCGCGAGCCGCGACGGAACGACGGGGGCATCGCCGGCGTCGACGACCGTGACGTGCGCGAACGGCTCGATGTCGAGCTGGATCGACCACGCGTCGACGTTGGCCCAGTGATACGGCGCCCCGCGGATCGCGCGAGGACCGAAGCGCGCCCCCGGCCGCGCGCTCGTCCCGTCGTCGAGCGGGGCGCCGACGATCGCGACGTCGGCGTTCGCCGCTCGGATGGCCTCCTCGTCGATCGCCCAGGGCAGCTTGTGGAAGGAGCCCGTCCACCCCGTGTGATACGGAAGGTCTTCGGTCGCGAACTCGTCGAACTCATCCCCGGATGCAAGCTCGCTCCGCTCGATGCGAAAGTCTCTTTGAGTCACGTCCGGCTCCGCTCCTGCGCCGATCGGCCCGCGAACCGTACCGGGCCCACCGGCCGCGGACAATCACAAGGTCCGCTAGGCCTTGGCGATCTGGATGAGGTTGCCGCACGTGTCGTCGAAGACCGCCGTCGTGACACCGCCCATGTCGAGCGGCTCCTGCGTAAACCGGACGCCTCTCTCCCGAAGCCGCTCGAACTCGGCGTTCACGTCGTCGACCGCGAACGAGGTTGCCGGGATCCCGTCGGCCACGAGCGCCTCCTTGAACGGTCGCGCGGCCGGATGGGCGTCCGGTTCGAGCAGGAGCTCGGTCCCCTTGGGGTCGTCCGGGGAGACGACGGTGAGCCATCGAGCTTCGCCGAGCGGCACGTCCTTGTTCTTCACGAATCCGAGGGCGTCGGTGTAAAAGCGGAGCGCCTTCTCCTGATCGTCGACGAGCACGGATGTTATGTAGATCCTCATGTGCCTCTCCCTCCGCGTCTCCGCCGCCATCGCTTCCCGATCTCGTCCAGCGGTGACGTGTCCAGGTGGTGGAACTTGTATCTGCCCTCCCTTCTGGTCTTCACGAGGCCCGCCGACTCGAGGACGTCGAGGTGTTGCGAGATCGCCTGGCGAGACGACCCGAGGTGGTGCCTCATGGCGAGCCGCGAGCAAAGCTCGAACAGCGTCTGCCCGTCTCGCTCCGCCAACTCGTCGAGGATCGCCCGCCTCGTTGCGTCTGCGAGCGCGCGGTAGACGTCGCCCACACCCGCGACAATAGGCAAGTGGCGACTTGCCTGTCAACCCGTGAACGACGCGAGCATCGTGGAATCACCCGGGGCGGTGGCGCGCTGGCGCCGAGGGCACGGGGTGTGCCCGGGCTACGTCACGTACGTCACAGCCAGACCGGCGCCGGCGCCCGCGAGCACGACCCAGCCCGAGTTCGGTCGCCACCGAAGAAGGACGACGAGGGCGACGACCCCGAACAAGACCGTCGGAGCGTCCACGAACGCCGTGCGAGCCAGCTGCAGCGTCACGCCGGCCATCAGGCCGACGGCGCCGACGTTCACGCCGTCCAGCAGGTCTCCGGTCCATCTGGAGCGTCGCATCAGGCGGACGATGGGCTGGAGAAGCGCGACGAACACGAAACCCGGCAGGAAGATCCCGATCGTCGCCACAAGCGCGCCTGACACGCCGCCGAGGAGGTACCCGACGAACGTGGCCGTCGTGAAGACGGGACCGGGCGTGACCTGACCCACGGCGAGCGCATCGAGGACCTGCTGCTGCGTCAACCACCCGAGCCGGTCGACGAGATCCCCCTGCAGGAACGCGAACAGCACGTAGCCGCTGCCGTAGACGACGGCGCCGAGCTTGAGGAACTCCAGGAAGACCCGCCAGAGCGCAACCGACGTGGCTTCCGTGGCCGCGGCGAGCGGAAGCACACCGACCAGGAGTGGGAGCAGGGTCGGATGCTCGTCCGTGCGCGCGCGTCCCGCCGCCCGAGTGAGGGCGACGCCGATCCCGGCGCTCGCGAGCAGGAGCAGCTCGTTCAGGCCGACGAGGTAGAGGGCAAAGACGAGGATCCCCACGCCGACGAGTAGCCACGAGCGCTTGACCGCGGTGCGACCGAGCGTCAGCAGCGCGACGGCAACGATCGAGACTACGACCGGTCCGATGCCGTACAGCAGCGCCTGTCCCGCCGTCGTGGCTCCGTAGCGGACATATGCCCAGGCGAGCGCGAGCACGATCAGCATCGCCGGGACGATGAATGATGTCCCTGCCACGATGAGGCCCGGCCAGCCGGCGCGCAGCAATCCGACGTGGATTGCCATCTCCGTCGAGTTCGGACCGGGGATGAGATTCGTCGCGCCGAGGAGGTCGAGGAACCGCTCGTCGCTCAACCAGCGCCGCCGCGTGACGACCTCGTCGTGCATCATCGCGATGTGCGCCGCGGGTCCCCCGAACGCGGTCGTACCCAGCCGAAGGAAAAGAGCCGCGAGCTCGCGCAGGCGGCGGCTCCGCTCCGCGCGATCGACATCCACCGGGGAAGGCTACCCGCGGCTCTCCGCGCGGGAATAGCCTCGTTGTTGTACCGGGCGGAAACGACGACGCAGAGGTTCGTTCATGGGTCACGATCATCACGCGCATCCGGGAGACGCTGTCGCGGCCGAGGAGCCGACGGTTCACGGCATCGAGCATGCCCCTCACGACAAGCACGCGGGCCACAGTGTCGCGATGTTCCGGGACCGGTTCTGGATCTGCCTTGGGCTGAGCCTGCCCGTGCTCCTATGGTCCGCCATGGTGCAGGACTGGTTCGGGTACACCGCGCCGAGCTTCCCACTGTCGGATCGGATCCCGGCCATCCTCGGAACGGTTGTGTTCGTCTACGGCGGCCGGCCGTTCCTCGAGGGCGCCGCCCGCGAGGTCCGCGACGGACTCCCCGGCATGATGCTCCTCATCTCGCTCGCGATCGTTGTCGCGTTCGCGGCGAGCCTGGCCTCCGAGTTCGACCTGCTCGATCTCCAGTTCTGGTGGGAACTCGCGCTCCTGATCGATGTAATGCTGCTCGGCCACTGGATGGAGATGAAGGCGCTCGGCCAGGCCTCGGGCGCGCTCGACGCCCTGGCTGCCCTCTTGCCCGATCAGGCCGACGTCCTCCACGGCGAACACGTCCAAATCGTTCCGGTCTCGCGGCTTCGCCCGGGCGACACGGTTCTGGTGCGACCGGGGGCGCGCGTGCCCGCCGACGGGACGATCACGATCGGCGACGCCGAGTTCGACGAGTCGACCATCACGGGGGAATCGCGGCCCGTCCTGCGCCGCGTCGGCGATCGCGTCGTCGCCGGAACCGTCGCGACGGACGACGCCGTTCGCGTCCGCGTGGACGCCGTGGGGGAGGACACGGCGCTGGCCGGAATCAAGCGGCTGGTTCGGTCGGCGCAGGAGTCGCGGTCGCGCGCGCAGGCGCTGGCCGACCGCGCCGCCGCAGTCCTGTTCTATGTCGCCGTGGGCGTCGGCGTCGTCACGTTTGTGGTGTGGGCGGCGATCGGCGACGTGGGAGACGCCGTCGAACGAAGCGTGACGGTCCTCGTCATCTCGTGTCCGCACGCGCTGGGCCTGGCGATCCCGCTCGTCATCTCGATCTCGACGTCGATGGCGGCGCAGTCCGGCATCCTGATCAAGGACCGGCTCGCGCTCGAGCGGATGCGTACCGTCGACAGGGTGTTGTGGGACAAGACCGGCACCCTGACGAAGGGAATGCCGGGCGTCCGAGACGTCACAGGCGTCGAGACGTCCGAAGCCGACGTGCTCCGACTCGCGGCTGCCGTGGAGGCAAGCAGCGAGCATCCGCTCGGCCGCGCCGTGGTTGCCGCCGGCCGAGACCGAGGTGGCGTTCCCGTCGCCACCGACTTCCGATCGATGCCCGGCCGCGGCGTCGCCGCAACGGTCGACGGGTCGGTGGTCGACGTAGGTGGACCGGCGCTGCTGCGCGAGCGGGGCCTGGCCGAACCCCAAGAGATCGTCGACCGGGTTGGCGACTGGCGCCGCCGAGGCGCCACCGTGCTGTTCGTCGTGTGCGACGGGCGGATCGTCGGCGCGATCGAGGCCGAGGACGAGCTCCGTCCCGAATCGATGCAGGCAATTCGTGTCCTTCGAGCCGAGGGCGTCGAGTCCGTGATGATCACCGGCGATGCGCAGGACGTCGCCCGCGCCGTCGCGCAGGAGCTCGGCGTCGACCAGGTCGTCGCCGAGGTTCTTCCGCAGGACAAGGCGCGGAAGGTCACGGAGTTCCAGCCCGCCGGGCGGCGCGTCGCGATGGTCGGCGATGGCGTGAACGACGCCCCCGCGCTCGCTCAGGCGGACGTCGGCATCGCGATCGGCGCGGGCACCGACGTCGCGATCGAGTCGGCCGGCGTCGTCATCATGAGCGACGACCCCAGAGCCGTCGTCGCCGTCCGCCGCCTGTCGGTCGCAAGCTACCGGAAGATGCAGCAGAACCTGGCGTGGGCGGTCGGGTACAACGTCGCCGCGATCCCGCTCGCGGCCGGAGTCTTCGCGTGGGCGGGCGTGCTCCTGCCGCCCGCCGTGGGTGCGCTCGCGATGAGCGCCTCCACCGTCGTCGTCGCCGTGAACGCACTCCTCCTGCGGCGCACCGACCTCCACCCCGAGGTCGTTTCGTGACGCGCCGTGCGCCCGCTGTCGGACGACGGCCGGACAGCACGGTGACCGTGGGGACCACTCGGCTAGGCTCTGCGCGCGATGGGCCTCGCGCTTCACACGGACCTGTACGAGCTCAATATGGCGGCGAGCTACCTGCGTCGCGGTATGAATCGGCCAGCGACATTCAGCCTCTTCGTCCGCGAATTGCCCCCGACGCGCGGATTCCTCGTGGTCGCCGGTCTCGAGGCGTGTCTGGATTTCCTCGAGGGGTTCGCCTTCGATGACGAGGACCTCGCGTACCTTCGCGACACGCTCGGATTTCCACAGGACGCGATCGAAAGCTTCGAGCGGCTGAGGTTTACGGGGGACGTCTGGGCCGTTCCCGAGGGCCGCATCGTCTTCGCCGACGAGCCGCTGGTGGAGGTCACGGCGCCAATCGCGGTCGCGCAACTCGTCGAGACCTATCTGCTGAACGTCATCACGTTCCAGACGACGATCGCCTCGAAAGCTGCTCGATGCCGGATTGCAGCGCGCGACCGGCAACTAGTCGACTTCGCGTTCCGCCGGACGCAGGGGGCCGATGCCGCGATGGCCGTCGCGCGGGCGACGGCGATGGTCGGGTTCGCCGCCACCAGCAACGTGGAGGCCGCGCGCCGGCTCGGGTTACGCGTGAGCGGGACGATGGCGCACTCGTACGTCGAGTCGTTCCCGTCCGAGACCGAGGCGTTCCGTGCCTTCGCGCAGGACTTTCCGGACCGGACGACGTTCCTCGTTGACACATACGACACGCCGAACGGCGTCCGCACGGCCATCGAGGTGATCCGCGAGCTCGGACTGCGCGAGAACCTGGCGGTGCGCATCGACAGTGGCGACCTGGACGCGCTCTCACGGCAGGCGCGCCGGATCCTAGACGAGGCCGGACTGGCGCACGTGCGGATCTTCGGCAGCGGCGGCCTGGACGAACTGGACGTCGACGGGCTGGTGAGCGCGGGGGCGCCGATCGATGCGTTCGGGGTCGGAACTCGCGTCGGCGTCTCGGCCGACGCGCCGTACCTCGACTCGGTCTACAAGCTCGTCGAGTTCGACGACCGGCCGGTGCTGAAGTTGTCGGCGAACAAGGCGACCGAGCCCGGACGCAAGCAGGTCTTCCGCGGCTCCGAGCGCGACGTGCTCGGGCTCCGCGACGAGCCGGTGCCGCCGCGCGCCGAGCCGATGCTCGTCCCGGTGATGCGCGGCGGCCGACGAACGGGGCCGATACGAGGCCTCGATGTGGCACGCCGGCTCTTCGAGGCCGATCTCGTTCGACTGCCCGAGGAGGCGCGTCGTCTGCGCGACCCCGTCGCTCCGCGACCGGCGCCGTCCGAGGAGCTGCGGCGCCTCACCGACGCGACGCGCGCCGATGCTCTACGTCGCGCAGGGGTCCCGTCGGAGTCGCGAGAACCTTAGCGAAGCCGACTCGTCACGCGATGAGAAGACCGCGGCGTGCCCGCACGCGCCGGTCGACGAGCGCGAACAACCAGTCGATCCCCACGCCGACGATCATGATGGCGATGATCGTCGCGATCATCAGCGACGTGTCGAGCTCGGCGAGGGCCCGGAAGTTGAGGTGCCCCAGACCGCGGGCGCCGGTCTGCAGGACCTCAGCCGCGAGCAGCGCGCGCCACGCGATGGCCCACGCTTGCTGCAGACCCGCGACATAGCCGGGCACCGCCGCCGGGAGCACCACACGCGAGTAGAGCCGCCATCCGTTCGCGCCGAGCGTACGCCCCGTACGAACGTACGACGGCGCGACCAAGCGCAAGCTCGACGCGGTCGCGATCGCAACCGCGGGAAACGCGCCGACGATCACGACGAACACGACTGCCTTCTCCGTGAAGCCGAGCCAGATGATCGCAAGCGGCAGCCAGGCGATGGGCGGGATCGCCTGGAGTCCCACGACGACGCTGCCGACGCTCCGCTGCACGATCCGCGAGCCCGCCATGGCCATCCCGATCGGCGTGCCGAGGACGACGGCGACGCTGAGCCCGACGAACAGCCGGAACAGGCTCCGCTCCGCCGCCACCAAGAGGCCTTGGGGGCCGGTGAGGTGCGTCGTGAAGGCGGTCCACACCTCCGCGGGGGACGGAAGCATCAGCGAGCTCCAGTACCCCGTCGCCGCGACCGCCGCCCAGACGACGAGAATCAGCGCGACGATGGCGATCCTAGGCCAGATCTGCTCCAGTGCCGCCCTCGGTCGCCGCATCCCGTCTCACCTCCCCCAGGACCTGATCGTGGACGTCCGCGACCACCTTGGCGAGCAGCGCGTCGTCGAGCTCGCGCGGCCGCAGCGAGGAGATGCGATGCTCGGCGACGAGCGTGCCCGGCCTGGCCGACATCAGGATCACCCGGTCGGCAAGGAAGACGGCCTCTCCCACGTTGTGGGTGACGAACACGAATGTGTTGCGCGTCTCGAGCCACACCGTCTGGAGCTCGCGCTGCAGGATCTCGCGCGCCTGGGCATCGAGGGCCCCGAACGGCTCGTCGGCGAGCAAGACGCTCGGTTGGCACGCCAGTGCGCGCGCGAGCGCGGCGCGCTGCAGCATCCCCGGCGATAGCTCGTGGGGCTGCGCATTTGCGAAACGGGCGAGATGCACCTTGTCCAGCCACTCGGTCGCTGCGTCGCGGCGATGCGCCTTCGGCGTGCCGGAAAGCTCGAGCGCAAACTCGACGTTGCGAAGCACGCTCATCCACGGGAACAGCGATGGCTCCTGGAAAAGGACGGCTCGGTCGGGCCCGGGCGTTCTCACCGGGCTACCGTCGACGAGGACCTCGCCGGAGTCGGGCCGGTCAAGACCCGCGATCAGATTCAGCAGAGTCGACTTCCCGCACCCCGACGGCCCGATCAAGCACACGAACTCGCCCTGCGCGATGTCGACCGAGACGTCGGTGACCGCGTCGACTTTGTCGCCGCTGCGCTGGACGTAGGATTTCCCCACCCTGCGCAGCGAGACCTTGGCCGGTTCCGGCTGCGGGCCGGCCTCGGACACGACTCGCAGCGTGCGCACCTCAGCTCACCTCGCCGCTCGGGTCGGGAACGCGGGGAAGGCCGTCATGGTCGAGGACGGCATTGAGCGCGTCAAGACGGTAGACGCCGAGGACGCCGGTCGGCGGGCCCGGAGTCAGCCCGAGCGCGTACGCCTCCTCACTGAGCCGCACCATCGACGACGGCACGACCGTCCACGTGAAGGTGATGCGATCCCACGCCGCAGCGAGCACGTCTGCCGGCATCGAGGCGACGCCGTCGGCGACGAGCTGGCGCGAGGCGATCGCCATCGCACGCGACGGGTCGTCCCGCATGAACCGGATCGTCTCCACGTGGGCCTCGAGCAGCCTTCTGATGACGTCGGGGTGCGCACGCATATAGATGGTGGAGACGAGCAACCCCGCCGTCGCGTACCGACCGTCCGGCCACAGGCTCGCCTCGTCGACGAAGCGGCGCGCGACGCCCTCCTCGACAAGAGACGTCGGGTACGGCTCGGGGGCCCACGCCGCGTCGATCCTGCCGAGGCTGAACAGCCGGAGAAGCTCGCGAGGGTCGGCGGTGACGATCGACACGTCGCCGCCCTCGTCGGTGGCCGCGAGCCCGTGCGCGTGGAGCCACGTTCGAAGCACGACGTCCTGCGAGTTCGCAAGGTTTGGCACCGCGACCCGGGCGCCGTGAAGGTCGCGCGGCGCACCGATGCCCGACGCCGTTCGCACCACCATCGATGCCCCGCCGACCGCGGCTCCCGCTACGAGGGCGACGTCACCCGAGCGCAGAAAGAGCGACGCCGCGGGCCATGACCCGATGTAGGCGGCGTCGAGCGAGCCCGAGATCATCGCGATGCTGGCCTCGGTTCCGGAGTCCATGACGCTCGTGCGGATCCGGGTATCGCCGAGGTCCCGCTGGAAGATGCCCGACCCCAGCCCGACGTGCGCTACCGCCTGGGTCAGCGTCGGCAATACGCCCAGACGCAGCACCTCGTCGCTCCCCTGCGCCCGCTCCTTCGAACTCGCACATGCGGCGGCGGACACCACGACGAGGACGAGCCCGGCGAGCCCGCGCCGCGGCGTGGAGAGCCGCATCAGGCGGCGGGTGACCCCATCGGCTCGGCGGACACGTCGACGACGGCGGGCGCGTCGAATGCCTTCGCCCGGCGGAGGTCGACCCAAACCGTCGAGCCCTCGGTCACGCCGGTCAGCTCGTCGCGCGGCAGCTCGGCTAGGACGACGTGACCGTCGGGCAGTCGCAGATTGGCACGCGACAGCCACCCGAGCGTAACGAGCCGCTCGACGACCGCCGGAACCGACCCGCCGTTGCGGTCGACGGTCGAGATCCGAACATCGTGCGGCCGGACGAACGCGCGTGCCGGCGCCCCGTCGTCGAGATGGTCGGCGCCCGCCACGCGGTGATCGCCGAACTGCACGTGCCCGGCGACGACGCGGCCCTGCAAGACGTTCGACGACCCGACGAACCCGGCGACGAAGGCCGACGCCGGCTCGTTGTAGATCTCGTCGGGCGTTCCGATCTGCTCCACGCGCCCCTCGTGCATCACGACGATCCGATTCGCGAGCTCGAGCGCCTCGTCCTGGTCGTGCGTCACGAGCAGGCTCGTGACTCCGATCTCGCGATGCAGCTCGTCCAACCACCGCCGCAGGTCCTGGCGGACCTTCGCGTCGAGCGCGCCGAACGGCTCGTCGAGCAGCAGCACCTTCGGGCGCGGCGCGAGCGCGCGGGCGAGCGCGACCCGCTGTCGTTGCCCTCCGGACAGCTGATCGGGATACCGGTCCCGGAACCCGGTCAGGTGGACGAGCTCGAGGAGCTCGTCGATGCGCGCGCGGCGGTCGGCCTTCGGCACCTTGCGGACGGACAGGCCGAAGGCGATGTTCTGCGAGACCGTCATGTGGCGGAACAGCGCGTAGTGCTGGAACACGAACCCAACGCGCCGCTCCTGAACCGCCTTGAAGGTGTGCTCCTCGCCCTCCATCCAGATTCGGCCCGCGGTCGGCTCCTCCAGGCCAGCGATCACTCGCAGGACGGTGCTCTTGCCCGAGCCGCTCGGCCCGAGCAGCGCCGTGATCGCGCCTCCCTCGGCCGTGAAGGTCACGTCTCGGACGGCCTCGAACGAACCGAACCGCTTCGAGAGGCCTTCGACCCGGATAGGCGTTCCCTGCATCGTCGAGTCGGTCATCTGTGCAGCTCCTTCTCCTCACGTCGCTTGAAGATCTCGATCCCGGCGAGCAAGGCGATCGAGACGAACGCGAGCGTCAGCGCCACGACATAGCCGTTCGCGTCCTTGTACTGCTCGAAGTACCGCAGCACGACGAGCGTCGCCGTCTCCGTCTGACCGGTGATCTGACCGCTGACGATGAGCACCGCGCCGATCTCGCCCAGCGCCCGGGCCGTCGACAGCGCGATGCCGTACAGGAGTCCCCACCGGATGTTCTTGAGCGTGACCCGGAAGAACGTCTGCAGCGAGGACGCTCCGAGCGTCCGCGCCGCCTCCTCCTCGGACGTGCCGAGCTCCTGCAGGACGGGCGCGACCTCGCGCACCACGAAGGGGATGCAGATGAAGATCGTCACGAGGACCATCGACGGGACCGAGAAGATGATCTGGATGCCTCGGGCCGCGAACCACGGCTCGAACCACCCCTCGCGCCCGAACAGAACCACGCACATCAGCCCGACGATCACGGGCGACACGGCGAGCGGCAGGTCGACGAACGCGCTGAGCACGCGCTTGCCCGGGAACCGGTCGCGCGTCAGCACCAAGGCAACGATCACACCGAACACAGCCGTCACGACGACCGTGATCGCGGTGATCACGGTCGTCAGGTAGAACGCGTGCTGGACGTCCGCCGCCGCGAACGTCTCGCGGGCGGTCGACCAACCGGCCTTGAGACCCGCCCACGCGATGCCCGCGAGCGGCGCGAGCACGAGGATCGCGACGTAGCCCAGCGCGAGGAACGTGAAGCCGCCGTGGACCAGCCGGCGCCGCGTCGCGGCCGACAGACGGGATCTCTCCTCCGGAAGCGCGCGGGCGCTCATGGCTGCTCCCACCCGTGGCGGCTGCCGAGCAGTCGCTCGGTCACCATCACCAGGACGAACGACAACGCGAACAGCAATGTCGAGACGGCGGCCGCCTGCGCCGGGTTCACCTGGATGAGCTGCGAGATCAAGACCGAGGCCATGAGCGTCTTGTTCGGCAGGTTGCCGGAGACGATCACGACCGCACCGAACTCCCCGAGCGCGCGGGCGAACGCCAGCAGGCCTCCGGCGACGATCCCCGGCCGGATCGCCGGAAACACGACGGAGCGGAAGGTCGCCCACCGTGACGCGCCGAGGACGCGCGCGGCCTCCTCCTCCGCCTCGTCGAGCTCCTGCAGCACCGGCTGCACCGTCCGAACGACGAGCGGCAGCGTCACGAACAACAGGGCAAGCAGGATGCCGACCTGGGCGAACACGACGTGGACGCCGTGGCGAAGCAGGAACGCGCCGATGGGCGCGTTGGGACCGTACAGGGCGACGAGCATGACCCCGGTGACGAGCGTCGGGATCGCGAACGGCAGATCGACGATCGTCGAGACGGCCCTGCGTCCGGGAAACCGGTAGCGAACGATCACGTACGCGAGGAGCGTGCCGAACACGACGTTGATGACGGCCGTGGCGGTCGCCATCACGACCGTGAGCACGAGCGCCTGCTGCGCGCCGAAGGCGTTCAGCGCGTCTTTCAGGTCCGTGAGCCCGTTCTCGAAGCCCTTGGTGACGACGGCGAAGGCGGGCACCGCCACCATGAGGCCGAGGTACAGGATCGCCGTCCCGCGAAGCGCCCACCGGGCGCCGGCTCTGCGCGCGACGACGCCCGCCGGAGGACCGGCCGCGCCGCCGCCGGCACGCCGGACCTCGGGCGATTCGACCGTCGTCGCGCTCATGGCTAGCCCTGCACCGACTGCTGCGCCTTCGTGAAGGCGCCGTTGTCGCCGAACACCGTCTGGTCGAGCTCGTCCCAACCACCGATGTCGTCGGTCGTGAACAGGTCCTGGATCGGCGGGAACATGTCGCCGTCGCCCTTGGCGGCGTCGGCCTGGGCAACCGGACGCTCGTAGCCGACCGACGCGTAGAGGTCCTTGGCCTCCTTCGTGTGCAGGAACTTGACGAAGGCGTTCGCGATGTCCTCGACGCAGTGGGCCTCGGCGTTCTTGTCGACGACCGCGACCGGGGTCTGGATGTCGACGGTCGAGGGCGGGATGACCATCTCGTCCGGCAGCCCGGCGGCCTGGGCCTGGAGCACGGCGTACTCGTAGGTGATCGCGACGTCGCCGTTGCCGGCCTGGAAGTTCTTGATCGAGTCGTTGGCCGACTTGTCCATCACGGTGACGTTGTTGAAGATGCCTTCGAGCAGCTTCTGCGCGTCCTCCGTGCTGCCCTTGGCGTAGCCCGGAACCTGACCCCGCATGGCGGCTCCGTACGCACCGACGATGTTCCAGCGAGCTCCCCCGCTCTCGGCCGGATCGGGTGTGAGGATCTGCAGGCCGGGCTGCGCGAGGTCGTCCCAGTTCTGGATGTTCTTGGGGTTGCCGGGGCGCACGTCGAACACGACCGCCGACGAGGCGACGATGCCGTTCTCCTGCTCGCTCTGCCAGTCGTGGGTGATGAGCCCCGCGTCCTGGATCAGCTGGACGTCCGGCGCGAGCGACAGAGCCACGATGTCCGCCGGGAAGCCGGCGACGACGTTCTGCGCCTGCGTGGTGCTGCCACCGAACGAGGTCGAGAAGATGACCTGCTGGTCGTCGTGCGCATCCTTCCATTCCGACTGGAAGGTCGAGATCAGCTTGCCGTAGACGTCGTAGACGTTGCTGTATGCGGCGAGCGTCACGACTGGGCTCTCGCCCGCCGCGCTGCAATCCGGATTGGCGTTCACGTTGCTCGCGTTCGCCGTGCCGTCGTCACCGGACGAGCACGCGGCGGCGAGCAGCGCGAACAGCGCGACGACGCCGAGGGCGCGCACGCCTTGGCGTCGGCCGAGGGGTCGGAAGGCCATGAGGCTCCTTTCGGGCGGACGGACGGAAAACCGTGTGGCTCGGTCTCCGGTCGTCCGGTCAACCGAAAGGGCTGTATCTACCCGGAGCGCCGTTGCGTGCGCGAACCGGGCACGACCTCCGGGTGTCCGGTCGGTCGGCGCATATGCGTATCAGAGGTCGTTCGGCCTCGTCAACGGTTATGGCCATCCGGCCGGCGCCTACCGAAGACGTATCTTCTCGGCCATCTCGATCTGGACGACCTTGCCGTCCTGCACGACGAGCAGCACCGTGCCGAACCGCACCTTCCGAAGCAGACGGACGACCTGCACGATGACCTCCTGCTCGTCCTGCGTGAGCGGGGGAAACTCCTCGTCGGACGGTGTCTGCTCGGCCATGCGCGGCGACGATATCGCATCGTCCCAGGCCGCCCGCGGAAAGGCGGCGCTCACCAACTGCGTCTGTCCGGCATCCGCGCGTTCCCCGGGTACGCTCGTCCCGTGGAGCTCGGCGTCTATTCATTCGCGGAGCTGCATCCCGTCGCCGGGAGCACCGCCCCGGTCTCTCCCGCGCGCCGCTTGCGCGACCTGCTCGAGGAGATCGAGCTCGCCGACCGCCTGGGCCTCGACGTCTTCGGCGTCGGCGAACACCACCGACCCGACTTCGCCGTGTCGGCGCCCGCCGTCGTCCTGGGTGCTGCCGCGGCGAGGACGTCAGGGATCCGGCTCACCAGCGCGGTGACCGTCCTCAGCTCCGACGACCCGGTTCGCGTCTTCGAGGCCTTCGCGACTGTGGATCTGCTGTCGGGCGGGCGCACCGAGATCATGGCCGGGCGCGGATCGTTCATCGAATCGTTCCCGTTGTTCGGCTACGACCTGCAGGACTACGACGCCCTGTTCGCCGAGAAGCTGGAACTGCTGCTCCGGCTTCGCCAGGACGAACGCGTGAGCTGGTCTGGACGGTTCCGCCCACCGCTCTCGGGACAGAGCGTGTTTCCCAGATCCGTCCAGCAGCCGATCCCCGTCTGGATCGCCGTCGGCGGGAACCCGGAGTCAGCGATCCGTGCCGGACGTCTGGGGCTGCCGATGGCGCTCGCGATCATCGGCGGGCTGCCCGAGCGGTTCGCGGTGTTTGCGGACCTTCATCGGGCCGCGGCCCGCGAGGCGGGCCTCGATCCGGTTCCGCGGCTCAGCATCAACTCGCACGGCTACATCGCCGAGACGTCACGCCGCGCGCTCGACGAATCCTTTCCCGGCGTCGCCGCCGCCATGAACAAGATCGGCCGCGAGCGGGGATGGCCGCCGATGACTCGACACGATTACGAGGCGGGCGCCGGGCTGCGGGGCGCGAATTTCGTCGGCGCGCCGGAGCAGGTTGTCGAGAAGATCCTGTTCCAGCACCAGATCTTCGGGCATGACCGGTTCCTACTGCAGTTCACCGTGGGCTCGATGCCGCATGAAATGACGATGCGCTCGATCGAGCTGTTCGCGAACGAGGTCGCGCCCGCGGTGCGACGCGAGCTCGACCGCTCGGCCGTCGAGACCGGGCGGCTACCGGCTAGTCCGGACCCCTAGCTCGCCCTGCCCCACCGGCCGCGCTCGTCGCCTTCGTCCGCCGCCACCTCGTCCATGATTGCGCGGAGCTTGGCGTGCGCGACGGGGCGGGTCTTGCGGTTGAACCACAGCGGCGGATATCGGTCGTCCTCGAAGTGAATCGTGATGTCGTCGTCCTTCTCGATGAGCGTCACACCTATCTTCGCGACTCGCCTGGACATTCGCGGCTCCTCCCGAAAGCCGAGCGGCTTCTCCCCGCCTACCCCGCGGTTCTCGCCGTCACACGCCCTCGGATCCGCACGCACGCACGCGGCCGCCGCGGCGGCTCAGGGTCCCCTCCTACCGGTTCGCCGCCAGCTCGGGAGGATGATGCGGGAGTGCCGCGAAGCCGCGACGGCCATGCGCCGCATTCCACTGGGGGGCAGGCATACCGCGCCGCGCTCCGCGGGTTCGGCTTCTTCCGGCATCTGGGTCCCGGATTCGTCACGGGGGCCGCCGACGACGACCCGGCGGGCATCGGGACGTATTCGCAGGTGGGTTCGCTGTTCCGCTTCGACCTCGTATGGACAGCCCCGTTCTCGTTTCCCCTCGCCTCCGCCGTGCAGGAGACCGCCGCCCGCCTGGGGCTCGCGACGGGCAGGGGTCTCGTGGCGCTCATCAAGGAGCGCTTTCCGCGACCGATTCTTTGGCTCGCGGTTGTTCTCGTCGTGGCCGCGAACACGTTCAACATCGGCGCGGATCTCGGGTCGATGGCGGCGTCGTTCCGGCTGCTGATCCCGCTGCCGTACCCGGTCCTCGTTTTCGCGTTCGCCGTCGTGATCCTCGCGCTCGAGGTGTTGGTGCCGTACGAACGCTATTCGTTGATCCTGCGGTGGCTGGCGCTGTCGATCGTCGTGTACGTCATCGAGCTCTTCGTGATCGACGTCGACTGGTCGCAGGTCGCGGCGGGATTCATCCCGCGCCTGCGGGCGGACGCGAGCTACATCCAGGCGATCGTCGCGATCTTCGGGACGACCATCTCGCCGTACCTGTTCGTCTGGCAGGCCGGGGAGGAGGTCGAGGAGCGCAAGGCGGAACGGATCCGCCGCGTCGACGCCAAGGAGCTCCGGCTGATGCGTATCGACGTGATCTCCGGGATGGCCGCCGGAATTCTGGTGATGTTCGCGATCATGGTTACGTCGGGCTCGACTCTGGGGGCCACCGGCGGCCGGTCGATCCAGACGGCGTCTGAGGCCGCGCGCGCCCTCGAACCGCTCGCCGGCGGACTGGCGTCGACCGTGTTCGCGCTCGGCATCGTCGGGACCGGGCTGCTCGCGATCCCAACGCTCGCCGGCTCGGCGGCGTACGCGCTCGCCGAAGCCGCCGGCTGGAAGGAGGGGCTGAGCCGCAAGCCCTCGGACGCTCGCGCCTTCTACAGCGTCATCGCTATCGCGATGCTCGTCGGGGTAATGCTGAATTTCGTCGGGATCGACCCGATCCACGCGCTCTATCTCTCGGCGGTCCTGAACGGGCTCGCCGCGCCTCCCCTCATCCTGATGATGCTCATCCTGTCGAACTCGGCGGCAGTCGGCCGGCGCAAAGGTGGACGGCTGTCCGACGCGCTGGTGGGCATTGCGTTCCTCGTGATGACGGCCGCGGCGCTCACCTATCTCGTCGGCCTGCTGACGAGCTGAAGATGCGGGACGAAGGGACCCCGGTGCCGCCGGGGTCCCTTTCCCTCCAGCCTCTCGGTTTTGGCATTACAGCGTGGCTATGGCGTGATACCGAACGATGCGAGGAACGCCAGATCGTCCGGCTGGTCGAGCCGGTACGCCCCGCCGACGCCCGTGCAGTTGAGGTTTTGGCCCTGCCCGAACGACGTCACCGCGAGGACCAGGTGCGAGCTCGTGTCGTCGAACGTTGGGCCACCCGAGTCGCCGAAGCACGTACCGCCGGGGTGCGGGACGCCCGGGTTGTTCGACAGCACTATGTAATCGTCCGGCGGCGAGCTGTTGAGGGAGTTCAGCTTCACCTCGCCCTTCAGTCGGACGTCACCGCCCTCCTCGGTGAACGGGCCGCTCTCCGTCAGCCCATACCCCACGACCTCGAAGAGATGGTGCGGGTCGGACTGATACCGGTCGATGTAGTCGAGCGTGGGGATCGTCCCGTACTCGCCGACGGAAAGCCCGTCGTTCAGGACGACCACGCCGGCGTCGTGCACGTAGAAGAGCTCGTCGTCGTACTGCGGGTGAGGGTGCGCGGTGCCACGATGCCAATACGGGCTCGCGTTCAACCAGTCGGCCCGGTCCTCATACCGCTGCTGGTTCTCGTCGGGGCCGTAGTTCGAGCTCGGCGGGAACCCCTCGAAATGCGCGTGCTCGCTGTTGTCGAACCAGATGTCGTTGCCGCCCGATCCGTCGTCGCCGCCCGTCGTGGTCGACTCGCCGTTCCTGCCGACGCCGAACGTGCAGTGCCCGGCGGTGACGATCACGGTCGGCGACAGCATCGTCGCCGAGCAGGTGAACCAGCCGCCCGGGTCGTTGAAGCGACTGTCGATGTAGTCCGGGTTGTACCAGAGCAACTCGCCGACGTACGGATGCTCGCCTGCATCGGGTACTCCTGTGGTGATGGCGGACGCAGGAAGGCCTGCGCCACAGTGGGTCCGTCGCACCGTCGCGCTTCGTTTCGCGTGGGACGCGTCGGTGAGCGTCTCGACTCCCGTACGCAAACGTACCGAGGAAATCTAGTCATCCGCACCGATATTCGGGCGACATCGCCATCTCATACGTTGGCGCCACTCTTCGGCTCCATGTTGGGAGGTGAACGATGAAGGCCTTGAAGCGTGGTGTCGCGGTCCTGGTGCTGACCGGGGCGATCGGCAGCTTCGCTACCGCTGCCTGGGCCAACCCGCCGCCGCCGACGAACGGCGGAAACGGCGCTGGGTCAAGCGGCCAGTGCACGGGCAACCCGGACGGCCGCCCGGCATCTTGTCACTGAGCGCGCGCGGAGAAAGGCCCCGTCTCGACCGCGGGACGGGGCCTTTTCCTTGGCTCTTTCGGCTCTCGGGAACCTCAGCACCGTTGGACGATTCGCTCCGCGACCCGCCGGCGCGCGTCAGCGTCGGCGGCATCACCGCCGGCATCCGTGGTGTGAACGTCAGCCAGACGCGGCGGTGCGGACACGGACGGCATCACGCTCTTCGTTGGCCGTCGCCCGGCCTAGGTAACGGACGACGGAGTCGCCGTGTCTGGTGGCGTGCAACTCCACCTCGTCGTACGAATGCGCCGGGTGCTCGGCAACGCCCATGAGGGCGCTCTGTGCCGGTCAGCGAAGAACGTCAAGATGCACGACGGGAGTGCATTTGTCGGACGCACGACCTCGCCGCTGCCCGACAGCGGCCGACGCGCCGGGTGGCCGCGGACGTCTCGTCCTTTATCTCGCCGGAACCCATGCCGAATCAATACGGGAAGACATCGTCGCCCGCCACGCAGAGGCACCCGGAAGGCGAATGCGCTACTGCTTCACGCACCACGAGGTTTGGGACACCCACCACCGTGACGACGCCTGCTCCGACGTCCTCGACCTGGGCGGCCAGCACGATCCGGCCGAGCTGAACCGCGCAGCGCCGATGTATGCGATTGCGATGGCTTCCCGGGGTCGGCCGCGACGAGGCACTCGTTCTGCAAGAGGTCGCCGCCACGCCTGAACCTGGTGTTCTCCGCTCCTGCCGGGTTTCGCCTTGGGACGAGCACCGGGACTCAGCCCTTGTGAGGACCAGGGACCGTCCCGTCCGGGAGGATTTCACGAAGCTGCCCAGAAGGAGCGGCGGGCCGGTCCCGTGGATTGATACCTCCGATCACGTCGCCGACCAGACGTCGTAGTTCCAGTGGCCCATCGGGTAGCCCTGCGCACTGACCGCCTGAGGCGCCGTGTCGTGGTCCCACCCGGCCGGCGACTCCATGGCCGAGACCCGATCCCAGCGCTTCCAAAGCCTTAGGAACGCACCCTGCATGACCCCTCGGCCTCGGCGCGGTTCCCGCTCATGACGGCGAGCGCACCGAACAGCCTCCTGCTCTCGGCCTCGAAGAAGCGCTCGAACGAGGGAGCGGCATCGCGCGGTCCCGTCCTCTGTGGGGCTGACCGGAGACGGAACGGATCGGACTAGGCATCGTCGAACATGAACCCCCACCACACCTTGAAGGCTTACGTGCCGCTATCAATCGGCAGGAGGAGCGCGCCCGGCGCCATCCGGAGACGTGCCGACGGCCCCGCCGAAGCGAGCTCACGAAGACTCTTCAGATGCCGCGCCCTCCGGGCGCGGTTGCCACGGCCAGCGGGCCTCCGTCTCCACCTGAAGGGCCACGCTGAGGAACGTACGGATGACGACGATCAGACCCAGCACGCCCACGCTTTCGAACGTCGGCGAGATGGCGACGGTTCGGATGATGTCGCCCGCCACGAGGAACTCCAAGCCGAGAAGGATGGCTCGCCCCAGCGCGCGGCGATAGGCGACGAAGCGTCGGCCGACCACCCGGCAACGGCTCGACGGACATACGCAACGGTCGCGACGGCAGCGCCGACCACGATGATCACTATTCCGGTGATGTCGACGGCCTTGCCAAGGGCTTCGACGAGCTCGTTCACGTTCATCGATACCTCCCAAACAGTCCGAAACATCGGACTGTCACGTGTCCGGAGAAGCCCAACACTGCTCGGCGTGCACCGCAACTGAGCGACGGCCCAGATCGTTCGCTACCGTCGATAGGACGTCATATCGAGGCCCGACCTGTCGGCGGGTGGATCGATTCATCGACCCCTATGCGAAGCCCGAGATATGGAAGCTCCGCGCCGCGCCCGCCTGCGTCGCTTGCTCGATGTCATCGTGCCGCGGAACCGCTCGGTGAGCGTGCGAGGATCTCATCCACACCCCGCCGACAGCTTCCTCTCAGTGATGCCTCCCCGGGCGGGAGCCTGCCGTTTGTGGACGATTCAGGAGCGAGCGGCGGGCATCCCTTCGTCCCTGGACATCGTCATTCACCCGAGGAGGCGGACCGGCGCGAGGCGGACTACGATCACCGGAGGGACCGAGCCTGTGCGTCGGCGGGCCCCGTCGCGACACTTGAGCGGGTGGAGGTGGACCGTGCCGAAGATACAGGGCGTCTCCAAGGCACAGGCGAGCTATCGTCGCGCGACGAAACCAACGATCCGGTGCGGCGATTGCCGGTTTATGTGGCCGCGACTATCCGTCGGCGGCTGCCGGTACGTCCGTGGCCTGATCCACGCTGACGACGTCTGCGATCTCTTCGCTCCCGCGGCGACCAAACGTCCGTAGCCCACGACGTGTTCGAGAGGATCGGCTGACTCGCTCCCCTCCCCGCGACATGCCGAGTAACAACACCCCCGGGCAAGGATCGTCGTCGAGCGACAAGCGGATCGTCGCGGCGCCGACGGGAACCACGGGCCGAGCTCCGGCGTCGATGTGGCATCGGGGCACCTCAAAGAGGGCATCCCGTCTGCGTGGGCGGCGCTCACGCCCATTATGTTTCTCGGTAGCCGAGGGCTGAGTACAGCTTTCGAGCGGCGTCATTCGACAGGTGCGAGCATCACCAAGCGGCGCCCTCGCCCACGCCTCGATGGCGTTCATCAAGAGCGTCCCGAGCCGGTGCGCTGCCGTCGCGCGCAACGATCAGTTCATGTCCGGGACGAGCCTAGCGACACACGGCTCGCCTGCGCGTGCGTTCAGATATGTCACCCAAGCCGGTCGGGCCCAGGCGGCGCTGGACGCTGAAGCGCGGAGACGGCGAGGATAACGACGATGTTGTCGTGGTCGGAGTTCGCATCCGACGAGCCTGCCATGGCCGCCGCCGGGGCAGCACTCTTGTATCAATTCGGCGGCGTCGGTCTTGCGTTTCTCGCGACCACACGAGGAGACGGGGGTCCGAGAGTGCATCCGGTGTGTCCCATCTTCCATAACGGACAGCTTTGGGGCTTTCTGATCCAAAGTCCGAAACGGCACGACCTTCATCGCGACCCACGCTATGCGATGCACTGCTATCCTCCCGAAAACAACGAGAACGCCTTCTACATCACCGGAGTCGCGCGAGCGGTCGCGGACGATGCCGTTCGGAAGGCCGTCGCCACTACGTTTCTCGCAGAACGATCGTGGTCGACTCCGCCACCAGAGTTCGGCCAACAGGAACTGTTCGAGTTCCTGATCCAGCGTGCCCTGCTCACTACCACGGACGGGCATGGCGATCCACATCCGCGCCACCGTGTGTGGAAGGCGGAACGCGGACCTTCTACAGCGTCTGGAGGATGACGCACGCGATCGAGGCCTGGTCACCCTGGTTGGGCGAGGATTCAGATGTACCTCGACGCGTCTTGCCTACCTGCTCCGCCAGGGTCAGAGCCACACTTCACCCATTTGCATGACGGCGCCATGCGTGTGGGAGATCGGGTCGGAACGGTACGTGAAAGGGACGTTAAGGAAGTTGGTCTGCAGTGGCTGGCAACCCTATATGAACGGCAGGCGTTAGGCTGAGACTGGACGCCATTCACAAAGCATTCTGCTTCGTTCAGTCATCCCGTACGTATGGAGGGTCCTTGAGGGATGAAGCCGGACATCAGCTATGCCCGGAATGGCGATGTAGCACTCGCGTACCAGATCCTGGGCGACGGCCCAACTGACCTGCTACTCCTGATCGGGTACCTGTCGAACTTAGAGTACGCGTGGGAGTACCCCTCGAGGGCCGCGTTCTTGACGCGGCTTAGACACGGCCGCCGCCTCATCCTCATGGATCGGAGGGGTTCAGGCCTATCAGATCCGTTTCCTCCGAATCAGGCTCCGCCGCTTGAGACGCTTACGGATGACGTCCGCGCCGTTCTCGATGCGGCCGGCTCTGCCCGGACGGCCTTACTTGGGGTGTGGGATGGGTGTCTGGCGGCAACGCTGTTCGCCGCGACATACCCAGACCGGGTGACGTCCCTGATGCTGTTCAGCGGTAATCCACATGGAACTCTCGACGAGGCAACTGTCGTCGCCGACAGTCGAGCATCCATCCATGGTGATAACTCATAGACCCGAAGCCAAGCGGGCCACTTCCGGCAACGAAGGCCGTGCTCTTTGGGGGAACAGCGACCGACCGAGCATACCGCTACCCTGACCGCCAGCCCTCCCCGATGGCTCCACGATCTTCCCCGCGTGGCTTCGCATGCTCCGACTGTCATTAGCGGTGACCACACGCAGCACGCCAACAGAGACAGTGGTAACTCACAGGCCCTGTGACCTCTCCCGTAGCCAAGCTTAGGCCTGAGCGGGCAAGGGGCACTCGCACATCAAGAGCGAATTGGGCGACCGGGGCCTTGGCCAAGACGTCCGAATGGGTCTTCATCCAGGGTCTTGCCCGCCGTGGATCAGCACGCTGCTCGGTTCCTCATTGCCCTGTGTGCAACTCGAAGGAGTTCAGGACCGGTGCCGCCGCCTCAACCGCCCGCTCGAACAAGGCCCCTTCTGGAGCGGTAATCAAGATCGCCAGGGTCCGAGCGGACCCTCCGGGGAGGTCCAGGACGTAGACGCGGTCCAGGCGGCCGAGTCCAACACCGCCCCACGCTCCCCGCCCGGGAACGGACACGACCGGCACACTGCTCCCGCCACAGGGGGCGATGGATGCTCCCGGGGCGGCGGCCACGTCCATTCGCAGCGCATCGATCCCCCCGACGCGTTCGGTGACGGGCACCGTCGCCTCGAGGTCGGGGTTGGACCGGATGGCCCGGACCAGCTCCTTGGCAGAAGCCGGGATGCGCAGGCTGTCGCAGGGTGTCTCTGGCGGCAGCGGGTTCACGAGGATCTCAATGCCGGCAGGTTCACGTCGTCCGCCAGCTCCCACCAGGAAAAACAAGCGCGGGTCGATGTACGACTCGGCGTGGTCGATCCAGGGCTCGGCGGCGCGGAAGGTGACCTCCCCGTGGAGCATGGCAAAGGTCCCGGGCCCGGCCACGCCGGCCTCCGTCGACGGGTCCGCCCAGTTCTCCGGCGGTGCTCCTTGGTTCCACACCACCCCCAGGTTGTCGTAGAGCCTGTCGGTGGCGGCGTCGAGGACCAGCGTGTAGCTGCGAAGCCCCTTCTCTTCGTTGGCGGGGATGTGGGGGTCGCTTCCGTCGTCGCATGCCAGCACGGGGGAGGGCACCACCAGGGTGGTTTGGCCCTCGAGCCGTCCGGTGCCCGTCATCGTTGTCGCGGAATGCGTCGAGCACGCGGGGACATCACGCGTCAGCACACTCAGGTAACTCATGCCAATCTGGTCGTCGTACGCCGTGATGTGGAGGACGCCGTCCTCCCCCGCGCTGATGGTCATCGTCTGATGAGAGGCGACTCGCGCCCCGCCGTAATGGTTGTAGTCGGTGGAGGCCCACGCGCCCACGAACCCGTTCGGCGTTTGATCGGCCGGCCGGGTTTCGGCCCCCCACATGAAGGCCCGGGCCAGGACGCCGATGGCCGTGGCGGCCACAACCATCGCCACCACCACGGTCCCCACCCTGCGGTTCCGGTCCCGCCGACGGCGGCGGTCGAGCACCCTGTCGAACAGATCGGACTGCGGCGCGTAGCGCGAGGCTCGCCGCTCGAGGAGGTCGTGGAGCTCAGGCATCCTCATCCTCCAGCATCCGTCGGAGGTCGGCCTTGGCGCGAGACAGCCTGGCTCGAACCGACCCAGGCTCGATCCGCAGGGCCGTTGCGGCCTCCTCCTGGTCCATCCCCAGCCACTCGACCAGCACGACCGCCTCACGTTGACCGGTCGGGAGCGAGGCGAGCGCCCTGGAAAGGCTGTCCCGGCTCTGCACCACCTCGGCAGGGTCCGGGGAGGCCGTGGCTTGGAGGAAGTGCCGCGCCCTGCTGGCCAGCCACCGGAGGCGGCTCCGGTGCAGGTTCAGGGCGGTCCGGTACAGGTATCCCTGCGGGGAGCCCATCTGCCGGACCCGGTCCCACCGCTCGTACACGCGCACCATGGCCTCCTGGGTGAGCTCGTCGGCCTCGGCCGCGCTGCCGGTGAGGAGGTAGAGGGCTCGAGCCAGGCGAACATGCTCAGCCTGGAAGAACTCCTCGAACCGGGGGACGGTCACCGGGGTGACCTGCTCCGCGGTCTCCGGGGATCCCATCGCTGAGGATTCCATCACGTCAGGTCATGAACGCGACCGGGGTCGATCTGTTGCGCTGCGGGAGGAAGAAACTTCGTTGACTCGCGGCTCGTGTCCCGCAGGATCCCGGCCTGCCGCTGACCCGACTTAGGCGAACCCGCCGATACGGCCGGGAAGCACTCGACGTTGATGAGGTGAGGCAGCACGTTCAGGACACGCGACGCGAACTGCCGCGGGATCCGAAGCACGATCCTCGGGAGGAAGCGCTCCCCGGAACCAAGACCGTTCACGACGAGACAAGGAGGAGAGATCGGAGAGACGCCAGCGAACTCCAGGATGTCTCCCCGTGCCCCGGCAGGAATCGAACCCGCGACAAGCGGTTTAGGAAACCTCGTGAGCAGGGTGACCGAGTACGCCTGAGAGATGTTTCCGCAGGTAGGGGCGCTGCAGGTACCTCAGTCGATCCCAGTGTGCGGACACTGCTGGCGCCGCACTGGCCCGGCCTTCACAACCAAGAACGTGAAGGGCCGGGCCAGCCGCCTTCCGGAACCTTCTGCACTGAAGCGTCCTGAATCACGCCCGTAGCAGAATCCGCCCAGGGGGTTCTTGCTGTGATGGGCGAACCAGTCCGCATCGTCGCTCGGAGCCGCCGGTCCCGGGGCCCGCCGACCTGGCGGCGAGCTTCGAGGGCTTCGTGGTCGAGAACCAGACCGGCCTGATCGGCTGGCTCTGCTTGATGACCGGGAGCCGCCACGAGGCCGAGGAGATCGCCCAGGAGGCCTTTGTTCGCGTGCCCGAACGCTGGGACCACCTCCGGGGGCTCGAGGATCAGACCGGCTACTTGTTCGTCACGGCGCTGAACGTCTTCCGCAATCGTTCGCCGAGCGGGAATCGCCCTGCGGCGATCGATCGGCGTGGCGCCGAATCAGGACGCGTTCGCCGGAGTCGAAGACAGAGAGGTCGTCCTCGCCGGGCTCCGGACGGAGGAGGTCAGGGCTTCCATGAATACACCCGAGCGGCTTCGATCGAACGTCTGACCACGACGAGCGACGGGCCGTTCAAGCCGTGCGGTGCCTATATGCGGCTGACGGACGGGCGGGGTCGATGCCCTCACCTCGGTGCTCGAAGGAGGTGCGGTCGTCCTGGTGGCACGCCCTGGATGGCCGGATCGTCGGGATGGCGGCCCTCGCCGTAGCACGAGTCTTGTCAGGTGTGGCCGCGCACATTGAAGACGTCGTCGTCGACGCTGGACGCCGTCGTCGCCGGATCGGTCGACGGCTGCCGACGAGCGTTTCCGCTGCTAGCGCGCCGGGAGGGAGTCGAACCCCCAACCTTCTGATCCGTAGTCAGATGCTCTGTCCATTGAGCTACCGGCGCTCCGGTACAGGATAACGAGGGCTTGGACGTGGAGCATCGGACAAGGCAGAAAGGTGGGTGCTCCATGCTCAGCCCCCGTACCGAGAACGAGAATCGCTGGTACGTCTCCCGGTGGTAGGCGGACGATTCCTCCGAACCTGGATAATGGGTGGACAAGTTCCCATTCCCCGGTTCCCACCAGCGCCGCAATGCTCGCGCTGCCCTAGTGTGGTGGTATCGAGTGGAGCTTGGCCGCGACGCATTCTCGGGTCGGCCCACCCTTACTCTTCTTTATGTAACCGGTGCCCGCGGTCCGAAGCTGCTGACGTCCTACACTCGAAGACATCACCACTTCCCACATCATCCTCCGAGAGACGACGCGCAACGCTCGTACCGGTGGACGAACCGAGCGAGCTATACCGCTGTCCCTTCGTTCCCGCGCCGCAGTCATGGAGCTTCGCGCCCCCTGGACGCGTGAACAACCTCATCGGTGTGCGAGCCACACCGTCCAGGACTGGTGCCGCGGACTGTCTAGGGGAACCGCCTGAACGTCCAGCCGCACAAGTCCCGGAATACCTTCGCTACCCATGTGCTGCAACGCGGGTGTTTCCATCCATGAGGTTCAGCGGCTTCTTGGGCATCGAGACGTCACCACCACGATGCCCTATGCCGTCGTCGCACACCAACGCTGGGTAGAGGCCCAGTCGCTGTTGTCCCGACGCTTCCGTCGGTGCGGTAGAGCGGTCGATTCGTCCTACACCTTCGCCATTAACTAGCGTTCACGTTCATAGGGGTGCGGAAGAGCGAGTGCAGTTTCGGAGATTTCTCCGCTACGGCGACCGCAGCCAGGAGTCCACGATCAGATAGAGGTACCCCGCCATGAAGGAGATAGCTACGAACGTCCACCACGTTGGGCGGGCCAACATTTGCGCTCTGCGGCGCCCATACCCCAGATAGACCAACACCCAGAAGGTCCGCGGGTGCGCGCGGAGCCACGGCGTACGCCGCCGGCGCGCGTCGAGAGTGAGCCACCTCGCCATGTGTGCCACCCTAGCGACTCATCAACCGCCCTACTAGTTCACCTTGAGCAGACAACGCCAAGCGTCGACACAGAACTCCAATTGGCCGCTGCGTCTGCCCAGACGAGTGAGTTCGCCGGCAGGTTTTCCGTGCTGCGACGGGAACCGAAGCGACCTGAAGACCTCAACGTTGCACGATGGGAGGGCTGCTTCGTAAGAAGCTGGACGAATGGGCGTCGCGAAGCGCTGAGCTGCTCTAGACGCCAGAGCTGACTGACTTCGAGTGGGCAGCTGCGATCGGCGACCTGTGGGCGTCGCCGAAGTCTCGCTCTCTTGCAGAGTGCTCACCGACCCCGAGGAGGACCGGATGGTTCGGGCGCTGCTCATCGGAATGCTGCGTGAGCGAGAGCGCGGAGGGTCGCACACCTAACGGCCGAGAGCGTACGTGTCGCTGGCCCAGTCATGTTCCCTTCTCGTTCGCCAATAAGAGGTAGTCTGCCGGAACCGTCAGCCTCGGGAGGGACCTTGCCATCGAAGAAGACCGCGACGAACAAGACCATGGCCAAGAAGTCCACGGCCACGGCCAAGAAGTCGACGGCCACGGCCAAGAAGTCCACGGCCACGGCCAAGAAGTCGACGGCCACGGCCAAGAAGTCCACGGCCAAGAACACGACGGCCGGCGAGACCATGGGCGAGAAGACTTCCAACCCGCCGCAGCCGGGCGACCTCATCGTTATTGATTCCGCTCAGGTTGGCTCGCCCGCCCGACAGGGCGAAATACTGAAGGTCATCGATAGGGGCCTTGCCGTCAGCTACGAAGTGAAGTGGGCAGATGGACACGAGACTCTCATCACACCCGCTGCTGGAACGGCTCACATCCTTCCAACGTAACGCAAGCCCCGACTGGTTTGAGTCCGGCGCACGAGTGAGACGGAGGACCGAAAAGGCCCCGGAGGGAGAGGGCAGCCAAAGCCTCCGGGGCTGTTCTCCGGTTAGCGCATGAGGACACCTCGCGCTCTTCGGACGGACCGCAACCAGGAGGATATTGCGTCGCGACGAGGACAGAGGTGTGAGAAGGTCTACAGTGAGTTCCCCGGGTTAGGGATGTCGCCGAGCGACTTGGGAAGCCGCTTGTAGCAGCTCGGCAGCCTCATCGAACGCCACGAGTGTGAGCTGGAGATGGCGTCGGCTTCGAACTTCCTTTCGTTACAGAACGACATGACGACTGGCGCTTGGTCGCGAGAACCAGAACTCTGGAACCAATTGCTGTCTTGGGAGTTGAACGTCTGTCGGGAACCTGGGGCGTTGGACGGCGGGACACACATCATCTTCGCGATTCGACGGATCTGAAACCCAAGCCGTGCGCCGTACCCGCGCTGCGGCCGCGGGATCATACCGAGGCACGGCAGCCACTACTCTGCGGGGACGACCGCCCACAGATCGTGGATGACTGGGTGCCGTTGCGGCGCCGGCGGGCTGGGGTCGGTGGGTCGAACGATCTGGAACGTCCGCATGCCGAGCGCCGCTCCACCTTCGAGGTAGGCGGGTTGGTCGTCCACGAACGTGGTCGTCGCCGGATCGGCGCCGATCCTGTCCAGCGCGATGCGATAGATCTCTGCGTCGGGCTTCATGACACGTACCTCGAAGGAGAGCACTACGGCGTCGGCCTCGTACTCGAGACGCAGCGCGTCGACGACCGGCCGCGTCCAGTGGTCGCAGTTGCTGACCACCGCCGTCCGGATGCCCCGCCGCCGGAGCTGCCGCAGCACGGGCAGAGAGTCCTCGTACAGATGGACGCCGCCGTTGGTCAGGGCCCGCATTTCGAGTGTGGTCAGCTCTCGCAGCTCGTCGTCGGTTGGTTCCCCTCCTGCTGCCCGAAGGACAGCGGCGAGATCGCCTTCCGGGCTGCCGAAGATCCCGACGCCTCGACGCTCGCGCGTCCTGACGAACCCCCGCATGACGTCCCGCGGGGTCACGCCGATGGTCTCCGCGAGACGTTCACGCAGCATCGGCCATTCTGTCCATGCCAGCGTGTCGTACAGGTCGAAGACGACGGCGTCCACGGCCCCGAGTGTAGGGGCCGAAAGGTCGTCGTCCGGCGCCTTGTCGAGGTCCGCCTCGCTCGATGCGACGGCGGAGACGGGATGACCTGAACCTCCGAAGGACCTCAACAGCCTCGATTACGCGGAATCGCGGAGCACGCGAGTACCCGGGACGGACATTCTCGAAAGCCCTCGGCCATCGTCGCGCAATCTCGTGCGGCAGACCAATCGTAGTACTTCGTCATCGAGCAGGAGGGAGAAAGAGAAATGCGCGTTCGACGTCTAATCCTGGCGGCGTCTATCTCCGGCGCAATCGTGGTCGTGTCCGACGGCTCCGCGTCGGCACATGTGCACGGCATCACGCCGCTACTGCAGTGCAGCGTCGACTCATCGAACTCGGGTGGTACCGCGACGGATACGACGCCTGCCTCGGCCACGAACGGCGGACCGATCGGCGGACTGATCCCTTCGACGGTCGGGGACGCGCCGCTCGAGATCGGGGACGGCGGATTCGACGCACCGGTCGCCTGTCCGTAGTCTCACCACGCGCCAGGGCCTTCTCTGGGCGGTCGCACTGCCATGGCCTTTCGGTTGAGCAACCCCCGCTCGTAGGCGGCGACCGCCGCCTGCCCTGTGCGCCTGACTCGCAGCTTTGCGCGGACGTGGGCCAGGTGTGAGTGCACGGTGGCCGGCGACATCCCAACGACCTCCCCGAGGCGCTGGTAGTTGGTTGTCCGGTAATGCCAGCACGCGGACAGGACGTCGCGTTCACGGGGCGTGAGCGGGCACGGGCACGGCGTCCAGCGTCCCCACCGGCGCGACCCGTGACATATGGCCAATTGGCCATTTGCCGACCCGTGCATCAAGCGGGTTCAGCCGCGTCTCACGAGGCCGTCCAGAGGGAGGGCGCGTAGCAGGGAGCCCGCGGCAAGCCATCGCACCGCGGACGCGGGCTGCGGACCAAGGGCGCCGGACGCGCGTGCGGACGCGGAGTCTGCGGAGACGGGAGGATTCGAACCTCCGGAGGAGCTCAACACCCCTCAACCGCTTAGCAGGCGGCTGCTTTCGGCCACTCAGCCACGTCTCCGGGTCACCGATTCTACGAACCCCTCGATGCGTGCGCCTCGCGCCGCTACGGGGAGAGGCGGCCGTGACGGTCGAGGATCTCGAGCGTTCGGTCGATCGGAAGCGCGTGCAGCACCTTCCCGTCGCGCCCCCTGGTCGTCGTGGCCTGAAACATCGCGTTGGCCACCGACTCCTCGACCACCTCGATCGTCGCCTCGAACAACGCGCTGAGTCTGGCCGGCTGATCATCCGCGGGGCCGTCCAGGAGGGCGCGCACGTCGATCGCCGCGCCGTCGGAGCGGAGCGGAATCCGGTTCGCGGTGGAGAACGCGATCATCAGCTCCCCCGACCCATTCCTCGCGGTCGATCCCGTGCGGGCCAGGCCGAGACCGGCTCGTTGGGCGATCCTCCGCAGTTGGTGGGGCAGCACAGGCGCGTCGGTCGCAACGACGCAGATGCACGAGCCCTCCGAGTGCTCCTCGGGCATGAGATCCCGGATCTCCCTGCCGACCGGGACGCCGAGGAGCAGCATGTCGGATCGATCGCCGAAGTTCGTAAGGACGAGAGCGCCGACCGCGAAGCCGCCGTACTCCGCATCCAGAACGCGAGATGCCGTTCCGATCCCGCCCTTGAAGTCGAAGCACTGCATGCCGGTGCCCGCGCCGACACACCCCTCCTCGATCTCGTCGGAAGCCGCCGCGTCAAGGGCGTCGAACACGTCGCCGTCGGCGAGCGGGAACGTCGTCACGTCATTCAGGAAGGAATCGTCGCATTCGGAGACGACCGGCATGTCGCCGCCGTCGTTCGTCGTGACACCATGACGCTCGGTCCGCCACCGTACCGTCGCGTCGTACGCCAGCCCGATCGCCAAAGAGGACGTGAGCACGATCGGCGAGTGCAGCAGACCCCACTCGGTGATCTGGTTCGAGCCGATCATCTCGCCGTACCCGTTCAAGACGTGCAACCCGGCGTAGACGCGTTCGACCCACGGCAGGCCCTCGTGCGGGAACACGGCCGTGACGCCGGTTCGCACCGCGTCGCGGCCGTCGGGGCTCGGATCGCGAACGACCGTCTTGTGGCCAACGCGGACGCCCGCGACGTCCCTGATCGAGTTGGAGCGTCCCGTCGGCAATCGACCGACCGAAACGCCGAAGTCCCTTGCTCGGCCGCGCTTCACTGGTCCGCCTCCTCCGGGGCCCGCTCGAGACCGAGCGGGGGCCGGTGGATGCTACCCGGCCGACGGGAGGAGGGCAGACCGGCCGAGGCCCAACGCTTGGGCGGGTCGTTCGTAGAATCGGAGTCTCCATGGCCGTCCTGTCGCTCGGCATCTCGCACCGGCGCGCCTCCGTCGATCTCCTCGAACGCCTGGCCTTCGGCGACGACGACCTTGCGAAGGCGTATCGCGCGGCGGCCGACGAGGGAGCGATCGAGGGCGCGGTCATCCTGTCGACGTGCAACCGGGTCGAGGTGTACGCGCAGGTGCCGACCTACCACGCGGGGTTCCTCGCGCTGAAGCGCCTGTTGGCCGAGACTCGCTCCGTCGACCCAGACGAGCTCGGCGACGCGCTGTATTCACACTACGAGGAATCGGCGGCGGATCATGTGTTCGACGTCGCCGCCGGCCTCGACTCAATGGTCCTGGGCGAGCCGCAGATCCTCTCGCAGGTGCGCGACGCGTTTCGCCGCGCCGAGGCCGAGCACGCGACGACCCCCCTCCTCAGGGACCTGTTCCATGCGGCGGCGCGCGCCGGCCGACGGGTCCGGACGGAGACCGGCATCGCCGCCGCGCCCGACGCGTTCGTTGCGGCCGGAGCGGATCTCGCCGACGAATGGCTCGACGGACTTCTCGGTCGAAATGCGACCGTGGTCGGCGCCGGACACATGGCCACCCTCGCGGCGCGACACCTGCGAGAGCGGGGCGTCCGCTCGATCCGGGTTCTCAACCGCACGCCCGAGCGAGCTCGCGCCCTGGCACGGCGCGTCGGCGGCGATCACGCCGGACTCGATCGTCTTGCCGAGGCCCTCGCGGACTCGGACGTCGTCGTCGGCGCGACCGGAGCGTCGAGGATCGTCCTCGATGAGCGGTTGGTGCGCGACGCCATGCGCGCGCGCCGGGATCGGCCATTCTTCGTGTTGGACCTCGCCGTTCCACGTGACGTCGAACCGTCGGCCGGTAGCGCCCGCGGTGTTCGTCTCGTCGACATCGAGGGGCTTCGCGAGCGGTTGTCGCGTCGCGACGACGTCGTCGTCGCCGACGTGGAGCGTGGGCGCGAGATCGTGCGCGAGGAGGTGCGTCGCTTCTCGCTGCGTCGCCGTGCGGAGCGCCTGGCACCGCTGATCACCGGACTTCGCGAGCGCGGGGAAGACATCGTTCGCGCCGAACTCGAGCGCTTCGGCTCGGAGCTCGCGGAGCTCACGCCGGACCAGCGGTCGGCGGTCGAGGCGCTCGCGCGCGGCATCGTCGCGAAGCTTCTTCACGATCCAATCGTTCGACTCAAGGAGCGGTCGGCGCCCGGCGGCGATTCCGCATATGCCACGACGCTCGCCGACCTGTTCGGCATCGGTCGGCGCGGCTCGTCGCCGTCGTGACGCTTCGGATCGGAACCCGCCGCTCGAGGTTGGCGCTCGCGCAAGCCGAAGAGGTGCGGGCGCGACTCGCCGCGCTAGGCGTGGAGTCCGAGCTCGTGCCGCTGTCGACGGCCGGCGACCGGGGCGAGTCGGCCACGGGCCCGATCGCCGGCCTGAAGGGCCTCTGGGTCAACGAAATCGTTCGCGCGCTCCGCGAAGGCGAGGTCGACCTAGCCGTGCATTCGGCGAAGGACCTGCCCGCCGAGGACGAGGACGGCGTCATCATCGCGGCCGTTCCCGAGCGCGCGAGCCCGCTCGACGTTCTCGTGACGCACGACGGTGACCTACCCAAGGGTGGTCGCGTCGGCACCTCCAGTCTGCGGCGGCAGGCGCAGATCTGGCGCTGGCGCCCGGACGTGCTGCTGAAGGACCTGCGGG
Source organism: Actinomycetota bacterium (assembly GCA_046724395.1). Taxonomy (GTDB): domain Bacteria; phylum Actinomycetota; class UBA4738; order UBA4738; family HRBIN12; genus DATAEU01. The sequence continues at coordinate 39,561 of JBKOWM010000020.1, forward strand.
GAAACGTCGATACGCGGCTCCGGAGGGTCGAGGACGGCGAGGTCGAGGCGATCGTCATCGCGGCCGCCGGGCTCCTCCGCCTTGGCGTCGTACCCGAGCACGCAGCGCCGATGTCGCTCGCGGAAATGGTCCCGGCGCCCGGGCAGGGATGCCTCGCCGTGCAGACGATGGACGACACGACGCGCGAGGTGGTTGCCAGGCTCGATCACCGTGAGAGCCGCATCGCGCTCGAGGCCGAGCGCCGACTCACGGCGCTGCTCGGTGGAGGATGTGCCCTCCCGCTCGGCGCGAACGCGTCGATCGAGGGCGACCGCGTCCGCCTGGTCGGGGTCGTCGCGAGCGCCGACGGAGCACGAGTGGTCCGTACGGCAGTCGATGGCGGATCCGCCCGCGAGGCCGCCGATCGCGCCGCACGCGACCTCCGTGCCGGCGGCGCCGACGAGATCCTCGCCAAGGTCCGGCCGTGACTCCGCGCGTCCGCCGGACGCTCGACGGCCGAACGATCGTGGTTACGCGCCCGCTCGAACACTCGGCATCGCTCGCTGCACAACTCGAGCGCCTCGGCGCCAACGCGATCGTCGCGCCGACGATCGAGCTCATCCCCGCTCGCTCAGCGGCCTGGACGCGCGGGCTGCGTGATCTCACGGCCGGCCGGTTTGCGTGGCTGACGATCACCAGCCGACAGACGGTCGACGTTCTCCGGTCGCGGATCGATCCCGGCGCCGTACGGGCGCGGGTCGCGGCGATCGGCGACGGGACGGCCGAGGCATTCCGGTCGTGGACCGGTCGTGAGCCGGACCTGGTGCCGGCGATCTTCACGACGGCGGCGCTGGCGCGCGCGTTCCCGCGCGGGGAGGGGCGAGTGCTCTGCGCACGTGCCGACATCGCGCCCGAGGGCCTGGAAGAGGCGATCTCGGCGAAGGGTTGGACGCCCGAGCGGGTGGACGCGTACCGCACGCGACAGCCCACGCGCCTGCCGCGGGAGGCCCGAGAGGCGCTGGCGCGCGGCGACGTCGACGCGCTGACCTTCACGAGCGCGTCGACGGTGCGCGGTTTCGTCCGGGCGGTCGGTCGGCTCGGCGGCGACCCGAAGGTCGTCTGTATCGGTCCCGTCACCGCGCACGAGGCGCGCGCGCACGGCCTCCGCGTCGACGCCGTCGCGCGGCCGCACACGGTTGCGGGCCTCGTCGCCGCGCTCGAGCGGACGCTCCGCTGATGCGATGTCACGGCATCGCGACTGCGTCGCGGGGTCCGCACGCTAGCATCCACGCATGACGTCCTTTCCACGGCACCGCCCCCGGCGGCTCCGCCGGACACCCGCTCTTCGAGCCCTGATTCGCGAGACCGATCTCACGCCTCGGCGCCTGATCGCGCCCCTGTTCGTGAAGGAGGGAATGGAGGAGCCTGCGCCCATCGACTCGATGCCGGGTCAGTCCCAGCACACGCTCGAGTCGCTCCGGAAGGAGTCGGTCGAGATCGCGAGCAGGGGCGTCAACGCGTTCATGTTGTTCGCCGTTCCCGAGCAAAAGGATCCCGAGGGGTCGGAGGCGTGGAACCCGGACGGCATCGCGCAGCGAGCTATCCGGGTCCTTCGCGCAGAGCTCGGGGACGAGCACGTCATCGTCGCCGACCTGTGCCTCGACGAGTACACCGACCACGGGCACTGCGGCGTCCTCGACGACGATGACAACGTCGACAACGACGCGACGCTCGGCCTGTACCGGCGGATCGCGCTCGCGCAGGCGGACGCCGGCGCACACATGATCGGACCGAGCGGCATGATGGATGGGCAGGTGGCGGCGCTCCGCGACGAGCTCGACGCAAACGAGTTCGAGCGCGTCGGCATCATGGCGTACGCGGCGAAGTTCGCCTCGGCGCTCTACGGCCCGTTCCGCGAGGCGGCGGAGTGCGCCCCGCGGTTCGGCGACCGCTCCGGATACCAGATGGATCCACCGAACGCGGACGAGGCTCTTCGTGAGATCCGCACGGACATCGACGAGGGCGCCGACATCGTCATGGTCAAGCCCGCGCTTCCATATCTCGACGTGATCCGGCGGGCGAAGGACGAGACCCGCTTCCCCCTCGCGGCGTACAACGTGAGCGGCGAGTACGCGATGGTGAAGGCAGCGGTCGCCAACGGCTGGCTCGACGAGCGCCGCGCCACGCTCGAGATCCTCACGTCGATCCGTCGCGCGGGCGCCGACCTCATCCTCACGTACCACGCGAAGCAGGCGGCCGACTGGCTTGCCGGCTCGTGACGTCGCACCGACGCCGCACGCTCGCCCATCAGCGACGGCCCGCCGTCACGGCGGGACGCACGGCGAAGCGCAACTCAGCCCTCGTCGGCGCCGATGATCCACTCCGTTCCCGGTCGCCGATTCGTCCGCAGCTCGCCGCCGAGGAGCACGCGCGTGAGCGTGCTCTCCTCCGCGAGCAGCTCGTCGAGCGCCGCGTGGACCTCCCGGTCCGTCGCGACGAGCGCGCCGGCCGAATCATCGGGCGACGCAACAGCCGACAGTACCGCCGCCTTTCGCATCAGCTCCTTGATGAACGATGCCGTAACACCCTGCGTGCGCTCGACGATCGAGCCGACGTCGTCGAGACGCAGGTCGAGGCCCCGTCCGTAGAGCTGGATGAGACGCCGCCGCGCGCCCTCGTCGGGAAGAGCGATCTCGACGGCGAGGTCGACACGGCCGGGCCGGGCCGCGAGCGCCGGCTCGAGCAGGTCGGCCCGGTTCGTCGTGAGGAGGAAGGCCACGTCGGCGTCCTCCTCGATCCCATCCATCACGTTCAGGACGTCGTACAGGAACGGGTTGCTGAAGCCGGGATGCATCCCCCGCTGCTCCGCGACGAGGTCGACGTCCTCCAACACGACGACGGAAGGTTGAAGCAAACGGGCGAGCGCCCCTGCGTGGCGCACGAGGTGCAACGCGCCACCCGTGAGCAACACGACGGTGTGGTCGCGCGCTGCGCTCACCAGATATCGGACCGTGAGTGTCTTGCCGGTGCCGGGCGGACCGTGCAGGAGGAGCCCTCGCTTGACGTGCTGATCGCTCCCGCGAAGTCGTTCCCTGTGCCGAGCCACCTCGAGGACCTGCCGCTCGACGGCCTCGAGGACGCCGGGCGCGAGCACCAAATCAGTGCGCTGAACGGCGGGTCGGTCGTAGAACACGATCGGACCGGCGCCGTAGTGACCCATCGGCGACTCCCCGAACGATATGACCTGTCCGCGGAAGACGTTCAGCTCGATGGTGAGGTCGCGGACGTCCCTCAAAAAGGCGAGCCCGCGCTCCTCGTCCACCGACAGGACCTCGAGGGTGATCCCCTGGCTCTCGGCGTGCGGACTCGGACCGCGCATCAGGACCGCGAACCTCGCTCCACCGTCGTCGACGAGGAACAGACCGAACTGAACGCAGGCCAGCGTCTCGCGCGGGCCGACCGGCAGGTTCACGAGGTCGACGGGCCCAACGCGCACACCCATCCACTGGCCGGCGTCGAGCATGTCGGACAGCGACGAATAGTGCCGCTGCTGGCCGGTCAGGCCGACGAGCTCGTGCGAGCGGCCCTCGCCGCCGAGCCAGGCCGTCACCGCGACCTGGACGTTGACGTGGTCCCAGGGCTGGAAGGTCTCCGACAGGATCGGGACCATCGAGGTATCGGCCCCTACGTGGGCGTCGATGAGGGCCCGCACCGGCGATATACGCTCGTCTTGCGCGAGCTTGGCCATGCGCTCTGCGAAGACCTGGAAGGTGGCGGCGAATCGCTCGATCTCCTTCTCCGTTGGCTCCATCGCGGCAGCGTACGTCGTTAGGATCGACCACGGCCGGAAACGAAGGCGCGATCGCGCTCGCTCGCGAGCGGTCGTGTCGCGGCGGCGCAACGAGCGCGGGCGCCGGGAACGAACGGACCTCTCGGCGACGTTAGAGAGGACGAGACAAATGGGAGACCATGAAGGAGACCCGACCATGACATTCGAGACCGCCACGTTCGGAGCCGGCTGCTTCTGGGGGGTCGAGTGGGTGTTCCGCCAGGTGCCCGGAGTGATCGACGCCGTCTCCGGCTACAGCGGCGGAAGCGTAGCGAACCCCGATTACCGTCTCGTCTGTACCGGCAGAACGGGCCACGCCGAGGTCGTGCAGGTCACGTTCGACCCGTCGGTTGTGACGTATGACCAGCTCCTCGAGGTGTTCTGGGCGATGCACGATCCGACGCAGGTCGACCGGCAGGGTCCCGACCACGGCACACAGTACCGCTCGATCGTGCTTGCCCATTCGCCCGAGCAGCGAAAGACGGCCGAGGCCTCGAAGGCCCGGGCACAGGAGCGGTTCTCCAGGCCGATCGCTACGCAGATCGAGGACTTCGAGGCGTTCTATCCGGCGGAGGGCTACCACCAGCGGTACTACGAGAAGACCGGGCACGAGCCGTACTGCCACGTGCTGCCCGTCGACCGGCTGAGCGAGCTCGGTCTGGTTTCGACCCGCTCGTAGGCCGACCGACGCCGCCCCGTTTGCGAGCGCCGCGATAGTGGGCGCGGCGGCTGAGGTGCGAGCGCTCCTCGAGGGCATTCTCGCCGGTCTCGGAATCGCGGTGCCCGTCGGCCCGATCGCCGTCCTGCTCGTCGACATGTCGATGCGTCGCGGGTTCGCGCACGCGGTGCCGGCCGCGATCGGCACGGCGAGCGCGGATCTGATGTACGCGACCGTTGCCGCCGTCCTGGGATCCGCCGCTGCCGCGGCGCTCGAACCCCTCGAGGAACCGCTCCAGGGGGTAAGCGTCCTCGTACTGCTAGCGATCGCCGGTATTCGGACGTGGCAACTGCTGCGCCGACCGCTATCCGGAGCATCGCAGCCCCCGCAGGATCGCCGCTCGGAACGGGGAGGCGTGTCGACCTTCCTCGCGTTCCTCGGGCTGACGCTCCTGAACCCGGTCACGGTCGCGTACTTCGCGGCGCTGATCCTCGGGCTGCAGGCCGAGGCGCTCATCGGCCCGGACGCGAAGGCGCTCTTCGTGGTCGGGGCGTTCGCGGCGTCGGCGGCGTGGCAGCTCACCCTGGTTGGCGCGGGCGGACTCCTCCATCACCGCCTGCCCCAGAACGCGACGCTCGTGACGGGCCTCGCCGGCAACGCAGTGATCGTGTTGCTCGCGATCAGGCTGGCGCTCGACTGAGCCGCTCGCGAACCATGACTTCGGCGGCCTCCGACGTCGAGACGCCGTCGGCGTCGGCCCGGCGGAACACGTCCGCAAGGGTGCCGCCGATTTCTCGGATTCGGTCGTCCCGCCGGGCCTGGTCCTCCCCCAGTAGCTCAAGCGAGGCCAGGTGGATGATGCCGCCGGCGTTGACGACGAAATCGGGGGCGTACAGGACGCCGCGCTCGGCGAAGCGGTCGGCGTCCCTCGGCGAGACGAGCTGGTTGTTGGCCGCACCGGCGACGATGCGACACCGCAGCCGGGCGATCGTCTCGGCGGACAGCACGCCGCCGGTCGCGCACGGCGAGAAGACGTCGCACTCGCTCGAGAGGGCGTCCTCGGCCGCGACCGCCGTGGCGCCGATCTCGGCGGACGCGCGCTCTGCTCGCGCCTGATCGACGTCGGCCACGGCGACCTTGGCGCCCGCGTCGGACAGGCGGCGGGCGAGCGGCTGGCCGACGGCACCAACGCCCTGCACCACGACCGAGCGGTCGTCGAGTCCCGGCGTCCCAAAGACGTGCTCGACGCTGGCCGCGATGGCGTGGAACACACCGTCTGCGGTCGCCGGAGCGGAGCTGCCCGAGCCGCCCGCTGCCTCCGTTCTCCCGAACACCGAGGAGCACCGGCGCCCGATAACGTCCATGTCCTCGGGCGACGTGTTCATGTCGCACGCCGTCCAGTACGTACCGTGCAGCGATTCGACGAGGTCGGCGTAGCGGAGCAGGAGACGCTCCCGTCGCTCACCGGCGGGCAGCTCCGAGACCGCGATCACGGCCTTTCCACCGCCGAGCGGCAGACCGGCGACCGCGTTCTTGCGCGTCATGGCGCCGGACAGTCGCAGCCCGTCCCCCAGGGCGTCGGCCGGCGTCTCGTAGACCTTCATGCGCGTCCCGCCGGCGCCGGGTCCGAGGGCGGTGGAATGAACGCACACGAACATCCACGCATCGAGCTCGGCGTCGAAGGCAAGCGCGACCTCCTCGCCGTCCCAGACGCTGAGGAGTTGCTCGAACACGCCTACGACTGCGACGTCTCGATATGGATCGGCTGCGTCCCCGCGGTCGCGCGCTTGGCCTTCTTCTCGGCGCGCTTCTGCTTCAGGTTCTTCTGAGCCGTGCGTTTGACGTGCTTCTCCCCGCCCTTGTCCTTGCCGTGCGGCAACGCCTTCACCTCCGTTCCTGGTCCCACGGCATGATGCCGCTCGTGCCGACGTCCGACAAGGAACGGCCCGTCTACCAGGTGTCGTCGAGCCCGACCCAGTCGCGGAACTGTTCCTTTCCGCCGCGGATCGCCCAGTCGGAGTCGACCGTCAACTTGCTCGAGATCCCGCCGCGTGGACGCGTCTCGAAGACCAGCCGGAGCCGCACCGGCTGGTACACCAGGATGAGGTGTTCGTACACGACGTCGAGAAAGCGCTCGTACGAGACCGCGGTGTCCCTCCACTGATACAGGTATTCCTTTAGTGACTTCAGCTCGATGACGCTCTCGTTCGGATAAAACGTGACGTACAGCGTCCCGAAGTCGGGCTGGGCACGCGCGCCCAGAAATGTGACCTCCGGCGCCTTGTGCTTGAGCTCCATGGCGCCACCGGGGTTCGGAAGTGCCTTGAGGACGAAAGGATCGATGTCGTCGTAGCGCTTGGCGCTCATACAACGACCGTAGGCGCCGGGCGAGCTCGAGGCAAGCGGGTCCGGCACGAACGCGGTTCGGCGTCGACGAGCGAGGGCGCGGATCAGCCGCAGTCGGTTGGCCCTGCCGGAGGGGTCACGCGGCCCGGCGTCGGCGAGGTGACCTAAGGCAGGCTAGACGAGGTCACGCACCGCGTCGCGAACATCCTTTCGGATGCCCGAGACGAACGGGACCTCCGCCTTGGTGAAGCGGCGCGCCTCGGCCTCGCGTAGTCGGCGGATGCAATCGACGATACGGCCGAGATCGTCCGCTTCGAAGGCCAGGATCCATTCCCAGTCGTTGATGCCGAAGGCGCTCGTCGTGTTGGCCAGCACGTCAGGGAACTCGCGGCCGATCACGCCGTGCTCGCGCAGGAGCGCGGCTCGCTCGTCGCGCGGCAGCAAATACCACTCGGGCGTACGGACGAACGGGTAGACCGAGACGTACCGCCTCGGTGCGTCGCCCCTCACGAACGCGGGTGCGTGGTCGGGGGTGAACTCTGCGGGCTTGACGACCCCCATGAAGGACCACGTCATTTCTAGCGCCCGGCCGAGCGCCGTCCGTCGGAAGCGGACGATCGCGTCCTGCACCGCGTCCGCCGTCGGCGAAACGAGCCACAGCATCACGTCGGCATCGGCGCGGAACCCGACCGTCGAGTACACGCCGCGCACCGAGACGTCGTCGGACACTTCCTTGAAGAGGTTCTCGACCTCCTGTGCGGCGTCGTCCGGATCCAGCTCGATATCGGGATCCGCTGCGAACACGGGGTACACCGCGTACAGCGATTCGCTCATCGCACCCGCTCTCCTTCGAATCGATCGGCCCGACCGGCCAAGAACGCGGCGACTCGGTCCGCCGCCACGGCACCCTGACGAACGGCGTCGGGAACGCCGGCGCCGCGATACGCCTGCCCCGCGAGGACGAGACCCTCGGGAAGCGACTGCTCGATCCGCTCGACGCGCTCCAGATGCCCGACCACGTACTGCGGCATCGCCGCGGGCCATCGCACCACGGCCGAGGCCTCCGGGCGCTCGGGCAGCGGCAGCAGGGCCGCGAGCTGCCGCGCTACTCCATCGACGATGTCGTCGTCCGGCTGGGCGACGAGGTCCTCGACGCCGGCGGCGCCGACGAAGCACCGCACGACGGCTCGGGAGCCGAACGACGGATCGGGCCATTTCCTGGACACGATCGTGCACGCGGTCATGGCCAGGCGGCCCCGCGGAACGACGAACCCCGACGAGTCGGGGAGCGGGTCGTTCGTTCCCTCGCCGTACACGAGCTGGACGACGGCCGTGTCGACGTGCCGGATCGCTTGCAGCTCCGGCGCCGCCGCGGGGGCGACGTGCGCGAGCAGGCGCGCCGTCGCAAACGCGGGCGAGGTGACGACGACGGCGTCGGCGTCGATGTCGCCGTCCGGCGCCGACACCACGTATGAGTCACCGGATCGCCGCAGTGATGTTGCGGGCGCTCCCGTGCGAATCCGTGCCGCGCCGATTCGGGCACCGAGCGCCGAAGGAAGGCGCCCGAGCCCGCCGCGCAGTCGGACGAACATGGGAACCGGCGTTGCGCGCCGGGACGCGGCGACCGCGGCCCGCGCCCCCCTCAGGAGGCTGCCGTGTTCGCGCTCCCAGTCGGCGAGCACCGGAAACGTCGCCCGAACGCCGAGCCGGTCGACGTCCCCCGCGAACAGTCCTCCGAGCAGGGGCGCCACGAGCGCGTCGGTTGCCTCGTCCCCGATCCGGCGGCGGAGCAGCGCACCGAGGGACTCGTCGCCGTGGTCGGCGCGAGGCTTCGTTATGAGATCGAGCGCCGCTCGAAGCTTTCCTCGCTGTGACATTCCGGGCCATCGCCACAGCTCGAGCGGATCGGTCGGTATACCGAACGGACCCGACGGGAACGGAACGAGCCCGCGGCGGGTGAATAGGTGCGTCCGCGACGTCGCCGCCGGAAGGAGATCCGCGCCCATCCCGAGCTCGCGAACGAGATCGACGGCCCACGGCTTGCGGAACAGAAGTGAATCGGGACCCGCCTCGACCTGCACGCCGGCCACTTCGATCGACGCGATCTTGCCGCCGATTCGTCCATCCCTCTCGAGGACAACGACATCGGCCTCGGGGTCTGCAGTCCGGATCCGATGGGCGGCGACGAGACCGGAAATGCCCGCGCCCACGACGACGATGCGCCCGCTCACCCTCCGAACTCCTCGACGAACGCACGACGCGCGACGTTTGCTAGGACGCGCACGAACTCCGGGTCCGCGTTCGGCATCTGGGTGCGAGCGAACGCCATCCCCGCATCCTCGGCGACCTGCCGCGCCTCGATGTCGACGTCGTAGAGGATCTCGAGGTGGTCCGCCACGAAGCCGGCAGGGCACACGACGATGCCGCCTCGTCCGGAGCCGCCCAGATCGGCGATGACGTCTTCGAGCGGCGGCCCCCACCATGGGTCGGACGTCCGCCCCGCACTCTGCCAGGCCGTCGTCCAGTCGGTCACCCCAGTGCTGAGCGCGACGAGCTCGGCTGTCTCGCGCAGGCCCGCGTGGTATCGGCACCCCGTCTTGCAGAGGTCGGCGTCGCAGGACTTGCACCGCCGTGATCCGTCGTCGTCCGTACGCACCGGAAGGCTGTGCGCCGAGAAGACGACCGCGGTGGCGTCCCGGACATCGTCCGGGATCATGGCGAGCGCGGCCGTAACGCGACTCGACAGGAATCGGACGAAGGCGGGCTCGTCGTGGAAACTCCGGACGAACGCGAACGCCGGACCCTCGCCGCCGGCGGCCTCGCGGACGCGGTCGATGTACGTCTCCACCGACATCCCGGACCAGTGTGGAGCCATCACGACGCCGACGGCCCGTTCGATGCCCTCGGTCGTCATGGTCTCGACCGTCTCGTGGATGAACGGCGGCGAGTGCTTCATCCCGAGGTACGCCACGTAGTCGTCGTCCTCGGTCTCGTTCAGCACGCGCTCGAGTCCCGCGGCCTGCTCGCGCGTGATGTCGAGCAGCGGGAAGCGATTGCCGATCGCGGCGTACCGCTCGCGAAGCTCGGCGAGCTGCTCGGGCGCCGGCGGGCGGCCCCCACGGATGTCGGTGTAGTAGCGCTCGACGTCGTCCGGCCCGCTCGCAGTGCCGTACGCCATCACCAGGACGCCGATCGGCCCGTTCACACCGCGGTCCGCTCGCTCTCGATGTGCACTAGATCGACGACGCGCTGGACGTTCTCCACCGGCGTGTGCGGCAGCACGCCGTGCCCAAGGTTGAAGACGTGCCCGTCGCGTCCGCCGGCGCGCTTCAGGACGCGCCGGGCATCGTCGGCGAGCGACTCCCACGGTCCGAGGAGCGCCACGGGGTCGAGATTCCCCTGCACGGCGCGGTCCGGGCCGATCCGCTCCCACGCGACGTCGAGCGGCACGCGCCAGTCCACGCCGATGGCATCGCCACCCGCCCGGCGCATCGCGCCGAGCAGCTCGCCGGTTCCGACGCCGAAGTGAATGGTCGGCACCCCGAGTGCCGACAGGCGGTCGAAGAGGGATCGCATGACCGGCTGCACGCGGGCGACGTAGTCGTCGACGGAGACGGATCCGACCCAGCTGTCGAAGACCTGCACGGCCTGGACACCGGCCTCGATCTGCCGGCGCAGGTGCGCAACGGTGAGATCACCAAGCCACTCGAGGAGCGACCGCCAGGTGTCCGAGTCGGATCGCATGAACGCGCGCGTTCGGTCGTGCGTGCGCGAGGGGCCGCCGTCGACGAGATATGCGGCCAGCGTGAATGGCGCGCCGGCAAAGCCGATGAGCGGGACGTCGAGCTCCTTGCGCAAGAGGCGCACCGCCTCGAGGACGTACGGAACCTCCGCCTCCGGTTCGAGCCGACGCAATCGCGCGACGTCCGCGCGCGATCGAAGCGGCTCGGCGACGACGGGTCCAGTCCCGGGCTCGACTCGGACGTCGACACCGAGCGCCTCGACCGGCACCATGATGTCGGAGAACAGGATCGCGGCGTCGAATTCGAATCGGCGCAGCGGCTGCATCGTGATCTCGACGGCGAGATCCGGGTGCCTGACGGCCTCGAGAATGTCGTCGTTCCGACGCAGCTCTCGGTATTCGGGGAGGTACCTGCCGGCCTGCCGCATGAACCACACCGGCGTGCGGTCGACCGACTGCCGCCGGCACGCGCGCAGGAACCGATCGTTCACGGGGGGCGACATCACCACGCCCAGCATACGAACAGGCATGCGAAGCGGCCCAGCTCTTACGATCCCGGCGTGGATCACCGGCGCGCGCTCGACGATCTCGTCGCCTGGGCGTCCTCGAACGACAACATCCGCCTCCTCGTGCTGACCGGATCACTGGCTCGAAACCCCGAGGAGTCCGATCCGCTGTCCGACGTCGACGTCGAGTTGTACGTGCGCCAGCCCGCGACGCTCCTGGAATCGCGGTACTGGTACTCAACTTTCGGCGACGTCCTGGCCGTGGAGGAACTCGAGAACGAGGGATGGCACCCGACGCGGCTCGTGTACTACGTCGACGGCAAGATCGACTTCATGATCGCCCCGGTGAACGCCCTCGACCAGGGCGTTTCGTACGTCCGCGGCTTCCGCGTGCTGATCGACAAGGACGGGCTCGGCGCGCGGCTGAGCGGCGACGCGGCGAGCGCGACGCCGCCGACGGCAGAGGAGTTCCGCAGGTGCGTCGACTGGTTCGCCGCGGCCGCGATCATGACCGCCAAGGCCGTCGTGCGGGACGAGCCGTGGATGGCCAAGCGTCGCGACGAGGACCTCAAAGAGGAGCTGCTGCGGATGACCGAGTGGGATCACCGCTCGAGGCATGGATGGGGGTTCGACACCTGGCACCTCGGCGTTCACATGCGTACATGGATGGACGCCGACGTCCAGGCATCGCTCGAGCGCTGTTGGGGGCGGTTCGCGCTCGGGGAGACGGCGGCCGCGCTGGAGGCGTCAATTCGACTGTTCGAGCGCCTGGGGCGCCGGACCGCGAACGCGCTCGGCGTAGGCGGCTTCGACCTGCGGCCGGTTCGGACGGAAGTCGACCGCATCCTTCTCCTTCCTCGGCAACTTCCTCGGCATTCCCCGGGGCCGCCGTGAGGGGTCCGCGCCAACCCGCGGCTCAGGCGGCCCCGGCCGGGGCGGCGGACCGGTAGGTAACCTCCGGGAGCCCGTCCGATGACGCAACGTCGTCGCCGACTTTCGCTCTGTGTCCAGACGGTGTAGACCTTCTGCGCATGGCCGGTCGGACACACTCCGTCATGAGGTACGTCCCCGTCGACCTAACGAAGACGGAACGGCGGCGGCGGCCGACGGGTACGCCGGCGCCGTTGCCCAAGAGCATCGGGCTCAGCGGCCGGCTTTGGGTTGCGGCGGCACTGATCATCGTGGTCTCGGGCTCCCTCTGGCTTCACGTCTCGGCAGGACCCCTCGATCGTTTCGATGCTGCACTGACGCGCCCCATCGTGGCGCTTCGCACCGACTGGCTCGATGCGCTGGCCAGAAGCCTGAACTCGGTCGGCTCGCGATGGGGACTCGGTGGGCTCGGCGTCACCGTCGCTGCGCTCGCGATCGTCTTCCGGCGTTTTCGCCACCTCATCGTGTTCCTCATCAGTCTCGCGCTGCTGCATCTCGGCTTGGACGCTCTTAACGTCGTCGCTGCGCGCGTGAGACCGCTCGACGTAACGCAGATCGGCGCCTGGGAGGGCTACTCGGCTCCATCCCGGCCGATCGCAGTTCTGACCGCGCTTGCGATCGCGTTCGCCTTCATGCTCGTTGTGCCAGGGAGGCCGCGCTGGTACGCGAAACTCGTGATCGTCTTCGGCATCACCGCGGTCGGGCTCCTTCGTATCTACCTGGGCATCGATCATCCAACCGACGTCATGTTCGGGGCGATCGTAGGTGTGGCCATTCCGATCGCGATGTTCCGGGCGTTCGTTCCCAACGATGTGTTCCCCGTGACGTACCAGCGTCGAGGGAAGGCGGCCCATCTCGACGTCGGTGGACGCCGCGGAGACGCAATCCGCCGCGCGATGCAGGACCAGCTCGGATTCTCGGTGCTCGACATGAAGCCGGTCGGACTCGCCGCCTCCGGCGGTTCCACACCGCTCAAGCTGACGGTGATCGATGAGAACGGCGATGAGCGCTCGATCTTCGCGAAGCTCTACGCGAAGAATCACGTCCGCGCCGACCGTTGGTACAAGCTCGGCCGCGCGATGCTCTATGGGGGGCTGGAAGACGAAACGCCGTTCAAGACGGTTCGACGTTTCGTCGAGTACGAGGATTACACGCTCAGGCTGCTGGGCGAGTTCGGCTTCCCCACGCCGGCACCCTTCGGCGTCGTCGAGATCACGCCGGAGCGCGAGTACTTGATCGCGATGGAATTCTTCGAGGACGCCGAGGAGATCGGAAGTGCCCCTGTCGACGACCAGGTCATCGACGAGGGATTGCAGCTCGTCCGGCGTCTGTGGCACGTCGGCCTTGCACACCGTGACATCAAGCCGGCGAATCTCATGGTCCAAGGCGGCCATCTGCGCCTGATCGATGTCTTCTTCGTCCAGGTACGTCCCTCACCTTGGCGGCAAGCCGTCGATCTCGCGAACATGATGCTGGTCCTTGCCCTGCGCTCGGATGCCGAGACGGTCTACCGGCGGGCTCTGCAGTACTTCACACCCGACGATCTGGCAGAGGCGTTCGCCGCTACGCGCGGCGTGGCAAGCCCCACGCAGCTGCGATCGCTCATGAAGCAGGATCGGCCCGAACTCCTGGAGGAGTTCCGGAGGCTTGCTCCAGCACGCCGGCCGATCCAAATTCAGCGGTGGAGCTTCAGACGCGTCGGCTTGATCGCGTTGAGCCTGCTCGTCGTCGTTCTTGCCGCGTCGTTCGCGGTTGAATTGTTCTTCCCAAGTCGCGGACAGGTGCTGACGCCCTCGTGCGATACCGATCGAGCGATGATCCTCATGGCACAGGCGGTGCCGTCGGCTACGGAACTGCCGTGTATCCGCCGTCTCCCGCTCGGCTGGGAGCTCTCGAACGCCACCATCGTGCGCGGGCGGGCGACCATCACGATGGGCGTCGGCGGCGGCACGGGTGTGATCGTCCAGGTCGGTCGGGCGCCCGTCGAGCCACTCGTCGAGGTGACGCTCTCGGCGAATTGCACAACGCCCGACGGCGCAGGCGGTACTCGAATCATCCGCGCGGAGGGCGGATGCATCGAGTACACAGCGTCGATCCGGACAAACGACGACGTCATCCCATCATTCGAGTCCGGCGGAGGGCTCGCAACGATGCCACGCTCTACGCTCGTTTCCTTTGTCGCAAACGAGGAGGAGTTAAAACTCTGCGGCGCCGGCGTCTCGTGTCCGTAGACGCGTCATGACGACGGACTCTCGGTGTGGGTCCCAGGACGTGGCGGAGCAGTGGACTTCTGTTGAACCTTGACGATGAGCGCCGGCGCTTCGAGCGCGCTCACGATCCCAGGCGCGTGATGGCCCTGTCGGACGGTGTGTTCGCGATCATCATCACGCTGCTTGTGCTCGAGATTCGGATCCCCGATCTTACGGACGGGAAGCGCCTCGCCGATGCGTTGCGGGAGATTCGGCCCTCGTTCGTCGCGTTCGTGATCAGCTTCCTTGTCGTCGCGATAGCATGGACGTCACACCGCGATCTGTTCTCCTTCGTTCGCCTCACGGACCGAAATTTGGTGTGGCTAAACGTGCTCTACTTGCTACCGCTCACGCTGCTTCCGTTCGGTGCCGCCCTGATCTCTCGGTACGGTGACCAAACCGTCGCCCTGACCCTGTACGGCGTGCTGTTGCTGGCAATCGCGCTAACCAGGCTTGTCATCTGGTTGTACGCGACCAACCGGCCGCAACTGCTGTTCGAGCCGATCGACCGGCGGTCGCGGAGGGTGGGCGTCTTGACGGTCGTTGTGCCTGCTGGGCTTTGTGTCGTGGCGATCCTGCTGGCGGGGACCGCGCCGACTGTGAGCCTGTCGATCTACGCGGGCGTTCCCTTGCTGTACTTCGTGGTGCTGTTTCTCACCCGGGGCAATCCGGCGACGGCAGCCCAGCGCGAGCTGCCCTGAACCGCCTCGGCGGGCCCGGGCCTCGGATGCGATGCTCCGTGCGTGAAGTGGCTGCTGCTGCGTCTCGGCCGGCCGGCGAGCGCCGTCCAGAGCGTCATACGCAACCGTGATCTGCGACGCGCCGAGCTGGCGTTTCTCGCCTTCAACGTTGCGGAACCGGCAACATGGATCGCGATTCTCGTGTACGCCTTCGATCGTGGTGGCACGGCCGCGGCTGGCATCGTCACGCTGGTGCTGCTGGCGCCGGCGGCCGTCGTCGCCCCGATCGCCGCCGCGCTCGGCGATAGGCACTCGCGGAGACGCGTGGTCGCGATCGGTTACACGCTGCAGGCGGGGGCGACGGCCGCAACCGGGATCGCGATGGTTGCGGACGCGCCTGCGATCCTGGTGTACGCGGTTGCGACGATCGCGATGGCGACGTACACAACCGGCCGTCCCGGTCACCACTCGCTGCTGCCAAAACTCGCCTCTTCGCCCGACGAGCTCGCGGCCGCAAACTCGGTTTCGTCGCTAGTCGAGGGATTGGGCGGCACCGCCGGAACGGCCGGCGTGGCCGTGCTTCTGGCGGCGACGTCCGTCGGCGTCGCATACCTCGTGATGGCCGCCATCCTCGGCCTCGGGGCGCTCCTCGCGTACGGCGTCCGGGTCGTGCACGACACGAGGCCCCCGAACCGCACGGTCGGTCCGTGGTCGTTCGCCGTCGACGCGGTGACGGGGCTTCTCGCAATTGCCCGAGTGCGTGGAGCGGGCGCATTGCTGACCGTCGCAGCGGCGATGGCGCTCGTGTGGGGTACGTTCGACGTCCTCCTCGTGACGCTCGCGTTCGATCGCCTCGGGATCGGCGCGGCGGGTGTGGGCGCCCTTCACACCTCGATCGCGGTGGGCGTCCTGCTCGGCGCCGCAGGATCGGTCGCCTTGGTCGGGCGGTCTCGGATCTCACCGACGCTGCTCGGCGGCGCCGTCGTCATGGGTGCCAGCATCGCCGTACTCGGGTTCGGGGACACCGTCGCCGCTGCTGTGCTCGCGTCGGGCGTAGCCGGGGCGGCGACGACCGTGCTCGACGTCGCCGGGCGGACGTTGCTCCAACGCGCCATCGACGACTCGCTGCTCGCTCGCGTGTTCGGAGCGATCGAGTCGCTCTGGATGATCGGCTTCGGCGTCGGCGGACCGGTCGCGGCGGCGCTGGTATCGCTGTTTGGCCTCAGCGCTTCCTTCGTGGTCGCGTCCGCAGTCGTGCCTCTGATCACGCTGTTGGGGTTCCGCGCGCTCGACCGCCTGGAGCAACAGGTCGTCGTTCCGACCCGGCAACTCGAGCTCATCTCGGCGCTCCCGATGTTCGGACCTCTGCCGAAGAGCGACGTCGAACGCGTGGCGCGCCAGCTCGATCGGCTCAACGTCGTCCGTGGGACCGACGTGATCCGGCAAGGTGATGTCGGCGACCGCTTCTACGTAGTCGACGCCGGCGCGTTCGAGGTCCTTACGGACGGCCGCTTCGTCGCGTCACTGTCGGAGGGCGATCACTTCGGCGAGATCGCGCTACTCAAGGATGTGCTGCGGACGGCGACGGTCCGCGCGACGGTGGACAGCACGGTGTGGGCGCTCGACCAGGAGGAATTCCTCGCGACGGTCACGGGGATGCCGCAGGCGAAAAGGGCTGCCCACGCGATCTCGGCGGAGCGCCTCCGCGCGAGTTCCCGACGTGAGTAGCGGTGAGTGGAGCCGATGTTCCGGAACCTGTCGCGCGGCCGAGGTGAACGAGTGGCGGCTCCGGATACCATCGCCTCCTGCCGTGGAGGAACGCTCGCGCCGTGAGGTGGCTCGAAGGGCCGGCGTCGACCTGGAGTACGTCGACCGATTGGTCGAGATCGGGATCCTGAAACCTGGCCCGAGGGATACGTTCTCGCCGGGTGACGTTCGAAGGGCGCGCTGGGTTCGGAGCTTGGAGCGCGCCGGCGTTCCGCTGGACGAGATGGCCACCGCCGTCCGCCAACGACTTCTTTCGTTGTCCTTCCTGGACGTGCCCGTGTTCGATCGGTTCGCCGTACTCAGCGACACTACATTCGGCGAGCTGAGTGAACGCACGGGTGTTCCGTTGGAGCTGCTCGAGGTCGTCCGAGAGGCCGTCGGTTTCGCAGACCCCCAGCCTGGGGACCGCGTGCGCGAGGACGAGCTTTCCGTCGTCGAGGCGATCCAACTCCAGCTCTCGAACGGATTCCGGCCCATCGCGATCGAACGGTGGCTCCGGGTCTGCGAAGACAGTCTTCGTCGAATCATCGAGACCGAGACGGATTGGTATGGGACCGAGGTGATCCGGCCCCTCCTGGAGTCAGGCATGACGGAGGCGGAGATGCTCGAGGCGCAGGCGGACGTGGGGTCCCGCGTCGCCCCCCTCACCGAGCAGGCGACGCTCGCCATCTACCACGGACAGCAGGAACACGCCTGGAGCAGGGCGTTGGTCGAGTACGTGGAGGGCGCGCTCGACAGGGCCGGGCTGCTCAAGCGGTTGCACCGTCCGCCGGCCATGGTCTTCCTCGACGTCACCGGGTACACGAGGCTGACGGAGGAGCGCGGAGACCAGGCTGCGGCGGACCTGGCGGCCAGGCTTGCGACGTTCGTCCGGCGCCGCGCACAGGAACACGGTGGCCAGCCGGTGAAGTGGCTCGGGGACGGCGTGATGTTCTACTTTCCGGACCCCGCCCAAGGCGTCATTGCCGCACTCGAGATGGTGGACGGCGTTGCGACGCGAGGCCTTCCACCCGCGCATGTCGGGATCCACGCCGGGCCGGTGGTCTTCCAGGAGGGGGACTACTTCGGCCGGACGGTGAACATCGCGGCGCGGATCGCCGACTACGCGAGACCGGGCGAGGTGCTGGTGAGCCAGGAAGTCGTCGACGCCGCCGCCGGAACGGCCGTGACGTTTACGGACATCGGGCCCGTCGAGTTAAAGGGCGTGTCGGGCCCCCTTCACCTTCAGACAGCTCATCGATCCTCGTGATTCCGGTCCCGACGCCTCTCTCAGGGTGGGCTCGAGAGACGCTACGAGGTGTCGGCGTTTGCCAACAGCCCTAGTTCTGCAGCGTAGCCGTCGAGGCGGTCCGCCAACTCCTTCGGGCGGCTGAGTGCGGGCGTGTGACCGCCGTCGATCTCGTCCGGCGTCATCCCCAGACGCTCGCGCGCGACCCTTCGAACGAAGGGAGCGGGGAGCAGGCGGTCATCGCGACAGAGGATGACTCTCGTCGGGACGGTCGGCCAGGCTTTCAACGGCGATCGCTCCCCCATCCGCGTCTCAGACTGCCTACGTCCACGCTTCAAGGCCTCCGCCGCAAGCGCTCTCGGGACGTCTTGGTAGAACAGGGCGATCTCATCGTCGTAGTGTTCGCGCGCCTCCTCGTCGTATCCGGTGTTCGCCCAATAATCGGCGGGGGCCTCGCCGGGAGCCGGAATCATCGGTGCGACAAGGACGAGCAGCTCGACCGGCACCCGCTCGCACACGAGCGGCGCCGTGAAGCCGCCCAGCGACTGGGCCACGACGACCACACCGGTCCGAGAACCGATCGCGTCGACGACGGCGTCTGTGTATTCGGGGAGTCCGGCCGCGTCATCGTCACATGGAAGGTTGGGCGCGACGGTGTCGTGGCCTCGTGCACGCAGCTCGCTTTCGACAAGACGCCAGTACCAGCCGACGTCGCCGGCGCCGTGGATCAAGACGAAGGCGGCCATCTCTCGCCCTCCTTTTGGGTCCGGCCGCTTCGACCCCGTCCGCCATCGGCCGGAAGACGTCCTCAGCCCCGTCGCGGATCTGCGACGTTGGATCTTTTTCGTCGGCTTTCGTCGGCGGGCCTGCCCTCCTTGTACGCGGCCATCAGCTCCCTCTTGCGACGGTCGTCCAGATACTTCACAGCCTCGCGCATCGTCACGCCGGACGCGCGATGCGTCCGCGGCGCGAGCCACTGGTACACCTCGTCGGGGCGGCGTTTGCCCGTCTCGCGCAGCACCCACCCGATGGCCTTGCGGATGAAAAACTCCTTCTCGTCGAGCATCGCGTCGGCGTGGGAGGCGAAGCGGCCGAAGCTCGCACCGTCCTTCAGCGGGAGGAGTTCCGCCAGCAACGCCGAACGGCGCACCCAGAAGTCCTCGTCCTTGGCCCAGCGATCGAGCCGATCCGCGGCCCCTGGGTTCCGAAGGACGACCGCGCCTGCCACGTCGCCGCTCAGCACGTCGACGAGCGCCCACGTCTTCGACTCACGGATGAGCCGCTCGATCAGGTCGAGGTCGGCCGGCTTCAGCAGTCGTGCGTGCTCTTCAAGCAGCATCACGGCGGCCATCCGCCGCTCGAACACCGGTTCCGACCACAAAGAAGCCACCAGGGAAACGATGTGGTCGTGGGATAGATCCGGGTGCCGCCCGGCGAAGGACTTCATGACGCTGCGGATTCCCCACACGGAGACGCCGAGGAACTCGAGATCGCTCTTCAGGTAGCGCTTCTCGCCCTCGGCGCGCTCCGGCGTTCCGAGGGCACGCAGTTCCTGCTCCAGCTCGTCGGCCGCCTCAGTCACGAAGAACATGAGCGACGAGGGTAGTCGGCTCGAGGCGATTTGGGAGGACGCGCAAGGAGTTCCTCCCGCCAACTCCTCATCGCGGATGTCCGAGGACATCCGGGTTCACGACGTTGGTCGGCTTTCCTGCCGCGTAGGCATTGATCTGATCGAACACGTCGGAGAACTGCACGTCGAACTCGTCCTTCGTCACGTACCCGATGTGCGGCGTAACGACGACGCTGCTCATCTGCAACAGCGGATGTGACGTGTCGCGAAGCGGTTCCTCGTCGAAGACGTCGACGGCAGCCATGCCGGGCCGGCCCGCCTGCAGGGCCGAGACCAGCGCGCCGGCTTCGATGAGCGCCGCACGGCTCGTGTTCACGAGAAGCGCCGTCGGCTTCATGCGAGCGAGGTCCGAGGCCTTGATGATCCCTCGCGTCGCCGGTACTAGACGCATATGAATTGACAACACATCGCATGCTTCGAAGAACGAGGCCTTGCTCTCGGCAGATTCGTAGCCATCGGTCTGCGCCCTCGCGAGCGACGTCTCCCGGCCCCAGACGACGACGCGCATCCCAAAGGCTCGGCCGTACCCGGCGACGACGGCACCGATCCGGCCGTAGCCGTAGATGCCAAGAGACTTGCCGTAAAGCGAGTCCCCGACGCCCATCTGCCACTCACCTGCACGCAGGGACGCCGCCTGCTGCGGAATCTGTCGCATCGCCGCGAGGACGAGGCCCCACGTGAGCTCGGCCGTTGCGTGCGACGGCGTGTCCGAGTGCAGATCGGATGAGACGATGATTCCGAGCCGCGTGCACGCGTCGAGGTCGATGTGAGGATAGACGCTCCGCTGGCTGATCAGTCGCAGCGTCGGCAGCCGCTCGAGCAGTGGCGCGCGTATCCGCGTCCGCTCCCGTATGAGCACGAGCGCCTCGCATCTTTGTAGTCGGTCGGTCAGGACGTCGACGTCCTCGACGTGGTCGTTCCACACCGTAACCTCGTGTTCCGCGAGTTTTTCGAAGCACGGCAACCCGCGGAGTGTGTCGAACCAGTCGTCGAGGATCGTTACCTTCATACGCCCCATCGTCTCATTGGGATGCAGACGTCGTTGCGGTGCGGCTTCCTTCGATGACCACGTCTCAACGTGACAACCAGTACAGGCTGATGCCCAGGATCCTCAGATGAATGGCCTGGTCGGTCACGATCACTCCCCAAGACGCCATCGCGAAGTTCTGCTTCCAGCGGAGCTGAGCAGCAGTCGCGTCGGCCATCTCCGGTCGACGATCGCATGGGTGCTGCCGAGATCCCGAGGAACCACACCGCACGCAGGTCATGCCACACCGGGAGAACGAGAAGAGCCAACGTCAGATGGTAGGTGAGGACGTGAACGAGGGAGAAGCCAGCGCCGGATGAGGTTCAGCGAGCTCAGGCTCGGGCTCGATCACGTCGCATTCGGCTGCGAGGACCGAGCGGAACTCGAGAACTCGACGAGCTCGGCATCCAGCACACCGACATCGAGGACTCGCACCACGGGTCGGACGTGAGCTTGCGAGACCCCGACGGTATCGCGCTCGAGTTCTTCGCCCCGCTGAGCCATGGGAGCGGCGCCGATCTGGGTAGGGGTATCAGAACGCGGTTCGCGGATGAACGAGGACACGGCCCGCGCGGGAGGACGGCATGGGCAGACTGATCGTCAGCGAGTTCGTCACTCTGGACGGGGTGATCCAGTCGCCGGGCTATCCGGACGAGGACCCGAGCGGCGGCTTCGACGCGGGCGGCTGGCAGCCGCAGTACTTCGACGACGAGGGTGGCCGGGCCGTCATGGGCCGGCTGAGCGAGTCCGGCGGACTCGTCCTCGGTCGGCGCACGTACCAGATCTTCGCGGGGTACTGGCCGAACGCGTCCGCCGACGACCCGATGGCGGCAATCATCAACGGGCTCCCGAAGTACGCGGTCTCGACGACGCTGCGGGAGCCCCTCCCCTGGAGCAACAGCCACGTGATCAAGGGCAACGTCGCCAAGGAGATCGAGGAGCTCAAGGCGCAGGACGGTAAAGACCTCATCGTGATCGGTAGTGGGGAGCTCGTCCAGACGCTCATGGATGAGGACCTGGTCGACGAGTTCGCGTTGATGATCCATCCGCTCGTGATCGGCGGCGGGAAGCGGCTTTTCCGCGACGGCACTCCGGCGAAGAAGCTTCGGCTGACGAACACCACGACGACGAGCACGGGGGTCATGATCGCCTCGTACGTTCCAGCCGATCGCTAAACGACGGCCGACGCGAAACAGCCCGAGCCGGAAGCGGGCTCTCGTCGTCGCAGACGTTCGCTTGCAGGAGCAGTCGTCTAGCGCTGCTCGTCAGGCGGGCGCGTGGGATCGTGAACGTGGGCGTCCGAGAAGTCGGCGACGTCGAGTCTCAGGTTCACAGGCTCGAAGGTGGACGTGACCCGGACGGCGGCCCGCTCTCTGACCGCCGTCTGTGCGGCGTCGAGCACGTCGAGGAGATGAACGTCCTGCTCGATCGTGGCCAGAGGCTGGCGCGACTGATGAATCGCAGAAATTAGTTCGCGCAATCCGTCGGTCCACAGCCACGTCGCATCGAGTGCGTCGACCAGCCGCCAGGAAGCCTCCTTCGAGCGATAGACCTCGTACCCCCGTGGATCCCAGTCATCACCCAAGAGATTGGCGGCTCCCTCTGTGCCGTAGAGCTCCAGCGCCGGTCGCCGGTAGGCACGGATCTGCCAGCTCGCGATCGTCGACGACAGAGCCCCCGAGTGGTGTCGCGAGGTCAGATGGAAGACGTCGGGGACCTCGCCGGCCGGCATCGCATCGAAGGAGGCCATCGCCGCGGACGTCTCCGCCGCGACAACCTCGGCGATCGGCCCGAGGAGGGACGTGAAGCTCTTCAGGTTGTAGACGCCGAGGTCGGCTAGCGGTCCGACCTCGACCATCCAGCTGTTCCAATCCGGACGCGGAACACCGTAGAGCCCTCTCGCGGAATGGACCCGTCCGATCGCCCCGTCGGCGATCTCTGTCCACAACGCGCGAAACGTCGGCGCAAGCTGGACGAAGGGTGCCGCGAGTAGATGAACCCCGCGTGCACGTGCGAGCTCGGCCAGCTCGGCCCCCTCCCGCCGCGAGGACGCGAGCGGCTTCTCGACGAGGACGTGCTTCGCGTTCTCCAACGCGAGCTTCGCGAGCTCGGCATGGCTGGCCGCCGCCGTGAGCACCAGGACGACGTCGACGTCGCTCTCCACGACCGCCTCGGGATCGGCCACCAGCGCGGCGCCCGGACGCCTGGAACGGATCCGCTCCCATGTCTCGGGTCGCCGGGCGCAAATTGGGCCGGCCTCGGCCAGACCCCGGGGAACGAGGCGATCGAGCAGCTGCAGATACGCCCACAGCACGCTGCCACTACCGATGAACCCGACCCGTACCGGAGAGGAGCTCGATCGGTCCGCCCCCCGCGCCATCACGATCGCGGACTATACGTTCCGGATGGAGGGACGCCGCTCGCCGGCCGCAGGCCGGCGGCGAGTTTGACCTCAAAATTCGTAACGTTGTAACGTCCGCGCGATGAGCGCGTCGCTCGAGCCGAAGCCCGCCGAGTCGACCCGCCCTCTGGCGTCGCCGAGAAAGATCAACCGCGACGTTCCGGTTCCGCTTCACTTCCAACTCCGCGCGCTGCTCGTGGAGATGATCGAGCGAGGCGAGGTCCCGCCCGGCGAGCCGTTGCCGCCCGAGCGGACGCTGGCCGCACGCTACGGCGTGTCGCTGACTCCCATCCGGCAAGCGATCTTGGACCTCGTCAAGGAGGGCGTGCTGTATCGGCGCCCGGGAAGCGGAACCTTCATCCGGGAGCCGCCGACGACCGAACGGGTTTCGGTCTTGAGTTCGTTCAGCGAGAGCCTGAGGGCGCGGGGCGCGGACGTCGACGTGACGGTCCTCGTGCAGCGGCGGACGCGGACGCCACGCGAGATCGCCCCGCTCGTCGGACCCACCCGAGACGTCCTCATCATCGAACGCGTGACGGTCATCGACGGCGAGCCGGCCGCCGTCCTTCGCTCGTCGCTCCCGGCCGACCGATTTCCCGATCTCGAACACGCCAAGCTCCCGCGCGGGTCGCTCTATCGGTACCTCGAGGACGCGGCCGGCGTCGTTCCGATGCGCGCCGAGACCACGGTACAGGTCGTCCCTTGCAGCACCGTGCGATCCGAGCAGCTCGGGATCGCCGCTGGAGCACCGCTCCTGCAGGCCACGGGCGCCGTGTTCGACGCCGACGACGACGTCATCGAGGCGTTCGAGGTCCAGTACCGCTCGGATGTCGTCCGCTTGCGATTCGACACGCTGCAGACTGCCGAGGACATCGTCGCCGGCCGGGCACGATCGCCGTAGGGAGCAGTGCACCGCACGTTCGAACATCGTGAAGGAGGGGAAGCGCGATGAGGCAACGGCCCGACGCTCCATCGATCAGGTTCACGCGGCGCGAACTGCTTCGACAGGCCGGGGTCGCTGCGGTCGCGGCGGGAGGCCTCCCAGCCCTGCTCGCGGCGTGCAGCAACGACAACGGAGGCGGCGCGACCCCGACGGCCGGCGGATCGGCGGGCGGCGCGGCCGACATCAGTGGGACGACGCTCGACTTCTACAGCTGGCAGGGATACGACATTCCCGTCAAGCCGATCAAGGCGTGGCTGAAGGACAACGACGTCACCATGAAGACGACGTACATCAGCACGCACGACGACATCACCGCGAAGTTCACGACGGGCGGCGGCCGCGGGAACTACAACCTCAGCACGTACGAGGCCGGGTGGGGCCCCTTGTACATCGACCTCGGGATCCCGACGGTCCTCGACGTCTCCCGCGTCCCCAACTTTCAGAAGGCGTACGACGTCTTCAAGACCGGCACGGCAGGCAAGTGGTTCAACGTGGACGGAAAGCAATACGCGTTTCCGTTCACGTGGGGCGTCCAGGGCATCAACTACCAGTCGGATGCGATCGACGCGCCCACGAGCTACCGCGACCTGCTCGAGCCGCAGTTCAAAGACAAGTTCGGCATCACCGACGACCCGGTCGCGACGATCGTGATCGGCGCGTACGCCCTCGGGATCTACCGCGCGGACAGCCTGTATACGCCCGAGCAGCTCGACCAGATCCTCAACTTCTGGACGCAGATGAAGGCGAACGCGCGCCTGATCATCCCGTCGTACGGCAACATGGCCGATCTCCTGGCCTCCGGCGAGATCGTCGCCGGAACGCCGGGGTGGGCAGCCGTGAACAGCTTCGCCGCCGACAAGGGCGACGACGCCGTCCAGCACACCGTTCCCAAGGAGGGCGCGGCGACGTTCTGTGATGCGTACATGATCCCCGCCGAGGCTCCGAACCCGGACACGGCGTACGCGTTCATCGACGCTGCGCTAACCCCCGAGGCGCAGGCGGCCGAGGCCGCGTACCTGGTGCAGGCCTGTGTGGTCCCCGAAGCGCTCGACATGATGGATGAAGCAACCAGAACGCTGTATCCGTACGACGAGATCGAGGAGCTGCTCAACAAGACAGCGCCGCTCGAGGCGATCCCGGCGAAGGTCCCGAGCGGCTACGCCTCCTATCAGGACTGGGTCAAGGGCTGGGAAGGCGTCAAGGCCGGCTGAATTGAGCGCGGCGGCCCGTACGGCGGCACCGAGCGCGCTGGCGACCCGGCGTCGCCGGCGCTCGGTGCTGTTCCTGGCCAGCCCGGCGCTTCTGGTGATCGCGGCGGCCCTGCTCCTGCCGATCATGCTGCTGCTGGTGCAGAGCTTCATCGTGTCGCTCGGCTACGGTCAACTGCAGTACACCTTCACGCTCGAGAACTACACAGAGGCGCTCGCGGATCCCCTCTACCGGGGCATCGCCGTGCGGACTTTCGCTATGGCGGCGGCCAACGCCTCCGTCTGCCTGGTGCTCGGCTACCCCGCAGCCTTCTACATCACGTTTCGGCTGCGGCGGGCGAAGAACCTCGCGCTGTTCCTCGTCGTTGTCTCGCTCTTCACGAGTTATCTCGTTCGCCTGTACGCCTGGTACACGATCCTGGGGCAGAAGGGCGTGATCAACACCGCCCTGAAGAGTGTGGGCCTCATCGACTCGCCCGTCTCGTTCCTGCTGTTCAGCAAATGGGCCGTCCTCATCGCGTTCGTCAACGTCTTCCTGCCGTTCACGATCCTGATCCTGGCGTCGTCGATGCAGGGCATCCCCGGCGACCTGCTCGAGAACTCACGAGATCTCGGTGCAAACGCCCTCCAGAGCTTCACGAAGGTGGTCTTGCCGCTGACCACGACCGGCCTGGTGTCGGCGTTCGCGTACACGTTCGTGCTGACGTCGGGCGACTACATAACGCCGGCCCTGCTCGGCGGCAAGCAGGGGACGACGCTGGCGACCGTCGTATCGGATCAGTTCGTCGCCTTCGGTAACCAGCCGGGCGGCGCCGCGATCTCGTTCCTGATGATGCTCACGTTCGCCGCGGTCTACGCCGCCGTGGCGCAGGTGCAGCGGTACAAGGGCCTGTGAGGCGGCGACCGCGCAGCTGGGGGCTGTTGATCTATACGAGCCTCGTCTTCGCGTTCCTGTTCGCACCGGTGCTCATCGTGGTGTTGTTCTCGTTCAACCGAACGGCGGCGCTGACGTTCCCGTTCGAGGGATGGTCCCTCCGCTGGTACCGCGCCGTGTTCGCCTCGCCGGAGTATCGCGGCGCAATCGTCGCCAGCCTGAAGGTTGCTCTCGCGACGGTCGCGATCGTCGGCGCCGTCGGTACCCTCGCCGCGATCGCGGTGACACGATATTCGTTCCGGGGCCGCGAGGCGCTGCGGTCGGTCGTCCTCCTGCCCGCGGCACTGCCCGGTCTGTTCATCGGCATCGGACTGTTGTCGCTGTACGTTCGCACGCATGTCGACCTGTCGCTCGGCACGGCGGCGGTCGGTCATGTGATCTACACCCTGCCGTATTTCTTCCTCGTGGCGAGCAGCCGCCTGCTGCGGTTCGATCCGCTGCTCGAGGAGAGCGCGCGTGATCTCGGAGCGAGCTCCTTCACGACGTTTCGCCGGGTAACGCTCCCGATCATCGCGCCGGCGCTGATTGCGGGCGCGCTCGTCGTGTTCTCGCTGTCGTGGGACGAGGTGCTCATCACGTTCTTTACGATCGGGTCCCAGAACACGTTGCCGCTCCTGATCTACTCCCGCGTCCGGCAGGCCGTCGATCCGTCGATCAATGCGATCTCGGCGCTGCTGCTGACTGGATCGCTCGTGTTCATCGTTGGCGTCCGGCGATTCGTCGTGGATCTGCAGCAATGAGGGGCGACGACGTGGGGGAGACCACACCCGCCGGCGTGCGGATCGAGCGTGTCTCCAGGGTCTTCGACGGGGTCCCGGCCGTGAAGGACTTCTCCCTCGACATCGCCCCCGGCGAATTCGTCAGTCTGCTCGGACCCAGCGGATGCGGGAAGACGACGCTGCTTCGGATCGTCGGCGGGTTCGAGTTCCCCGACGAGGGCCGCGTCGTCCTGGACGGCGCCGACATCACGACGGTGCCGCCGCACAAGCGGCCGATCAACATGGTCTTCCAGCGAGTCACACTGTTTCCGCACCTGAACGTCGCACAGAACGTTGCATTCGGGCTGCGGATCGCGCGCGTCGACAAGGCCGAGATCGACAGGCGGGTGCGGGATGCCCTCGAGCTCGTCCGCCTGCCGGGCTTCGAGCGACGGGAGGTCCACACCCTGTCGGGTGGCCAGGCGCAGCGAGTCGCACTCGCGCGAGCGCTCGTGAACCGACCGCGCGTGCTGCTGTTCGACGAGCCGCTCTCAGCGCTCGATCTCAAGATCCGCCGTGAGCTGCAGATCGAGCTGAAGGACATCCACCGGGAGCTGCAGGGCACGTTCGTCTACGTCACGCACGACCAGGAGGAGGCGATGAGCATGTCCGACCGGGTCGTCGTCATGCGCCTGGGCGAGATCGAGCAGGCCGGCACCCCGATCGAGCTGTACCGCGACCCAGTGTCGCTCTTCGTCGCGTCGTTTGTCGGCAGCTCCAACGTCCTCCCCGTCACGGTGAGGAGCATCGAGCAGGACGCGACGGTCGTCGAGCTGCAGCAGGACCTCGCCGTGCGAGCCGGCCCCGCCTCCCGGTTGGAACGCGGGGCGAGGGCGGCGCTGGTGCTGCGCGCCGAGGCGATCCGCCTCGAGCCGGCCGGGACTCGAGCTTCGCGGACGATCACCGACGTCGTCCGGCTCCCCGGCCGCGTCGCCGACGTTCGCTTCGTGGGGGCGGTCGTGCATTACCGGGTCGACGCCGCCGGCGTCCGACTGCACGTGATCGAGTCGTCCGAGGGCTCCCTGCTGGCGGAGCGCTCGGAGATCGATGTGACGTGGAGGCTGGCGGATGCGCTCGTGCTACCCGAAGAGGACGTGGCCAGTGCACGGGTGGAGGGCTCCGAACCCGGAGGAGGAGCCGCGTGACGCTCGACCGAACTCGGTTGGTCAGCCCGGCGCCGGGAGCGGTCCCCGCCTCGAGCGCCGTGCTGAAGCTTTGGGGGGACGACGAATCGGGCCGAGTGAGCGACCGCATCTACGTGTCGAACGAGAAGATCCAGCTGATGATTTTCTCGATGCCGCCCGGCGCGCGGTTCGGCCATTCGGAGGGCGCGCGGACCGCGATGGCCGCCGACGAGCTGTACTGCGTATTGAACGGCACGCTCGTCCTTGCCAACCCCGCGACTGGCGAGGTCCATCGCGTCGAGCGCGGCGGCGCGATCGCATTCGGGCGTGACACGTGGCATCACGGCTTCAACCATGGAACAGACACGCTCGAGGTCTTGGAGTTCTTCGCTCCCCCGCCGGCGACGGGTTCGAGCCAGGCGTACGCGCGGACCCGCCCGTATCTGAACGAGACGACCTACGTCCGGGACGAGTGGCTCGAGCGCTGGCGCAACGACCCGGACCAACCGCGCCCGGCGGACACGCAGCGGGCGATCGACCACGTTCTGTGGCGGCTCGAAGGCACGCGCGACCCGGTGCTCGTCGGCATCTTTCTCAGCACGTCCGAGCTGACGGCCGGCTCGTTGGACCTCCTGCCCGGTCAGCAGTCGGACGCCTTCGCACGCGGCGGCGACGAGGCCGGATACGTCGTCGAGGGGCGGATGCACCTGTTCCTGCCCGAGGGCCCCCAGCCGGACGGCGCCGGCAACGCGTGGCACGAGATCGGTCCTGGCGATGCTTGGTACGTCCCGCAGGGAGTCCCTCACCGCTACTTCAACATGACCGGCGAACCGGTCCATGCGCTGTTCGGCGTCGCTCCCAAGTACCTCCTCGTCGATGGCTGACGGCCGGACGGCGCTGGGCATCGACGTCGGCGGTACGAAGATCGCGTTGGCGCTCGTCGACGGCGGCGGCACCGTCCTTGCCGAAGGACGCATCCGCAACCAAGACCACCCGGACGCCTCCGCGCTGCTCGAGGCCGTCGGCCGCAAGGCGTACACGCTCGTCGCCGACCGGCCCGATGAATCGACCGTCGTCGGCGTCGGCATCTGCGAGCTCGTCGATCGATCGGGCGAGATCGTGTCGTCCACGACCATCCCATGGAAGCGGGAGGACCTGACGCGCGTCCTGTCGAAGATCGGCCCGGTGACTCTCGAGGCGGACGTCCGAGCGGCCGCCCGCGGGGAGGCTACGCTCGGGGCCGGGCGGGCGTTTGCGTCGTTCGGCTACATCACCGTCGGGACGGGGATCAGCTCCGCCTTCGTTCGAGACGGCGAGCCGTGGGCGGGCTCGCATGGGGCGGCGCAGCTGCTCGGAAGCGCGCGGATCGACTTCCCGTGTCCGAGTTGTGGAACGGTCGTCGACATCTGCCTCGAGGACGTCGGCTCGGGGGCGGCGATCGTCCGCCGGTACCGGGACCGGACCGGAGCCGACGCGACGGGAGCCGCCCAGATCATCGCCGAGGCCCGCGCCGGCGATGCGGCCGCCGAGGCGGTCGTCTCGGACGCGGTGGTAGCGCTCGGGTCGTTCATCGCGCTGTTCGTGAATCTGTTCGATCCGGGCGCCATGGTGATGGGCGGGGGACTCGCGTCGTCTTCAGCGTTCTTCACGCGGGCGGTCGAGATCGCGCGGGACAGAATCTGGTCGCCTCCCGTGCGCTCGACGCCGATCCTGATCGGCGAGCTCGGCGCCGCCGCCGGTGCCATCGGCGCGGCATGCTCCGCGTGGGGAGCGGGGGCGCGGGCATGAGCGATCGAATGTCGGGCCGCGTCGTCGTGGTCACCGGTGCCGGGTCCGGCATCGGCGAGGCCGTTTGCGCACGCTTTGCGCAAGAGGGCGCAAACGTCGTCGCGACGACGCGCACGCGCGACCACCTGGAACGCACGCTCGAACGGCTTCGGGCGTCCGGACGGCAAACCGTCGGCCTCGCCCTCGACGTGACGGATCGGGGTTCGATCCCGTCGGTCGTCGCCGACGTGGTCCGGCGTTTCGGCCGCATCGACGTGGTTTGCGCGAACGCCGGCATCGAACTGCCGCGTTCGCCCGCGATCCAGGAAGTGACCGACGAGGAATGGGACGAAGTCATCGCCGTGAACGTGACGGGGACCTTCCTTGTCGCTCGCGAGTGTGTTCCGCACATCCCCGACGGCGGCGCGATCGTCACGATCGGCTCCATCAACTCGTTCGTTGCATGGCCCAACGACGTGCCGTACACGACGTCGAAGGGCGCCGTCCTGCTGCTCACACGCGCGCTCGCCCTCGACGTGGCGCCACACCGCATCCGCGTCAACTGCGTGTGCCCCGGCATCATCGACACGCCGATGACGCGCGCGTTCATCGACCAGGCGGCTGACCCGGCCGCCACGATCGCCGAATACGAGAGCGCCGCGCCGCTCCATCGCATGGGCACCGCGGAGGAGGTCGCCAACGCAGTGTTCTTCCTGGCCTCCGAGGAGGCCTCGTTCATCACGGGGTCGGCGCTGCTCGTCGATGGCGGGACAACCGCGAAGGCGTGAGGACGTCTGTGGTGACGCACGAACCAGCGCGACTCGGCATCATCGGCGTCGGTGACGTAGCGCAGCGCGATTATCTGCCGGAGATCGGACGCCTTGCGCCCGAAGCAATCGTCGTCGCGGTCGCCGGGGCCCGCGAGCAACGCGCGAGAGAGACGGCAGAGCGTCTCGGCATCGAGGCGTGGCATGTGGGCTATCGCTCGCTGCTCGCCGACGGTGCGGTCGACGCGGTCGTGGACCTGACCCCGCCGCAGCTGCACGAAGAGGTCAACATGGCCGCGATCGACGCGGGCAAGCACGTGTACAGCGAGAAACCGCTCGCGCTCACGGCCGGCGCTGCCCGATCGCTCGGTCGCGCTGCGGCCGGTCGCGGGCTCGTGCTCTCGGCGGCTCCAAGCGTGGTCGTCTTCCCGCAGATCCGGCGGGTGAGCGACGAGCTCGCGTCCGGGCGGCTCGGAACGGCCGTCATCGCATCGGGCGCCGTTTTCGGGGGCGTGCCGCCGTGGGAGGGCTTCGCGTCCGACCCAACCCCCTACTTCGTTGAGGACGTCGGTCCGCTCGTGGACATCGGCGTCTACCCTCTGCACGCGTTGACGGCGCTGCTCGGGCCGATCCTACGCGTCGCCGCGATGAGTCGCCGAACCCGGGATCGCTTCGACCTCCCGGAAGGGCCTGCGCGCGGCGCGACGATCCCGGTCCTGTCCGACGATGTGTGGACGCTCGTGGCCGAGCTCGATGATGGCGTGATCGCGTCGGTCCACGCCAACTTCGCGACGGCGTTCGGAACCGAGCCCGAGCTCGAGATCCTCTGCGACAAGGGCGGCGTCGCGTGCAGCCTGCTCGACTCGAGCCTTCCGGTCCGCGTGGATCACGGACAGGGATGGTCCGAGGTCGCCGTGCCCGTCGAGCGGCCGTCCGGCCCCGACCACATCCTCGGCGTCCGGCATTTCGTTCGTTGCATCCGCGGCGACGAGCGGCCGCTGCTGACCGCCGATCACTCGGCCCACGTGCTCGATGTCATCGAGGCCGCGCGCCGATCGGGTACGGAGGCCCGGACCGTCGTGGTTCCCGGGCACGGTTGGTCGCCTGCGGGAGGGAAGGGAACGTGACGCAGGAGCCACTGCGACTCGGCGTCGTCGGCATCGGGGCGCTCGCCCTCCGCGGAATCCTTCCGCACATGACGCAGGACGACGTCGCCGACCGCGTCGCCGTCTCGGTGCTCTGCGACCCCGTCCTCGAACGCGCGCGCGGCGCGGCGGAGCGTTTCGCCGTTCCCGCGGTCGCCTCCGACATCGACGAACTGCTCGCGCGCGACGACGTCGACCTCGTGACGATCGTGTCGCCGATCGGCCTTCACGCCGAGCACGCCCTGAAGGCCGTCGAGGCAGGCAAGCACGTGCACGTCAACAAGACGATGACGACGACGGTCGACGACGCCAACCGCTTGATCGCCCGTGCGGCCGATCGCGACGTGCGGATCGTTGCCTCGCCCGGAGAGGTACTCCGGCCGCAGCTGTCGCGAACCCGCGAGCTGATTGCCGACGGAGCGATCGGGCGCCTCGCGTGGGCGATATGCGGAACGGCGTTCGGGCGGTACCACGAGGAGGAGGCCGAGCGCTCGGGTGCGCCCGGCGGCGCGCCGATCGACCCCGGCTGGTATTTCCGCAAGCCGGGTGGCGGTCCCCTCTACGACATGGCGTCGTATGCCTTACACGGACTGACCGCGGTGCTCGGTCCGGCGCGAGCCGTGACGGCCTTGTCAGGTCGCGTCGTTCCGGAGCGGACGTTCGGCGGCAGGCCAGTCGCCCTCGAGGTCGACGACAACACGATCCTCATGCTCGACTTCGGAGGTGGAGCGATCGGCCTCGTCCACGGGACGGCGGCGGGGACGATCATCGAGGACTTCGGCGCCGGCCTCTTCTTCGGGACCGAGGGCGAGATCCGGGGACTGCTGCTGAACGGCGACCCGTTCGAGTTCGAGGGGCGCGAGCAAACGCTCGGCGCTCCGACGTGGGATTGGGACACTCAGATGTTCGTCCTGCCGCACGTCGTTGGACCGCACCGCGGCATACCCGAATCACACGTATTCGAGGACCTCATGCAGCTGGTCGACTGGGTCCGAACGGGAGTGCCGTCGCCGGTGAACGCCGAGCACGCGCGGCACGTCATCGAGATCATCGAATCGGGCTATCGGGCGGCCGAGTCGGGAACGACGCAGGTCCTCGGCACCTCGTTTCCGTTTCCACCCGAGACGCCGTAGCGCCGGCTTGATTTCTTCAGCCACAATAGAGCTACCCGTCCAAAGTCGGCTCGGGCCGAAGCGATGAGACAACCGAGCTGACGTCCTCGAGTCCGTGACCGCACCCCACGTTGTCCGACCTCTCCGGCGGCTCCGAGACGCAAAGACCGCCCGACCCGAGCTCCGTGCCGTTGTCACCGAGCGCCACGATTCTCCCGTCCGTGCCAGCGTCGACGAAGACCGCGAAGTACCGAACGCCGATACCGGACGCAGCGTCGTAGAGCGGCAGCTCGATGTCGTCGCCGCCTACGAGGCGGAGCTTTACCTTCGCCACGTCGCTTGCGACGAGGCCAGCATAGGCGGCGATGGGGCCGACGTTGGGATCCACGCTGTTGCCGAACCCGGCCATCGCGAACTGAGCGTCCGGGCTCGTCTCCGGCGTGTGAAGGCAGAACGTGATTCCACCGTACTCGCCCTGATCGCCGACCATTAGGTCGCCGCAAGAGCCGCCCAGAAAGCGTGGAAACTTGTCGCCGGTGTACGCCTGCGTGTCGTACCCGGCGACCGTCCATTCGACGCCGCTCACGTGACCGAGGGCGACCACGTGCTTCGCCGTGAGCAGGTACGCCTCTTGCCCGTTGACCTGCTCGGTGTACGGCACGTTGCTGTTGGTCCCATGCGCCGTCGTGTCCTCGCTCACGTTCGAGTCTGCCGGAGCGGGCGTCGCGTCGTTCACACCGCCCTCCTGTCCCTGCGGGTTGGGAAGCAACCCCGAGGGCGCCGGCACGGTTTCCTGTGACGCCGGCCGGTTGGACTTCGCGGCAAGCGACCACGTCCCGATCACCCCAATAACCAGGATCGCGACGGCCGACAGCGTCGCGAGGGAGGCGACGGCCTGTCGCGCGCGAACCTGCACGACCGTCCCCTTCGGCATCGATCGCACGAAGACCGGAGCGTGATCGGAGAAGGTCTGCGCGAGCCGTTCGTCCATATCGTTCATCGTTCGCTCCTTGCGATGGTGGCGCGAATCGTCTCCCTGGCCCGCGACAGCAACGCATTGACGGCGCGCGGCGAGCATCGAAGAAGTTCGCCGATCTGCGCCTCGGACAAGTCGTCCCAGTACCGAAGGACGAGAGCGGCGCGCTGCCGGTACGGCAGCGTCCGGATGACGGTCCACAGCTGGTCTCGGTCTTCGACGTGGGTGTCCGCGTCGACCACCTCATCGGGCAAGTGACGCACGAAGAACAGCCGTTCCCGCTCAAGCCGGCGAATGCGCGCGCGGCAGAGGTTGACGACCGTCTTCCGGAGGTACGCGCCGAACGCACCGGGATCGCGGAGATCCCGGAACCGACCGGCCACTCTGAGAAAGGCGTCGTGGGCGATGTCCTGCGCGACGTGCCGATCGCCGGTGAGCAAGGTCGCGAGCGCGACCGCTCGTCCGACGTGCTCCTCGTACAACGCCGCCAATCGAGACGTGGGAACACACCTCACGCCCTCCAGAGCCGTCCCTTCGGCGAGCACAGGCACGCGTCCTCCGGTCATCCCTACGATGGAGATGCCTGAGAAGGCTGCTTCGCTTCGGTCCATCGACATATCCCTTTCGGTAGATGATTGAGGCGAAGGTGAGCGATCTCGACGAGACGTTGGGCGGGCCGTGCCGTGCCGACGAGCAGGGCCCGACGCGAGAGGGGAGGAAATCATGTCTGAAGCTGCCGCCACGGCAAGCGTCGAGGTGCCGCTCGGACCCGAGGTCGCGTTCGAGGCCTTCACCAGCGAGATCGACCGTTGGTGGCGCCCGGGTCCGCTCAACTGGTACGACTCGGAGCGCGCGACCGGAACGAAGATCGAGCCGGGTGTCGGGGGTCGGTGGCTTGAGCTGTACGACGCCGACGGTAACGACCTCCTCGAGATCGCGCGAATCACCGTGTGGGAGCCGGGTATCCGCATCGTGATGGATTACCTCGATGGCGGATACGACAACGCTGGAACCGAGGTTGAAGTGCGATTCGACCCGGTCGAGGGTGGTACACGGGTCACAATCGAGCATCGCGGGTGGACCGCCCTCCCTCCGGCTGCGGCCGGGCGGAGCCGCAGCCTAAAGCGGTGGGGGTGGACCTCCACCCTCGGGTGGTACGCCGAATGGGTGTTCTGGGGATCGCCTCTTCGCGTCGCTTCGAAGAAGGGATGACGGGGATTGTCGGCACCGCCCGCTGCTCCGAAGGCTGCGGATTGCCCCGCAGGCGATCGACACGACCGATAAGCCGGCTCGCTCGCTTGATGGTCGCGATGATGCTGGTGCCGACGCTTCCTTTGGCAGCGGCGTGCGGCGCGAACGACCGAAAGTCGAACTCCTCTCATTCCACGCCCGACGAACGTTCATCGCCACGGGTTTTGGCTTCGCCGACCACGACGGCCCCTCCCGTCGCGTCGAAGCTCGTGACCTTTCGGACGGCGACGGGCGCACGGCTGGTCGGCAGAGTGTTCGGTCACGCACACACTCGCCCGGTCGTCCTCGCGCATCAAATAGACGATGACCAGAGCGCGTGGTTCGATTTTGCCCGCGTTCTCGCTGCGAGCCAGTGGACCGTGCTCACCTTCAACTTCGAGGGCTACTGTGGGGGCGGCGGTTGCTCCGCTAGCCGTCGAGCGACGTCAAGGCCCAAGTCAGGTCCCGACAACACGAACCCCGCTTCGGCGATCGAAGCGGGCGAGCGTTCTGCTCCAACGACGCACGATCACGTCGGCCTCTCGCGGGTTGTCACTCCAACGACTTCCCGTCGAGGAGCACGCTGATGTTGTCGCCGAGCGCCTCGGTCGTCAGTGGTCCCGTCCAGGTCGCGGAGATCTCACCGCCCGAAGCGTAGAACACCGTGTCAGGCAGCCCCACGAATCCGAGCTCATCGTGGATCTCGCCGGACACGTCGAAGACGCTTGGGTACGGCACCTCGTTGTCGCTGAGGAACGTGGCTGCCTCGCTCCTGGTGTCCTGAACATCGACGCCGATGAACTGCACCCGATTTCCGTAGCGCTCCGCAGCAACCATCAGTTCAGGCGCCTCGGCGCGGCACGGTTCGCACCATGAAGCCCAGATGTTCACGATGACAGGCGTCCCGCGGAGCTGATACAGCAACCGCTCGAACATCTCGAAGTCGAACGAGGGCAGAGCACCGACCGTCGTCGGAAGCAGCGGCGCCGCCGTCGCGTTGTTTGCTAGGCGTCCCGGCTCGACGTATGCACGATCAGACCCGTCGCACGACACGAGCGTCGCCGCGGCGGTCAGCGTGAGGACGATCAGGAGGAGGGGAGACGGTCGCATGGTCGCACCGTAGCGAGCGGCCCGTAACGACGGTGCAACGGCCCCCTAGGTCTGGGTCGGCAGCGCCGTCACGGCATCGGCGAGCGGCTCGACACGTTTCTCGACGTCCGCGGAGGGTAGCTCCACCTCGACCGCCAGTCCGCCTTCAGCGAGCGCTGTCGCGGTCACCCTTCCGCGATGCGCGTGGGTAACCGCCCGTACAATCGCAAGCCCGATTCCAAACCCGCCGTCCGGGCTTGCGACGCGATCGGGTGTCCCCCGGTGAAGCGGCAGGAACAAGCCACTCACGGATGCCGGGTCGATCGGGCGACCGGTATTGGTCACAATGACGCGAGCCGACCTCTCTTGGTGCGTGCGCACCTTGAGAAACCCGCAGGCGACATTGTGAACGATCGCGTTCTGTACGAGATTGCGAACGAGCTGAGCCAGCAACACCGCATCCCCGACGGCTACGCACTTGTCAAGCGTCGCATGGACCGACAGCTTCCGTCGTCGCACCTGATCGCTCAGTTCGTCCAGAACGTCATGCGCAACCCGGTCCAGCGCGACGGTTCGACATGCGATCGGACCGCTCGCCCGGGCCAATGTCAGGAGTCCTTCGATCAGCTGCGTGCTCCGATCGACCGCGTCCCGGATAACCATCGCCATCGCATCGAGTTCCTCGCGCGTGACGTTCGATTTCGCCAGGGTAACGTCGAGCTTCGTTCGTATCAGCGTGAGTGGCGTCCGAAGCTCGTGCGACGCATTCGCGGCGAACAGCCGTTGAGCCTCGAATGCGCGGTCCAGTCTCGCGAGCATCTCGTCGAATGTGTCCGCGAGCTCTCGGAGCTCGTCGCGCGGACCCTCCAACGCGATCGGCTCTCGAAGGTCGTTCTCGGAAATCGTTTTCGCTCGTACCGTGATCGTCCGGAGAGGTCGAAGGTTCCGCGCGGCCGTCAACCACCCCGCGGCGAAGGTCACAGCGATCGCGGCGAGCACCAGGACCCCGGAGAACAGGATCAGACGGCCAAGAAGCTCGGCCCGCGTCTGCGCCTGGACACCGGCGGCGATTTCGGGAAGCGACGGACGTCGAGACTTGTCTGTGAGGAGCGGCGGAAGGCTGCCGCGTGATGTTTGATCGAGCAGGGCGCCGACGGGGAGCCCGAGCAGGCGCTCGGCCCGCGAGCGCGGCGCCGTCGAACTCGCCCCTAGGGAACGCGCGGTCAATACGTAGACGCTCGCAACGAGGGCGACGGCGACCATCGCGAAGATCGCAGTTTGCACGAGCGCGAGTCGGAGCCGGATCGTCGTACTCATCCTTCCGAATTCATCATTCGATATCCGGCGCCGATGATCGTCTCGATGACCGACGGGTCGCCCAGCCTTGCACGCAGGTTGGCAACCGTGACGCGGACGGTCGCCGTGAACGGGTCGATATCCTCCCCCCACGCGCGCTCGAGCAGCTCCTCGGCACTGACCACGCCGCCTTCGGCCCGCATGAGGACCTCGAGAACACGGTACTCCTTGGCGGTGAGGCGCACCTCGTGAGCGCCGCGGCGGACCCGCCGCCGGGCGACATCGAACGTGAGGTCGTCCGCCCGGAGAATCGGAGGTGCGCCGCGACTGGGGCGTCGTCCGACCGCGTGAATCCGCGCAACGAGCTCGGGGAAGTCGAACGGCTTGGTCAGATAGTCGTCGGCGCCGAGTCCGAGTCCCACCACGCGATCGTCCAAGCCTTCGGCGGCCGTCAGCATCAGGACGCGCGGACCACTCCGCTGCTGGACGATCCTTCCACAGACGTCGTCTCCATGGACGCCGGGAAGGTCGCGATCCAGAACGACGACGTCATAGGCGTTCATGGACACCTTCTCGAGCGCATGGCTGCCGTCGAGGGCGGTGTCTGCGACGATGGCCTGCTGCCGCAACCCTTGGGCGATCGTGGCCGCGAGCTCGGCGTCGTCCTCGACGATCAAGACCTTGATGATCGACCTCCGATCGCACTGAGAGGCTAACTCACAAAGAGGTAGTTCCGCAGCGGGTCGGTGCACTTGCAAGTCGCATCGGAGAACCGCTGGCTCGACCACCGAAACGGCAGCTTCCAGAACGAGGTCACCGGATGGCCATTCACGAACGCCGGTAGCTCGAACGCAGGGTAACCGTGCGTGCGAACGCAGCGCGCGAACTCAGTGGCTGTCTGTTGGAAGGAGGCAATACGAACTCTGCCGATCGGCGTGCCGAACAGACCCACCGTCGCCTGCGGACAATCACGCTCGAGCTTCGCCTGCTGAGCCCGTGAGGCGGATTCCTCAGGTGCCAGACGGAAGAAGATGCTTTGTCCGGTCGAGTCGCGGAACGGGCCCTCGAGGTCAACGCCGTGCAATGCCGCGCAACGGATGTAGGCCTGGAAGGTCTGACGTTGAGCGGCGCTCGTGTACGTGAATGGTTCGTAGGCGTTTGACGGCGTCACGATTGGCACGTTCGAAGCGCCGACCTGTACCGACCGCTCGGACGTGCACCCGGCAACGGACATGACGACCGCGCAAACACCGATGAGGCGACCGGCAAAGCGCCAGGCGCCATGCTTCAACACCTCTAGATGATCGCCCAAGGACATGTCGCGCGCAGGAGGCTAGGGAATCAAGCGTTACGATCACGTAACGGCCAACAAGCCTTTCAGCGACGTACGGCCCGCCGAGGCGGCTATTGTCTCTTTCATGAGGTACGTCACGCTCCTGAGAGGGATCAACGTGGGCGGCAAGTCGCTGATCAATATGAAGGACCTCAAGGCGTGCATCGAGGAACTCGGGTTCGACGACGTGTCGACGTACATCGCGAGCGGCAACGTGCTCTTCACGAGCGGCGAGCGCGGCGCGGCAGGGCTTCAGAAGAAGATCGAGGGCGCGATCGAGAAGCGGTTCGGGCTGCCCGTGAAGGCCGTCGTGCTCGACCGCACGGCGTACGCGCGGATCGTCAGGGCCATCCCGAAGGCGTGGGTCGGCAACGGGGGCGTCCGTGCGAATGTGGCGTTCGTCCGCGCCGGCACCGATGCGAAGCAGGTCGTGCGCGAACTCCATCCCGACCCCGCCGTCGAGGAGGTGAGGGCTACAAACGGCGCGATCCTGTGGGCAACGAAGCGCGATGCGATCAACCGAAGCGTGATGCGCAAGCTGATCGGTGGTGCCGCCTACAGAGAGCTAACGGTTCGCAGCCTGAACACGACGCTCAAGCTGAGGGAACTCCTCGCCGGGTAGACGCAACGACTCCTGCGCCTCGGGCCGGCCGTCGCCACAGCGGATGAAGGAGGGCGCGACGCTACGGATCAGAACCGGTGACTCGGCACGTCATACCGACGACCGTCCTGTACGGCCCGTCGCCTTCGCCGCCCCCACAGTCGTAGTCCGCACCACCGTGGTAGATCAGACACGGAGAGTAGCCCGGCGTGCAGTCGTCCGAGGCCGTCGTCGCGACTACGGGCGGCTTCGCGACGACCAGGTTGATCGTGCGGCCGGGCTTAGCCGACGTGCCACCCTTCGGAGACTGTGCGGTTACTGTCCCCTTCGGCTTGCTTGACTGTTGCTGCTTTACGGTGACGCCGAACCCAGCCTCCTTCAACGTCGAGCGCGCCTTCGTGATGTTGTCGCCGACAACGCTCGGGACTCGCGGGAACGGCGTTGCCACCACGACGGTGACGAACGTCGCGCCTGATACTTCGCTACCGATCGGCGGGTCTTGACTCAGGACGGTGTCTTCTGGCCTACGGAAGGCCGTTCAGTTGTACCGATCGTGTGGATTCCAAACGGGTCCATGGCTTCCAGAGCCTCCGGAATAGTCAGTCCAACGAGGTTCGGCATCGTCGCCGGTTCGACGGTTTGCGTGGGCGTTGTCGAGGGCATTGTGTTGTCGGTATCACCGCTCGCCACACCTATCGCGAACGGGACGAGTACGATCGCAATCACCCAGAACCACCAACGGTTCCAGAACGGCTTCGATCGTGGGCGCGCCTCAGGCGGCGGCGGGAACGACGTGGACACATGTCAACCCCCCTTGGTCGCGGTGATTTGGGGGGAGGCGCGTCCCAAGGCAATCACCCGAACGCGCGTCGGCCGGAGAGTCTTTCCCGTACGACAAGATCGCTTAGAGTCCGCTCACGTACGTCGGCGAGGCGGCGCGGCGCGCCCGAGCGGCGGATGCCGCAGAGGGCCGCCA
>JBKOWM010000036.1:0-18868 GCA_046724395.1 Actinomycetota bacterium
GTCGGCAACCTGGTCGGCCACAACGGTCGCGTATCGGACCCCTTTGTCCACGCCGGACACCCCGCACAGACCCGGCAGGTCCCACCACGACGAGGAAAGGAAACCGCCGTTGCGACCGCTCGCGCCGCCGCCGCAGATGTCTGCCTCGACCAGCGCGAGCCGAATCCCGGGCTCGCGGCGCGACAGCTCGACGGCCGTCCACAGGCCGGCGAAGCCGCCGCCGACGATGCACACGTCTGCGATGTATCGGCCGGAAAGGCGGGGCGCGGGGTCCTCGGGATCGAAGGCGAGGGCCTCCTGAAGCCAGAAGCTTCGGGCGCTGCCGGGGGCCGGGATATCGACGTCGAGCGTCCGCGACATCAGCGAGCGGCGGATGCGTTGTCGCGTCTGTCGTCGGCGGCCATCGTCGGCTAGTCAACCACGCGGTCTGCCTTGACGCCGTTTGCGAGGATGAGCCGGTGACGGCCGGCGTCGCCTCCCGCCATCGAGTGCGTGTGGCCGTCCTGGTCGGAGCGTTCCTCGTCTCGATGCTTCTCGCCAGGGGACTCGGCGACCCCGCGCGGCCGATCAACGTGACGATCGACGGCGTCCCCGCGACCGTGGCCGACGGGTCGCGTGTCGGCACGCTGGTGCACCGGTTGGAGCTCCGACCGACGGCTGGCCGATTGCTCGACGTCGCAGGCCACGTGCTCGATCCGCGGCATGATCCCGGTCGGGTCCTCGTCGACGGCCAACCCGCGTCGCCAGGGAGGGCGCTCACGCAGGGCGACGTGATCACGATCGTCGACGGCGTCGACCGGACGGAGTCGACGAGACGCGTACGTACGCGACTTCCCGGGCGCAGTCCGGGAGACCCGCAGTATTCGCTCGCGACCGCGAGGATGGTCCGCGTCGACGTCGTTGGCCGGGTGTCGAGGATCGTCGTGTCGACCGAGTACCGGCCGCTCGGGCAAGCACGGCGACCAAAGGCTGTGGCGCTCACGTTCGACGACGGTCCGTGGCCACACACAACCCGCGCGATCCTGAATGTGCTTCGACGTATGAATGCTCGGGCGACGTTCTTCGTCATCGGATATCTCGCGAAGCGACACCCGGCGATGATCCGGACCGAGCGCGAGGCCGGAATGGCGATCGGCAGCCACTCCTGGGGTCACCGAGAGCCGTTCGACGGGCTCTCACCGCGACGGATGGAGGACGATATGCAAGCCGTCAACGCCTTGCTGGCGCGGCAGGGCATCCGAGCGAGAGTGTTCCGGCCGCCTGGCGGCGGCAGCTCCCCGGACGTCGTCACCGTCGCGAACGCGCTTGGCATGCGCGTCGTGAACTGGAACGTCGACCCGCGCGATTGGTCGTCGGGCGCCACCGCGAGATCGATCACGAGGGCCGTGCTCTCGCACGTCGAGCGAGGGTCTATCGTCGAACTTCACGACGGCGGCGGCGACCGGTCGGCGACGGTCCGCGCCTTGCCCTCGATCATCCGCGGCATCCGCCGTATGGGTTTCAAGCTCGTCGCGCTGCGATAGCGCGCGGCGGCTAGCGCTCGAGCACAGCGTCGGCGAGGTCGCGAAGGGCGTCCAGGCACACGTCCTCCTCGTCCTCGGAAACGACCTGAAGGCAGACGTGGTCGGCCCCGGCGCGGATGTGCTCTCGCACGCGGCTGGCGATCCGGTCGATGTCTCCCCATGCGATCACCGCGTCGACGGCCCGGTCGCTGCCCTGCCCCGATACGTCGGCGGCGGTGTACCCCATGCGCCGAAGGTTGTTGGCATAGTTCGGCAGCGCGAAGTACTCGACGGCGAACGCCCGAGCGATCCGCCTCGCCGAGGCCGGATCGGTCTCGAGCACGACCGTCTGCTCGACGGCGAGGACGGGTTCGGCGCCGAGGCGAGCTCGCGCGAACGCGGTGTGCTCGACGGGAACGAAGTACGAGTGGGCGCCGTGCGCCCGCTCGGCGGCGAGCTCCAGCATCCGCGGCCCGAGCGCCGCGAGGACGATCCTCGGCTGAACCTCCGGCTCCGGCGATGTCGACTCGGCGCGCTCCATCTCGTCGAGGTATTGGCGCATCCGTGTGAACGGCCCGCGGTACAGTCCTCCGCGTTTCGTGACGGACGTCTGGTGGCTCACTCCGAGCCCGAGCACGAACCGCCCAGGATAGGCGTCCGAGAGCATCCTTCCCGCGTTCGTGGCCGCCATCGCGTCTCGAGCCCAGATGCTCGCGACGCCGGTGGCGATCGTCGTGCGCTCGGTCGAGCACAGCAGCCACGCCGCGTGGCTGAACGCCTCGCGCGAGCCTCCGGCCTCGGGGATCCAGATCGCGGGGTACCCGAGTCGCTCGACCTCGAGGGCGGCCTCCCGCTCGTCCGCCGCAGACTGCGCCTCCAGCGAGAAGCTCCATACGCCGACGCGCCCGAGCGACTCGCGAAGCCCCTCGCGCTCGCGCCTGAGCTCGAGAGCGCGGGCCTCGTCCATGGCGTCGACTGGGTCCATGAAGCGAACGCTACAGGAGGATGGGCGGGGGCACCGTCGCCCCCGCCCCCTCGCGCCGGTCGGTCGCGGGCCCGGCCGGGGTATGGGTTGTTAGGACTCGTCGGTTGGGACCAGCTCCGGAACGACCGTGCGGTCGGGGATCACCTCGACCTCACGCTCCGTCTCGCGCCCTTCGACGTGCAGCTTCGGCAGCCACTGGAGCCAGCCCGGCAGATACCAGTTGACGTCGCCGAGCAGGCGCATCGCCGACGGGACGAGGATCGATCGGATGACCGTCGCGTCGAGGAACACGGCCACCGCGAGACCGAAGCCCATCTGCTCGAGCCCCGCGATGCGTCCGCTGGCAAAGGCCGCGAACACGGCGACCATGATGATGGCGGCGCCGGTGATGATGCCGCCCGTGGTCCGCAGCCCGAACGCCACGGCCTCCGAGTTGTCGCCGCTCTTGTCGTACTCCTCCCGGATGCGCGTCAGCAGGAAGACCTGGTAGTCCATCGACAGACCGAACAGGATCGAGAACAGGAACAGCGGCAGCCACGACTCGATCGCATCCACCTGGATGAATCCGAACGCGTCCGCGATCGACTTCGCCCATGCCGGGCCGCCGTTCTGGAACAGCAGCGTGATGAGTCCGTACGCCGCACCGACCGAGAGCAGGTTCATCAAGATCGCCTTGGCCGGCACGACGATGGAGCGGAACACCACCGTGAGAAGCAGGAACGACAGGCCAAGGACGAGGGCGATGATCACCGGCGTGTAGAAGTCGGAGACGTCGAAGAAGTCCTTGACGAATGCCGTGTCGCCACCGACGAGGACGCCGGAGTTGGTTCCGAACGCCCGGGGGACGTAGTCGTCACGAAGCCGCGTTACCCCATCCACGGCGGCCTCGCTCGAGGAGTCCGATGCCTCGCCCGCGAACGGAATGCGAACGAGGGTGATGCTTCCGTCATCGCTCGTCACCGGGGGCTGCGGCTGCCCGAACGCGGGATCGTCCGCCACCGCCGCATCGAGCGTCTGGATGCCCTGCCCGACGGACGGCTCGGTCGCCGCGCCGGGGATCACCACATCGGCGGTCGACTGCTGGCCAACCTTCGGGAACTTCTCGATCAGGATGTTGAAGGCGTCCTTGGTCTGGATGCCGTTCGGGATCGTCGAGATCCCCGAGAACCCGGTCTTCATGCCGCGGCCGTTGTCCTCGGTGTGGCCCTGGAGCCAGTACGGCAGCGACAGCGTCAGCATGAACACCGTGGCGAGCACGAGCCAAAGGACCGGCCGCGCCATCACGCCGCGGGTCAGCCTGTCCCAGAAGCCGCCGGCGCGTCCGTGCTCGAGCGTCCTTCCGCGGCCGAAAAGCCAGCCCGGCTTGACGAGGTGATCGGCGAACAGCGCCATGATCGCCGGGAGCATTGTCATCGACAGCGCGATCGAGATCGCCACGACGATGATCGCCCCGCCGGCCAGTCCGCGGAAGATCGTCGTCGGCACGAGCAGCATCCCGGCGAGCGCGAGCACGACCGTTACGCCGCTGAAGAACACGGCGCGGTTGGCCGTGGCTCCCGACCGGCCGATCGCCTCGAGGTTGTCGAAGCCTCGGGCACGCTCCTCCCGGTATCTGGACACGATGAACAGCGAATAGTCGATGCCGACCGCCAGGCCCATCATCGAGACGAGGTTTGGAACGAAGAAGCTGAA
Organism: Actinomycetota bacterium; assembly: GCA_046724395.1. Classification (GTDB taxonomy): domain Bacteria; phylum Actinomycetota; class UBA4738; order UBA4738; family HRBIN12; genus DATAEU01. The sequence continues at coordinate 4,180 of JBKOWM010000036.1, forward strand.
GCGCCAAACGGTGCCGAGGATCCCGATGACACCCAGCGCCGTCCCGATGGCCAGCACGCCCATGATGATCGGAGTCACTCCGGCGATGAGCGACCCGAACACGACCAGCAGGACGACGATGGCGACGGCTACGCCGACGAACTCGCCCTTTCGAAGGTCCTCCTCGGAGATCTTCTTGAAGTCGTCGGTCGAGGTCGCCTCGCCGAGCATGTACATCGTGGTGCCGTCGGTGCTGTAGCTCTCTCGCAGGCTGTTGAGCTCCTCGACGTGCGCCGCCGTCTGGTCCGAGTCGCCCGCCAACACGACCGTGAAGAGCACGGCGCTACCGTCCTCAGACGGGATCGGCCCGAGGGCCGCGGCCTGCGGGTCGTTCGCCACGTCCGCCGGAAGGGGGAAGCTCACGGGCACCTGCTTCACGACCCTCGGACCGAGCGACCGGAAGTCGTCGAGCGCGGCGTTGACACGGTCGGCGAAGGCCGGGTCTTGAACGGCGCCGTCGCCGCCGGTTAGCACGACCGTCTCGGTGCTGAGGTCCTGCTCGAGCCTTCGCTGCTCGAGGATCTCCTGCGCTTGTTTGGCCTCGGGATTGTTGGTGAAGTCGAAGTCCGTCGTCAGCGCGTCCGACAGCAAGACGCCCGACGCGGCAAAGCCGGCCACGAGAACGACGATCCAGATGGCGATCGTCCTCCACGCGTGACGGCTGCTCGCTCGAGCGAGGGACTGAGGATTCACCCGCATCGTTCGTCTCCCTTCCCCGTAGGCCCGACTTGCTCGGGGTAGACTTACGGCATATGCTTACGGCGTCAGCAGTCTACGCATACACCGTAAGGTGTCAACCCCGTCCGGCCAGATACGAAGGAAAACGATGCCCCAGGTAGATGAACGGCAGGAGGCGACGAGGGAGCCGCTTCCCGACGAACCCGCGGAAGCGCGTCAGCGCGGGAAGCTGTCGAGGCAGCGAATCGTGCGGACCGCGCTGCAGATCATGGACGAGGAGGGACTCGAGGCGGTGACGATGCGCCGCGTCGGGCGCGAACTCGGCGTCGAGGCGATGTCGCTGTACAACCACGTTCGCGACAAGGAGGACCTGCTGGACGGCATCTCGGAAGCGGTTGTCGCCGAGTTTCGCTGGGAGCCGGACACCGAGGACTGGGTCGAGCAGGGTCGCGCGGCGGCTCGCGAATGGCGGCGTCTTGTGAAGGCGCACCCCAACGTCATGCGGCTGATGATGGAGCGCAAGCATCCGCTGGCGTCGGCGGATGCGCTGCGGCCGACCGAGATCGCGCTCGACGTCCTCCGCCGGGCGGGCCTATCCGAACGCGACACGGCCCACGCCTTCCATGCCATCGGCGGCTACATCTTCGGCGCCGTGATGATGGAGATCGGCCACTTGGCGCCTGGACGCCCCGATCCGACCGGGATGACACCGGCGGAGATGATGCGGTCGATCCCGCCCGGGTTCCCGTGCCTGCAGCAGATGCTCCCGTGGTTCATGGGATGCGACGCCGACGCGACGTTCGAGCTCGGGCTGGACCTGCTGCTCGAGGGGATCCGCTCGAAGGCGGCGGCCGGCTCCTGAGCGCCGGAGCGGCGCGAACTCGAGCTATCCGAGCAACCCGAGCTCGCGACCGACGCGATCGAACACGTCGACCGCCTCCTTGAGGTCCGCCTCGGTGTGCTCCGCCGTCACGATGGTTCGCACGCGCGCTCGCCCCCTCGCCACGGTCGGGAAGACGATGGCCGGCGTGAACACACCCTCGTCGAACAGCCGCCGCGCGAACGCCTGAGTCTTCTCCTCGTCGCCGGTGATGACGGGTGTGATCGGCGTCTGGCTGTCTCCGGTATCGAACCCGAGGTCGTGCAGACCCGCCTTGAACATGCGCGTGTTCGACCACAGGCGCTCGAGCCGGTCGGGCTCCTCGCGGATGATGTCGAGCGCCTCGATGCACGCCGCTACGACCGCAGGCGGCGCGCTCGTGGAGAAGAGATACGGGCGACCGCGGTTTTGGAGCCACTCGACGAGGTGCCGCGGACCGGCGATGAACCCGCCGAGGACACCGATCGCCTTCGACAGCGTCCCGACCTGGACGTCGACGCGCCCGTGCAGGTCGAAGTGATCGACGGTGCCGGCGCCGCTGTCGCCGAGCACGCCGCTTGCGTGCGCGTCGTCCACCATCATGATGGCTCCGCGCCGCTCGGCCACATCGACCAGATCAGGCAACGGGGCGATGTCCCCGTCCATCGAGAACACACCATCCGTGATGAGAAGCTGCCGCCGACCATCGCGTTTCGTTTCCGCCAGGACGGCGTCGGCGGCGTCGACGTCGCGGTGAGGAAAGACCTTGATCTCGGCCCGACTCAGCCGCGCCCCGTCGATGATCGAGGCGTGGTTGAGCTCGTCGGAGACGATCACGTCCTCTTTCGTCAGGATCGCCGCGACGGTCCCCGCGTTCGACGTGAAGCCTGACTGAAACATCAGCGCGTCCTCGGCGTGTTTGAACTCGGCGAACCGCCGCTCGAGCTCCCTGTGCATCGTCATCGAACCGGCGATCGTGCGAACTGCGCCGGTTCCGGCTCCCAGCTCGCTCGCGGCGCGCGCCGCGGCCTGGTTCATTCGCGGGTGGTTGGCCAGCCCGAGATAGTTGTTGGAAGCGAGGTTGATCACGTCGCGACCGTCGAACTTGGCGCGGCCGCCGGTCGGTCCCTCGAGTGTCCGCGGGTGCAGGAGCAGCCCCTGCTGTTCGAGCCGGCCCAGGTCCTCGCGAAGGTAGTCGAGCGCTCCCATCGCTATTCCTTGGCCGTGGCTACCGCTCGCCCTAACGGGCTCGCTTCTTCAGCCCCCGCGCCCCCGTCCGGGAACATGATGACCTTCGCAGCGCGGCCCGACGCCGACGTCTCGAACGCCTCGGCGAACCGCGATAGCGGGAACCGGTGCGTGATCACAGGCGTCACGTCGACGCGGCCCGTCGACAGGAGCGTCGTCGTCTGCTGCCACGTCCGGAACATCTCGCGCCCGGTGATGCCGAGAAGCCGCGCCTCCTTGAAGATGACCTGGTCGTTCAAGTCGAGGGTCACCGGACGGTCCGGAAGGCCCAGGAGCGACATCCGACCGCCTCGCGCGAGCATCCGCGTCCCCTGATCGATCGCCTTGGCGTTCCCGGACATCTCGAGGACGACCTCCGTGCCGGTGCCGTCGGTCTCGCTGAGGACGACCTCGACGGGGTCCTCCGACTTCGGATCGACCAGGAGATCGGCGCCCATCTTGGAGGCGAGCTGCCGTCGCTCGTCGTTCGGCTCGATGGCGATGACCTTCCAAGCGCCGAGCGCGCGAGCGATCCCGACCGCGAACAGTCCGATCGGACCGCATCCGATCACGGCGACGGGGTTCGTCAACAGGTCCTCGCCCCCCTCCGTCCCGAACGTCGCGTGGACGGCATTGCCGAACGGCTCCATGATCGAGGCCACGTCCGGATGGATCCGCTCGCCGACGATCCATGCGTTCTGGGCCGGGATGACGACGTACTCGGCAAACCCCCCATCGGTGTCGACGCCGAGGATCCGGAGGTTTCGACAGATGTGCGCACGCCCGGTTCGGCACGTCGAGCAGATGCCGCACGCGATGTGCGTCTCGGCGGCCACGAACGCTCCACGCCGGACGTGATGGACCTCGGGACCGACCTCCTCGACGTAACCGGCGAGCTCGTGTCCGAACGTCATCGGCACGCGGGGAACCCGCCCCTCGGCCCACTCGTTCCATTCGTAGATGTGCAGGTCGGTCCCGCAGATGGAGGCCGCGTGCACCCGTACGAGAACCTCGCCCTCGCCGGGAACGGGGATGGCGACGTCGACGAGGTCGGCGCCCGGGCCTCGACCGGTCTTGCGCAGCGCCCGCATCGTTTCGCTCATGCGATCCAACCCGTTCGCGGCGTCCGACACGTTCGATCGATCAGACCCATCTCTGCGGAGGGTACCCGAGCACACATGAATCGAAGCCGCCCGCCCCGGAACCTTCCGGGGCGCCGCCGCGTCGAACCGCGGACCCAGGAACAGGTCGAACGGAGAGGACGAGGATGAGGATTCGCCGGCTCGGCATCCCTCTGTTCGCGCTGTCGCTCCTCGTCGGCGCGTGCGGCCGGTTGAACGATGCCGGGTCGGGCGGCAGCGCGATCGTGCATCCGACCGGATCGAGCGATCTCGTGCTTCGCTGGGAGTACGTTGGAGGATTCGTCGCCCCCGAAACGCTTCTCGGCCGAATCCCGGCGTTCTCCCTCTACGGCGACGGCCGGATCCTGACCGAGGGCCCGCAGATCGAGATCTATCCGGGTCCCGCGCTGCCGAACGTACTCGTGCGGACCGTCTCGGAGGACGGCATCCAGGAGATCCTCACGGCCGCTCGCGATGCCGGACTCGCGAATGGAGACGCGTTCTATCCGTATCCGTGCATCGCCGACGCTCCGGACACCCGGTTCACCGTCGTCGCGGACGGTCGCACGAGTGTCGTCACGGCCACGGCGCTCGGTGGGAGGGCGGGCTCCTGCCAGGGTACGGACGAGGACGCGCGCGCTCGGCTCTTCCAGCTCTGGACGAAGCTCGGTGATCTTGCCGCCTGGCTCCCGGGCGGTTCGATCGGGCCGGAAGAGCCGTACGTGCCCAACGCCTTCCGGATCTACGTCCGGCCGTACGTCGCGAGCGAGCCGTCGCTGCGCCAGCAGCCGATCCGCTGGCCCGGGTCGCGGTTGTCTGGGATCGGTGAGCCCGTCGACCTCGTTCGTGGCGTGCGGTGCGGCGTCGTCGTCGGCTCGAAGGCCTCGCGGATCCTGGCAGCGGCGGCGGCGGCGAACCAGCTGACGCCCTGGACGAGCGCCGGGCAGGACTTCGGCGTCATCTTCCGTCCGCTCCTACCCGACGAGTCCGGCTGCTGAAGATCTACGGTCTCGGGCGGACGACCCACCCCTGGCGCGGACCCGATCACGGGACTACGCTTGGCGCGACCCGGAGAGGGAGGGGGGTCCGATGAGTGCTGGCGTGCTGCGTCTGCGCGTTCCTTTGTTCGCCGCGATGCTCATGTCGCCGCTCGTCGCGTGCAGCGGCGACGAGGGTTCGACCGTTGACGTGACGCTGCAAGAGTTCGCGGTCTCGACCAGCGAGAGTTCGGTGTCGGCCGGCGACGTGACGTTTCAGGCCAACAACGACGGTCCTGACGACACGCACGAGTTCGTGATCATCAAGACCGACCTCGATCCCACCGAGCTGCCGACGGACGAGACCGGCGCCGTCGACGAAAACGGGCAGGGCATGGAGGTCGTCGACGAGATCGAGGACATCCCGGTCGGCGAGACGAAGAGCCTCACCACGAACCTCGATTCGGGCAGCTACGTCCTCATCTGCAACATCTACGACGAGGACGAGCAGGAGTCGCACTATCAGGAAGGGATGCGTACGGGCTTTACCGTCGAGTAGGCGTCCCCGGCCGGCGGTAGTCGGCATCCCCCGGTCGGATCTCATTGTCGGCCGAACAGCGGTTCAAGCCAGTGGGGTATGACGGCCGATACCCAAAGGGACCAGTCAAAGGCGGTCCCTGGACGGTGGAAGCCGAGCACGACGTCTCCCCGGCCGTCGGCGCCGCCTCCGCGGCGGCGGAGGCGGTCGATCGGCTCCTCGCGAGCGGCCGCGGGCTGGCCGACGACGTTCGGACCGTCCTCGAGAACGTCGCCGAAGAGCTCCGACGGATCGAGGGCGAGCTCGGGTCGGCGCTGACAAGGTACCGGGCGCTCGTCGAGCAGATTCCCGCGATCGTCTACGTCGACAGGGCGGACGAGTCGATGCAGACGACGTACGTGAGCCCTCAGATCCAGGATCTACTCGGCGTCTCGCCCGAGGAGTACTTGGCCGACCCGCACCACTGGTACCGGCACCTGGACCCGGCGGACCGGCAGCGAGCGCTGGACGAGTACGTCAGGGGCCGGGAGTCGGGCAGACCGTTCACCTTCGAGTACCGCCTCATCGCGCAGGACGGCCGCGTCGTGTGGATCAGGGACATCGCCACGACCGTCAGCGATGTGGACGGTACGTTCGTCCACGGCGTCATGCTCGACGTCACCGACGTTCGCGAGGCCGAGGCCCACGTCGCCTTCGTATCGCATCACGATCCGCTCACGAGTCTGCCGAACAGGGCGATGTTCGAGGAGTCGGTGGACCTCGCGATCGCGCGCGCGAGACGCGCCGGCGATGCCGTAGCCGTGATGATGATCGACGTCGACGATTTCAAACTCGTGAACGACAGTCTCGGTCACGAGATGGGCGACGCGCTCATCTCGGAGCTCGCGGCTCGCCTTCGAGAGGCGACGCGCGACACGGACATGGTCGCGCGGCAGGGAGGCGACGAGTTCCTCCTCCTGCTGGCCGACCTCGAGCGCGGCACCGCTCCGGGGATCCCGAACGCGACGGACGGCGCCACGCTGGTCGCCGAGTCGGTGGCCACGCGCGTGCAGGAGGCGCTGCGCGTCCCGTTCGAGCTCGGCGGAACGGAGGTCTACGTCAATGCGAGCATCGGCGTCGCGATGTTCCCCAATCACGCGTCGAAGGCGCCGGAGCTTATCCGCCACGCCGACACGGCGATGTACCGAAGCAAGCGAACCGCGCCGGGCGGCTACTCCATCTACGTCGATGAGGAGCAGGATCTGCTCGGCAAGCTCTCCCTGTCGACCCGGCTGCGGAAGGCCGTCGAGAACCAGAACTGGGAGCTGCATTACCAGCCGATCGTCGAGCTTTCCGGCGGGTCCGTCGACGGACCGATGACCGGCGTCGAGGCGCTCATCCGATGGAAGGATCCCAATGGCGGACTGGTGCCGCCGGGCGATTTCATCCCGCTCGCCGAGGAGATGGGCCTCATCGAGGCGATCGGCGACTGGGTCGTCGACGAGCTCGCCCGCCAGGGGGCCGCCTGGCGCGCGGAGGGACTCGAGCTCGAGCTCGCGTTCAACCTCTCCCCGCGTCAGCTGTGGCGTCCGGAGGTGGGGGACCGCATCATGGAGCGCATCCTTGCCGCGCAGCTGAATCCGCGGCAGGTCCTCGTCGAGATCACCGAGACGGCCGCCATGACCGACCCGGAGCGCACGCTCCGGATCCTGCGTGATCTCCGTTCTCGTGGTCTGCGCATCGCCCTCGACGACTTCGGGACCGGCTACTCGTCGCTGTCCCGACTGAAGGATCTTCCCGTGGATGTGCTGAAAGTCGATCGCTCGTTCGTGCGCGACGTCTCGACGCACCCGACCAACCGGAGCATGGTCCAGGCGATCGTCCAGCTCGCACACGCCCTCGGGATGACGCCGCTCGCCGAGGGCATCGAGACAGAAGACGACCGACGCTTCCTGGTCGATCGTGGATGCCCCCTCGGTCAGGGCTATCTTTTCAGCCCGCCAGTGCCGGCGGGCGCGATCCTCGCGCGGTATCGCAGGTCCACCACTGCCATCGAGCGCGCGTGAGACAAGCGGCGCCGTCGGGCGCGGCGGCCGCCCGGCCGACGTGGTTCTGCGCGCGGCAACCGTGATGTCGGTGTTGACGGGCGTGCTCGTCCGCGGACGTGGCGGTCGCCGGCGAACAGCCTGACGCGGCGTCAGGCCGCCGCCAGCTCCGTCCGGACGCGTTCGGCGATCTTCGACGCGGAGATCCCGGCCCAGTCCCTGAGCTCGTCCGGCAAGCCGGAGCCGGGCATCTGTGTCACCGCGATCTTCACGACGCGGCCGCGAAGCTCGCCGCCCGCCGCCACCGCGTCGAGCACGGCGTCGCCGAGGCCGCCCTCGATCCAGTGGTCCTCGACGACGACCAGGACTCCCGTCTCGCGGAGCGCCGCTCGGACGGTTTTGGCGTCGAGCGGCTTCACCGAGTAGCAATCGATCACGCGGGCGGAGATGCCGTCGCCGGCGAGCAGCTCGGCGGCGGCCAGGCATTCGTGGACAGTGATGCCGGCGCCCACGAGCGCCACGCGGTCCTCGCTCCCGCTCGCGATCACCTTGGATCCGCCGATCGGAAACGCCTCCTCGGCCCCGTAGAGCGCCGCCGTCTTCTCGCGGGTGGTTCGCAGGTACGAAATCCCCTCGAGGTCCGCCATCGCGACGGTGAGCTTGGCCGCGCTGTTGCCGTCCGATGGATACAGCACGGTCGAGCCGTGGACCGCGCGGAACATCGCGAGGTCCTCGAGGGCCATCTGCGACGGGCCGTCCTCACCGATCGAGACGCCGGCGTGCGATCCCGACAGACGGATGTCGGCACGGCCGATCGCGGCCATGCGGACGAAGTCGTACGCGCGGGAGAGGAACGCGCCGAACGTCGCGGCGAAGGGGGTCTTCGCCAGCACCTGCATTCCGACGGCCGTCCCGAGCATCGCCTGCTCGGCGATGTACAGCTCGACGAATCGATCCGGCGCGACGGCGGCAAGGTCCTCGGTGTACGTCGAGTTCGCAACCTCGCCGTCAAGAGCGACGACGTCGCTCCGCGCGGCGCCGAGGGCCCGAAGCGCCTCGCCGAACGCCTTGCGCGTCGCGATCGCATCCTCGTATCGAGGCAGGTCGAGTTGCCCGCGCGTTGGCTCGGGCGGAGACCAGGGCTCGGGCTTTGGCGGTGTGAACGTGATGTGACGCTCCCCCCCGAGCTCGTCGATGGCCGTGCGGGCCTGATCGTCCGAAAGCGCCTTACCGTGCCACCCCTCCTCGTCGGCGAGGAACGAGACCCCGTACCCCTTCACGGTCCGTGCGACGACGAGGGTCGGAAGATCCGTCTCCTCTGCGCGGCGGTACGCGCGGTCGATGGCCTCGACGTCATGTCCGTCGACCTCGAACGCGTCCCACCCGAAGGCGCGCGCCCGCTCCACGTAGGCCGCGCCGTTCCACTGCAGCATCGTCGGACCGCGCTGGCCGAGGCGGTTCATGTCGAGGATCGCCTTGAGGTTGCGCGCTCCGTGGAACGACGCGTTCTCCATGGCCTCCCAGACCGACCCCTCGGCGACCTCGGAGTCGCCCAGCAGCACCCAGGCGCGGGCGGGGCTGTCGTCGAGCGCCATTGCCAGCGCCATGCCGAGCCCGATGGGAAGGCCCTGTCCCAGCGAACCCGTTGCCACGTCGACCCACGGCATGTCTTCGACGGGAGCCGGGTGTCCCTGCAACGGGCTGCCGAATCGTCGGAACGTGAGCAGTTGCTCGTCGGAGACGGCGCCGACGGCCTTCAACATCGAGAACAGGAGGGGAGAGGCGTGGCCCTTCGACAAGACGAACCGATCGTTCGCGAGGCTCTTCGGATCTTCGACGTCGTACCGCAGATGATCGGCCCACAGCACGGCGAGCAGGTGCGCAGCCGACAACGACGACGTCGGATGTCCGGATGCGGCGGCGGTCGAGGATCGGATCGAGTCGACGGCCAACTGGCCGGCCAGCTCGTTCCACTCAGATCTGTCCATCGTCCGCCTCCTCGTGAACAGCCGAACCCATCGTACGGCCGTCGCACGGAATGGCGTTCGTGGGCGGGGGTCCTCTCAGTCGGCGTCGGGAGCCGGCGGTCGAAATCCGGCCTCGTAGGACGGTTTCCGCTCTCGATAGTCGACGTCTTCGGGAGGGTCGACGTCGTCCCGCGGCGCTCCCTGCGCTGGCTCGGGATCCGGTAACGGCCCATCGGGACGCGCGGCGACGGGCTCGTCGAGCGTGCGGTCCCGCGTCACGCCCGCGCCGCACCTCGGACACGTGCGATCGCCCTCGGAGAGCATCGCGCCGCAGACGGGACAGGTTTCCCGACGCTGCTCTGCTTCGTCCATGGCACGCGTGGTACCCATCCGTGGCACGCGACAACCCGGACGCAGCCTGTGCGACTGGTAGCCTTCGGCCATGGCCGACTACAAGGAGGTCCGGGTCGAGCGCCTGTATCTGAAGGTCCCGAACTCGGACAAGCTGCGCAAGACCGCGGCGGGTCGCCATCGGCACCTTCTGGCGGCCGGCTGGCGCGAGGTCGATCGCAAACAGGACATCGACCACATCGCTGTTCGGTACGAGCGAGCGGGAGCGACGCCGCTCAAGTACCGACTCCCACGCCCGGATACGGAGGCGCAGCGAATGGATCGGCGCGGTGGTCGCGGGCGCGGCGGGCCTGGTGCGCCGGGCGGCGGTCGAGGTCGGGGCGGCGGCCGTCCTCGCTGAAGGCCTTAGACCTGCTACTGGCGAAGAAATGACAGGGGACCCGCCTTGGCGGGTCCCCTTTACTTGACGCAGCTTGACCTCGCAAGGGACGCGGCTTCACCTTGCAAGGGACGCATCTCGACCTCGCAAGGCCTAGACCGCGCGGACGTTCGCCGCCTGCGGGCCCTTCTGGCCCTGCGTCACCTCGAACTCGACCTGCTGCCCCTCCTCGAGGTTACGATAGCCCTCGCCCGTGATCGCGCTGAAGTGCACGAAGACGTCCGGGCCACCCTCCTGGGAGATGAAGCCGTAGCCCTTCTCAGGGCTGAACCACTTCACAACACCGGTTGCCACTAGCGATCCCCTCCTTTCCGTGGCGCCGCGCGGGTCGGGGAAACCGCCCGGCGTGCCGCCGGTCGCCTCGGCGACCGGGAGGGAACTGCTCGTGTTGCCCGTGGAACCGATGCTGCACCCTCGGCGGCAGGGTACCACCTCGGTCGATGGCGCGGAAGTTCCGGATCGCACAGCGCCGAATATCCTTCGGCATACACCCCCAGCCGCCGTATGGACGGCTGGTACCATCGGACGCGCGGACGGTTCGTTCGCCGGGTTGAACGATATGGCGTCGTCGAGCGGATCGGAAGCGACCGGCGACGTGAGACGGAACCGGAAGGAGCATCGGGCTTGAGCGATCGGCAGACTGACAAGAAGGCCCTACGGCCGAAGCGAGAGTTCGGACGGGCGCACGCGTCCGAACAGCCGTTCGCGTATCCGTCGGCCCGCGAGTTCGTCGAGCCCGACTGGCGACGGCTCCCGGGCTTCGTCGACGTCACGACGCAGGAATGGGAGAGCGCTCAGTGGCAGCGCGCCCATACCGTCAAGAACCTCGTCGAGTTCAAGCGGGTGCTCGGCGACTTCGTCGACGACGACCTGTACGCCGACATCGAGCGCGATCAGCAGGAACGGGCCACCATGTCGATGTTGCTCCCGCCGCAGATGCTCAACACTATGAACGAGCTCGACCTACGATTCGATCCCGTGCGCCGCTACATGGTCCCGATCTACAGCGAGCGCGAGGAGGAGTTTCCGAGCCACCCGATGGCCTCGCGCGACTCGCTTCACGAGTCCGACATGTGGGCCGTCGAGGGGCTAACGCACCGGTATCCCACCAAGGTGCTCGCCGAGCTCATCCCTACGTGTCCGCAGTACTGCGGCCACTGCACGCGCATGGACCTGGTCGGCAACGACACCCTCCAGATCGTGAAGTACAAGTTCGAGGTCAAGCAGAACGAACGGTGGGAAGCGATGCTCGACTACCTGCGCCGGACGCCGTCCGTTCGAGACGTCGTCGTCTCGGGTGGGGACATGGCCAACGTACCGATCGCGCGGCTCAAGGATTTCGTCTTCAAGCTCCTCGACATCGACAACATCCGCGACATCAGGATCGCCACGAAGGGCCTGATGGGGATTCCGCAGCACTTCCTGCAAGACGACGTCCGCGCCGGATACGAGGCGATGGCGGCCAAGGCCGATCAGCGGGGCGTCGACATCGCGATCCACACCCACGTCAACAACGCGAACCAGCTGACACCGCTCGTCGCCAGGGCGGTGCGGTACCTGCTCGACGCGGGCTTCCGCGACGTCAGGAACCAGGGGGTCCTCCTGCGCGGGGTCAACACCACGCCGACCGAGCTCCTCGACCTGTGTTTCACGCTGCTCGATCAAGCGAAGATCATGCCGTACTACTTCTACATCTGCGACATGATCCCGAACGCCGAGCACTGGCGCACCGCGGTGTGGGAGGTACAGGAGTTGCAGTTCGCGATGATGGGCTACCTGCCCGGATTCGCGACGCCCCGCATGGTGGTCGACGTCCCGTTCGTCGGAAAGCGGTGGGCGCACATGGTCAGCCGATACGACCGCGAGAAGGGCATCTCGTACTGGAAGAAGAACTACCGTACGGGCATCGAGTTCGACGATCCCGAGGCGCTCGAGCGCGAGCACGAGTATTACGACCCGATCTACACGCTGCCCGAGGAGGGCCAGGAGTACTGGCGGCAGTTCGGACATCGAGAGCGCGAACTCCAGCCCATCTGACCGAACCCGGATAGGGTAGCGCGCCGTGCCGGTGCCCCGACCCGCCCGTCGCGCGTTCCCGATTCTCGGCGTCCTGATAACGGGGGCGCTCGTCGCACTCGCGTTCGGGCGGGACCGTGGCCCGAGCTGGGACCCGCTCGCCCCGATGAGGATGGGCACCCGGCCCCAGCGGGTCGACGCCACTCGCATCTCGACCAGATGGCCGATCAAGCACGTCGTCTTCGTCATCAAGGAGAACCGGACGTTCGATCATCTCTTCGGCAGATTCCCGGGCGCGAATGGCGTGACCGTCGGCAACGATCAGGGAAGCCAGCGGCCGCTCACCCGAGCCGTCGACCGACTGCCCGCGGACATCAACCACTGCTATGAGTGCGCGCTGCAGGCGTGGAATCATGGCAAGATGGATGGCTTCGCCACGATCAGCCAGCCAGCGGAACGATACGCGTACACGCAGTACCGTCGGGAGGACATCCCCAATCTCTGGCGGTGGGCAAGCCGATTCGTCCTTGGCGACAACTTTTTCGCCAGCGCGCAGGGCCCCTCGTTCCCGAACCACCTGTACACGATCGCGGCGACATCGGGCGGAACGCATGAGAACCCGATCCAGGATCGGGCGGCCCTCGAGGAGCGCCACCGCACGACCGGGCTGTTCAAGGCGTGGGGCTGCGACTCGATCGAGGGGGCGTACGTGACGGTGACCTCGAGCGAGGGCGTCCCCGAGAAGGTCCCGCCGTGCTTCGACTTCGAGACCGAGGGCGACCTCCTCTCCGGAGCCGGGATCCCGTGGGCGTACTACTCGGCGACGCAGTACCAGAACGGGTACCTATGGTCCGCCTACGACGCCGTCCGACACGTGCGCGAGAACCCCGACGTCTGGCAGAATCACATCTTCGCCGTCGACGGGTTCGTGCGCGACCTCCGTGACGGACTACTGCCGCCTGTGACATGGGTAACGCCGCGATTCCCCCTGTCGGATCACCCCGAGTACAGCATGTGCTGGGGCGAGAACTGGACCACCCGGATCGTGAACGCGATCATGCGGAGCCCGATGTGGGCGGATACGGCGATCTTCCTGACGTGGGACGACTACGGCGGGTTCTACGACCACGTCCCGCCGCCTCAGGTCGACGGGTTCGGTTTCGGGATTCGCGTGCCGTTGCTCGTGATCAGCCCATACGCCAAGCAGGGGTACGTCGACCACACCCTGGGAGAGTTTTCGAGCGTGCTGCGGTTCATCGAGGACAACTGGGGGCTGTCGCAGCTCACCCACCGCGACCGCGATGCACGCAACCTCTCCGAGGCCTTCGACTTCTCTGGGCGGCCGCAAGGACCCGACCCGCTGCCGCTGCGCGCGCCGGACTGCGACGGGCCGCAGTTCCCGGACGCGAAGCGGTATCAGGACGGCGCCGAAGTCGCGCCGGCAGGCGGGCTCGGGGGTTGAGGGGAAGCCGCTGGGCTACCGCCCGCGCTTCGCGCTCACTTCTCGAGCGCCCAGACGCTAGTCGCCGGTCGCGCGCACGCCGAGCGCGGCCGAGGATGCGAGCCCGAGATCACCAAACGTTGTGCCGTACGGGCAGTCAAGACGCAGCGGCAGTAGGAGCTTGGCGAAGTTCGGGTGCTCGAAGTCGAATGCGCCCGCAAGCGGGCTCGCGCCGGCATCGCGCTCGGTCATCGGCTCCAGGTCGAAGATCTCCTCGACAAACGCGAGGACGGAGGAGAACTCGTACGTCGTGTGGTCGACCGCTCCACCCAGGCGATTGTCTCCGGAGCGCGCATACGGCGAGATGATGAGCGCCGGCGTCCTTGGCCCGAGCCCCATGATGTCGTAGCGCGGCGGCGCCACAGGGTCGTAGAAACCACCGTAGTCATCCCAGACCTGCACGATCGCCGTCGTGTCCCAGTAATCGCTGTTCATGATCGTGTTCACGAGGTTGACGGTCCAGTTCTCGCCCGCGCAGACGCTCTTGCCGCCTCCGGGATGCTCGTTGTACGGCTCGGGCGGGATGATCCACGACACCGCCGGCAGCCGTTCGCGTCGAACGTCCTTGAGGAAGCGATCCGGCTCGTGGACGTGCCGCCACATCGGCCCGTACCGGACGTGTCGGATCATTTGCAGGGCGTTCATCCACGCGTTGAACGTCGCGTAATAGCCCCATGAGATCCCTCGCTCTTCGAGTTGATCCGGCAGCACCGGGATGTCGAAGCACAGCCGGATCCGCTGCCAGAACGACGCGAGGTCGGACCATCCCGAGTCCATCCGCGCGATCCCGCGCTCCACGTCCACGAGCCGGATCGCTTCCTCAAGGACGTTCGACGCGAACGGCTGCCGGCGGTGTCGTGGAGCATCCCGCCCGAGCCGTACAACGAGCATCCCGGAGGCGGCAAGAGCGTCTGCGCGGGCGAGAACTGGACCGTCAACCTCGTGAACACGA
>JBKOWM010000094.1:0-14363 GCA_046724395.1 Actinomycetota bacterium
GATGTTGGCGTGGCCGTTGAAGACGAACTTCGTCTCCGCCTTCGCCAGGACGTTCTCGATGGACTCCGGACCCTGGGTCGCATTGAGGAAGGGGTCCGATCCGTGTCCCTTCGCATCCGAATACAGGGGAAGTTGAAGACCGCAAACTTCAGACAGCTCGGGTGCGCGGCGAGGTCGTTCCGGAGCCAGGTCATCTCTCGCACGACGGCTGCCAGCGGTAGGCATAATCGTTGGAGTAGATCGTCCTGGCCCCGAGGTTTCCGTTGGGCTACGCGGCATCGAGGACGTAGAACCGGGCACGACCGTAGTCGAAGGCGTACCACGTCGAGGCGAGGTTCTGCGACCGCGTTCCGTTCAAACAGCAGTACGTTTCGACGACGTTCGTCCCGTTCGACGTGGCGACCGCGCGCGGCTGTGCCCAGTTCGTCACGAAGGGAAAGAACGCCCCCTTGTTGCCAACGGCCGGGAACACCGGGATCGCCGACCCGGCGACGGTCCAGTAACTCGGCCCGAAGACGCCGCCGCTGTTGGACCTCAGATCGCCGTAGTCGGCTTGGGGCCCACTCGGCGCGACACCGCCCGCTCCCAACGCGAAGTCGACGCTTGACGCGGCGATCTGCGCGTCGAGCCGCTGCGGCCGGTAGCAGTAAGACTCGCCGGGCGTTAGGCCCGTGAGCGTCGCGCGGGACTGGTACTCCTTCGTGGGTCCCACCCAGATGGCCCTGGAGGTGGCCGCCGCAACGCGTTCGGAGCACGACGTCCCACTGGGTCCATAGCGAACGCTACCCGTCCCGCTGGCACTCGTCGCCCAATTGACCGTCACGGACCCGGGAATTGCATCCGTGAGGTACGGATATCTCCTCAGCACCGTCGCGACTTCCCCCGGAAGCAGGCACCGCGCCGACGAACAGGAGGGCGACCCCCGCGAAGGCCATCACCACGCGCCGCGTCATTTTCCCCTCCTCCGCGGTCGCCGCGACGGGCGTGAGGTCGAAGCCTACCCGTATTCCGGTCGTTGATGAATCGCGTACGCGGGCGCTGCGGATGGACGTTGACCAGGGTGACGGCGATCGACTCAGACGATGATCTCGACGACGTCGTCCTCATCGAGGACGTGATCTCGACCGACGAGCTGCCCCGGGAACTTCGCGGACGGGCCCCAAACTCGCCCGCCGCGGCACTCGGTGGCGAGGTCGTTGTGGAGCTGAGCTGCCACATCGGCGACGCTTGCGCCCGGACGCACGGCCATGGGATCGGTCTCATCCGATCTGGGCTTGCGCGTGAATACGCGGATCAGGCCCGTGAGTCCCCACACCGCATCGCGGAACGCTTCGAGGCTGGCGTCGTCCAACACGGAAACGGGAAGGACGTCGGTCCCGGGGACGGCCGCACGCAGCCGATCGATCGCGCCGTCGGCGGCCTCGTCCGCCTTCGTCGCGGCGAGGATCGAGGGCAGCTCGATGCCCGCGCGCGCGACCTCCGCCCGCACATCCAGCAGCACCTCGATCGGAGCAGCCGCGTCGTGGCAGTAGACGAGGGCGTCCGCGCCACGCAGTACGCCGAGTAGCGCTCGCCCGCCCCCGCGGTCCTCGGCCGCCCCACCGATTAGCCCAGGGATCTCGATGAGCTGAACGAGAATCCCCTTGATCAGCGTGAGGGCGGGCACGGGCCGAAGCGTCGTGAACGCGTAGTCGCCGGTCTTGATCTGGATGCTCGACAGCGCTTGCAGCAGCGACGACTTCCCGACGTTCGGCGGCCCGACGAGCGCGACCTGCGCCGCGCCCTCGCGCCGGACGGCGATGGAATCCCGATGGACGACCCGCGACCGTCCGCGCGTCTGGTCGATCTCGGTCAAGACCCACTTGCGGATGTCGGCGTACGGGCCGTTCTTGTAATCCGGCAGCTCGGTCAGGATCGACCGTAGCTCTTTGATGCGCGCCGAACCGTCCTTGCCGACGAGGCGGCGCTTGATCAACTGCATCTGAACCCGGTGTGGCATCGGCACCGCTCGGACCTCCTCGACGATCTGCGGGAGCTCGAGCGGTCGCGACCCGCCTCGAGAACGGGTCGAACGCGCGTCGGTCGTTCCCGCTGCTTCCCAAGACGCACGATCGGGAAGCAGCGGGCTAGCCCGTCTGCTGCAGGACCTCCAGACGCCAGCGCGTCTCGTCACGAAGAGCCATGACGGGAGGATACCGGACCTTCGGCAAGGGTCGCCGCGGTGGGTGGAGGTGGCGCCGACGCCCGTCGTCGCGCCGTCGGCCGCAGTCCGAGGTTGGCGCGCCCCGTCGGGCACAGCTCGTTCAGCGGACACACCTCGCACCTGGGCCGAGGCGCCTTGCAGATCTCGCGCCCGAGGCGGATCAGGCCGACGTGCATCGGGACGCGAAGCTCCGGCGGCACGAGATCCTCGAGGATCGCGTACGCCTTCTCGGCCGAGGCCCTCGGCGGGACAAGGCCGAGCCGTCGCGCGACGCGATGAACGTGCGTGTCGACCGGGAGCGCGTTCCGCCCGAGTGAAAAGGCGAGCACGATCGCGGCGGTCTTCGGCCCGACCCCCGTCAACGACCCCAGGTAGCCTCGGGCTTCGGCGTCCGACAGGTGGTCCAGGAACGAAAGGTCGTAGCGCCTCTCGCGATCGCGGATCTCGTGCAGGATCGCCTGGATGCGCGGCGCCTTGACGTTCGCGAGTCCGCCGGACCGGATGGCGTCGGCGACGGCACTCGTCGGCGCGCGAGCGACTCGGTCCCACGTGGAAAACCGCTTGCGAAGGGACGCGAACGCGCGTGAGGCGTTGACGTCGCTGGTGTGCTGAGAGAGCACCGTGAGGATCAGCTCTTCGAGTGGATCGGTGCTTCGTGGCGGCGCGAGCGGACCGAACCGCTTCTCCAGCCGTCGGTGGATCGCTCGGAGGGTGCGTCGGTCGGCCACGGCGCGGCAGCGTAGCCGACGACTCTAACCGCCCGGATGGTAGTCCTTGAATTGCGTGAGGTGTGGCAGGAACGTCAACGGGAGGCTATCGGTCGGCCCGTTGCGGTGTTTGGCGACGATGAGATCGGCGAGACCCTTCTTCGCGGGATCCGAATCGTCGCGGTGGATGAACATCACCACGTCCGCGTCCTGCTCGATGGCGCCGGACTCTCTGAGGTCCGATAGCTGTGGACGTTTGTCCTGTCGCCGCTCGGGGTCGCGGTTCAGCTGCGACACGGCGATCACCGGAATCTCGAGCTCCTTGGCGAGCAGCTTGAGGCTTCGGCTGATCTCGGCGATCTCCTGCTGACGGTTGTCCACGCGGCGATGGTGAGACATCAGCTGAAGGTAGTCGACGATGATCAGACCGAGTCCTTGCCGGCGCGCCGAGAGACGGCGAGCCTTCGCGCGGATATCGACGATCGTGACGTTGCCGGAGTCAACGATGGAAAGGGGCGCGTCGTGGAGCATCTCGGCGGCCTGCACGATCCGCGACCAGTCGTCAGCGCCGACGCGCTTGTTCCGGATGCTGTCCCACGGCACGCGCGCCTCGGCGCACAGCAGCCGCATCCCGATCTCCCATCGCGACATCTCGAGCGAAAACATCGCGACGGGAGCGCGGTGCTCGACCGCGACGTTGCGAGCGAGATTCGTCACGAAGGAGGACTTGCCCACGCCCGGACGGGCGGCTACGACGATGAGGTTGCCGGCCTGCATGCCCGACATCAGGGCGTCGAGATCACGGAAGCCCGTCGGGACGCCGGCGAACGCCGACTCGCGATTCTGGATCCGCTCCAGATCCGTCATCGCCTGGTCGACGAGGTCCCTCAGCGAGGCGACCTGCTCCTTGTCGTCGTGGCGAGCCACGTCGTAGATCCGTTGCTCGGCCGCGTCGGCGACCTGCTCCGGGTCCTCAGGTGAGGCGTAGGCGAGGTCGATGATGTCGGCCGCCGCGGAGATCAACCGCCGAAGCAACGCATGCTGGGCGACGATCTTTGCGTAGTTGCCGGCCGCGCCAGGCGTCGGGACCTGCTCGACGAGCTCGTGGATGTACAGATGACCGCCGACCTCGTCGAGAATCCCCCGCCGCCGAAGCTCCTCGACGGCGGTGATGGCGTCGACCGGATCGCCGCGCGCGTACAACGAGCGAAGCGTCTCGAAGATCTTGGCGTTGGCCGACCGGTAGAAGTCATCCGGCTTGACGACCTCGACGACGTCGGCGATCGCCTCACTCGACAACAGCATCCCGCCGAGGACGGACTCCTCCGCCTCGAGGTTCTGCGGTGGAATCCGCTCGGGTCGCAGACGACGAACGTCGTCAGCTGTTCGCGCCACGAAGCCCCCCCGTACCGGCAAGCATCAGAAGGCTAGACGCGGCCCGTCGCCAGGTCATTGGGATAACGGCTGTGCAAACCCGTTTGGCTTCCGGCGCCCGAAAATTCCTTGTCACACCGCCTCCCACCAGCGTCGAAACGTGTGGACGAGCGTGGGGAACAGTGTGAATTACGCGTGTGACATTTCAAGTCCGGCGGGCGGGGTGGCCGCGCCGCGTTGGGCGACGGCGTCTATTCGGCCGACTCGACCTGCACCGTGACGACGGGATCCACGTCCTGAAACAAGTGAACCCCGACCTCGTGTGAGCCGACGGATCGGATCGGCTCTTCCAGGTGCACGTCCCGCCGGTCGACGACGACGCCGGTCTGGCGTTCGATCTCGGCGACGATCTCGGCCGACGTCACGCTGCCGAACAGCTTGCCCTCCTCGCCGACCCGTCCGCGAACCGTGATCGGCGTGCCGGCGAGCCTCGACGCGACGCCCTCGGCCTCGGCCTTCGCCGCCGAGACGCGCACACCATGTGCGCGCCTCAGGCTCTCGATCTGCCGCATCCCTCCGCGCGTCGCCTTGACGGCGAGGCCGCGCGGCACCAGGTAGTTGCGTGCGTAACCGTCGGCGACCTCGACGATGTCGCCCGGCTGACCGAGCTTGTCGACCGTCTGCTGCAGGATGATCTTCATCGGGTCGAGTACGGTAACAACGCCATCTCGCGAGCGTTCTTCACCGCCGATGCGACGTCGCGCTGATGCTGAGCGCAGTTACCCGTCACCCGCCTGGCGCGGATCTTGCCGCGCTCGGAGACGAACTTGCGCAGCGTGGGGACGTCCTTGTAATCGACGTAGTCGATCCGATCCTTGCAGAAGATGCAGACCTTGCGCTTCTGCTTCTTCTGCCAGGCCTTATCGTCCTTCTCCTTCTTTCTGGTCTTGGTTCGCGGTTTACCCGGCATCCAGTGGTGTCTCCTCCTCACGACTCGAGCCCGCACCGACGGTGGCGGGAGCGGCCCAGTCGCCGCCTCCCGAGCGCCCCTGACGCTCGACCTTGGCGGTTGCCCACCGCAGGCTCGGACCGATCTCGTCAGCCTCGATCTCGACGACGGTTCGCTTGTCGCCGTCCTGGGTCTCCCACGATCGCATCTGGAGGCGGCCCGCGACGACCACGCGCGTGCCGCGGGTCAGCGACTCGGCCACATTCTCGGCCAGGCTGCGCCACGCATTCACCGTGAAGTAGGACGTGTCGCCGTCCTTCCAGTTGCCGGCCTCGTCCTTAAACCGACGGTTCACGGCGACGCGAAACTTCACCACGGCGGCGCCGTTCGGCGTGTATCGCAGCTCCGGGTCGTCCGTCAGGTTGCCGACGACGATGATCTGGTTCTCACTCGCCATCTCCATCCCCTTCCCGATCTGTTCGACTTCCCCGACGGATGGCCGGCCGGGGAGGGGGAAGCGCTATCCGGTCGCCGCCCGCGCCGCGGCCGGAGCCGAGCTGGTTGCCTCGCCGCGGACGACGACCTTGAACCGCACGACGTCGTCCGCGAGGTGAAGCGAGCGGTCGAGCGCTGCGATGACGGCCGGGTCGGCGCGGAACTCCGCGACGAGGTAGTAGCCCTCGGTCAGACGGTCGATCTCGTACGCGAACCGGCGTCGACCCCAGCGATCGACGGAGCCCACCTCGCCCCCGCCCTCGGACACGACACCAGAGAGGCGGTCGAGCACCCCCGAAACGATCGACTCGTCGGCCTCCGGGGGGACGATGAGCATGATTTCGTACTGCCTCAGTTGTCCACCTCCTCTGGTCTGGACGGCCCCCAGGGGGAGCAGGAGTGGTCAGCTCCCAGATCTTACCGGCTCGTGCACCGAGCGGACGCTAGCAGCCGGGTACGACATCGTGCCCGGGCAGAATCAAGACCTCGGTACACTGCGCACGAGGCCGTGCACTCGGGAGGAGGCGCGAGCGATGACCGTCACGATCCACGACCTGCGAGCCTGGAAGGAACAGCGCAAGCGGTGGGCGATGCTCACCGCGTACGACTTCCCCACCGCCCAGATCCTCGACACCGCCGGAATCCCCGTACTTCTCGTGGGCGACTCGGTCGGCAGAAATGTTCTCGGCTACGCGAACGAGCTGCCGGTCACAATGGACGAGATGTTGCACCACACGCGCGCCGTCTCGCGCGGCGTCACGAACGCAATGGTCGTCGGTGACATGCCGTTCATGAGCTTTCAGGCCTCGATGGACGACGCCGTTCGCAACGCGGGCCGATTCGTGAAGGAGGCCGGCGCGCACGCGGTCAAGATCGAGGGATCGCAATACGAGCTCGTCCGACGGCTCGCCGATGTCGGCATTCCCGTGATGGCCCACGTCGGGCTCACCCCGCAGTCCGTTTACGGGCTCGGCGGATACCGGGTCCAGGGCCGCGGGGAGGCTGCCGCCAAGGTTCTCGAGCAGGCACACGGCCTCGAGAAGGCGGGCGCATTCGCGATCGTCCTCGAGGCGATGCCCGGCGACCTTGGTGCCGACGTCACGGGCCAGCTCGAGATCCCCACCATCGGCATCGGGGCGGGCAATCGCTGTGATGCGCAGGTGCTCGTCGTGAACGACCTTCTCGGACTGAACGATCACGTGCCGAAGCTCGCGAAGCGCTACGCAGATCTCCGTGAGCAGATCGCCGGCGCCGCCCGGGCGTTCGCACGCGACGTCGAGTCGGGCGCGTTCCCGGACGCCGAGCACACCTACCACTGAGCGCTCGCTCGGCGCGCTACTCGGTCGCGTTTCGTCTGACCCAGACTTCCGGGCGTGGTTCCGCTGCTCGTCAGCCTGGTTGTCGGCACGGCCGCTGTCGACGACGAGCGCCGCGGGCTCTTCTCGCGCATGGACACGGAGGCCCGCCGGTTGAAGCTCACCGGCATCGGCCGACCGCACCCGTCTGGCAGAGCGCTGACAACCTCTTTGACAACGCCTCGAAGTACTCGTCGTCGGACAGGCCCCCTCGGTCCGTGTCGCCGCCGAGAACGACGGCATTCGCATCGAGATCGGCGACCTTGGCCAGAGGATTCCCGACGAGCGCAAGTCCGCCGTGTTCACCGATACGCGACATAGCGACCGGCCGGCGACGAGGAGGTAGCCGGTCCCACCGACACGGAGCTCCTTGCGGACGCCCTCGTGATGATCGTGGTTCCCTGGGCATAATCCCTCGGTGCCCCGCGCAGGAAAGCCCGTCGGGCTCGGTGTCGTCCTCGGATGCCTAGGCGCGACGCTCGCCCTCGGCGGGGCGCTGAAGGCGCCGTGCGCGAGCGGTGACTGGGAAGACGGGCGCCAATACGCATGGCTGTGCTACTCCGATGTCGTTCCGCTGCTCGGCACCGAGCAGCTCACCGGCGGACG
This sequence comes from Actinomycetota bacterium, assembly GCA_046724395.1. Taxonomy (GTDB): domain Bacteria; phylum Actinomycetota; class UBA4738; order UBA4738; family HRBIN12; genus DATAEU01. Next base: position 7,690 of record JBKOWM010000094.1, read on the forward strand.
ACTGCCGTACCTCGACGATTGCGCGCCCGCTGGCGGTCAGTGCGACGAGTACCCGGTGCTGTCGATGTACGCGATGCGCCTGGCCGCTTGGGCGTCGAACACCTTGCCTGGGTTCTTCTGGGCGAACGTCATCCTGCTCTCGGCTTGCGCAGCGATCGTCGCCGTATGCCTGTACCTCACGGTCGGCGCGCGAGCGTTGATGTTCGCGCTCGCGCCGACCCTCCTTTTGTACGGGTTCGTGAACTGGGACCTGCTGGCGGTGGCGCTCGCGACCGCGGCGACGCTCGCGTACCTGAACAGGCGCGACGTGTGGTCGGGCATACTGCTCGGCCTGGGGGCCGCCGCAAAGATCTATCCGGCCTTCTTCGTTGTGCCGTTCGTGCTCGGAAGGTTCCGCGAGCGCCAACCGGACGCCGGCATTCACCTGGCGTGGGCCGCCACCGGCGCGTGGCTCGCCGTGAACCTGCCGTTCGCGATCGCGGCCCCGACAGGCTGGTTCGAGTTCTTCCGCTTCAACGCCGGGCGGCCCGCAGACTGGGACAGCCTCTGGTTCATCGTGCACCATCGACTCACGGGCGACCTGTACTTCGGCGCGACGAAGCCGATCAACGCTGGCTCGGCTGCACTGTTCGTATTCGTGTCGGTCCTGCTCTGGTTCGCGAGGCGGCGGATCGAGCCAGAGTTCCCCCGATGGACCTTCGGCTTTCCGCTCCTCGTCGTCTTCCTGCTTACGAACAAGGTGTACTCGCCGCAGTACGGCCTCTGGCTGCTTCCCTGGTTCGCACTGGCGCTCCCCGGCCTGCGCGCGTTCATCGCGTTCGAGGCCGCGGATGCGGCCGTATTCGTGACGCGGTTTTCGTGGTTCGGCCGCTACTCGGGATCCGGAGGCCTGCCGATCGGCGCGTTCGAGATCGCCGTTGTTGTCCGAGCGCTCGTGCTCGTTTGGTGCGTGGTCGAGTGGACACGCGCTCGAACATCGATCGAGGCAGCGCCGGCGACGACCGTTCCGGCCGCTACGCTCGCGTGACGACCTCAACGCGCGAGGCCATTCGGTACTCGCTGACCGTGTTCGTGGTGACGCGCGTGGCGCTGTTCGTCGCCGGCCTCGTCGCCGTCGGTGCCGTCGGCGGCCTCGAGCCAGTCTCGGTCCCGGGGTGGCCGGCTCCACCACTCGCGGACGGCGGGTGGCACAACCTGTTCACGGCTTGGGAGCGCTTCGATGCGCTTTGGTTCCTAAGGATCGCGTCATCGGGGTACCGAGCGACCGATGGAAGCTCGGTCTTCTTCCCGCTCTTTCCGATGCTGGTTCGAGTCGCGTCGTTCGCGCTCGGCGGCCGTCCCTTCGCCGCGGGCATGCTCGTGTCCAACGCAGCTTTCGCCGCCGCCCTTTGCGTCCTCTACCTCTTGACGGCGGAGGAACGTTCCGCCGAGACCGCACGAACGTCGGTCCTGTTGATCGCCGTCTTTCCGTCAGCACTCTTCTTCTACGCGCCGTACAGCGAACCGGTGTTCCTCCTGCTCGCCGTCGTCGCGTTTCGCTCGGCACGCCGTCGCGCGTGGTTCGTCGCCGGCGTCGCCGCCACGCTCGCGGCGCTCACGCGGAACATCGGGATCGTGCTAGCGCCGGCGCTCGCCATCGAAGCGCTCCAGCAATGGCGCGAGGGACGCGGCTCCGCGCTCGGCGGCCTCGTGGCGTCCGCCGGACCCGCCGTCGGCCTCGGCCTCTACCTGGCGTACTGGTACGCGAGAACGGGGGACGCCCTCGCTCCCGTACACCAGCAAGTGAACTGGCAGCGGGAATTTTCCTGGCCGTGGATGACGCTGTACCACGCCACGCGGGACATGATCGAGCTCGCGGGCGGCCCGAACGGCGGCTACTGGGCGATCGACTGGCTGATTGTCGTTCCGATCCTGGCGGCGTCGATGTACGCCGCCATTCGCTACCGTCCCGGCTACGCGGTCTACACGTGGACCGGGCTCCTCATTCCCCTCTTCTATGTCTTCGAGCCTCGGCCGCTAATGTCCATGCCGAGGTTCGTTCTTCCGCTGTTCCCCGCCTTCTGGGGGCTGTCCGAGCTCGCTCGGGCAGGGCGGATCTCCAGGTCAGCGGTCGCCGCGGCGGCGGCCGGCGGCCTCGCGCTCCTCTTGGTCCTGTTCGTGAATTGGTACTACATCTTCTGAGCAGCAGCGACGTCTCCCGTCGCGTTGCAACCGATGGCATCTACGCACGTCAGACGTGGGGCGAGAATCACACGAACGTCGTTTCGGCCGGATTCTCGCGGGGCTCTCGTTAGGTTTCCGTTAGGCATCCTGTACGACAGCATCACACATGTCCGGAGCGAGCTCGCCGCCGATCGGCCGCGCGAGCGTGGCGCGTCCGGCGTCCGGCCGGTCCCCCGGCCTCCTTTTGACAAACGTCAGGGGCGAGGCTTACGGCGGCGGTACCGGTTGGCTCTCGGTCCTTGTACCGAGCGACGCGCGGCAAGGCATGGCACATAGAGGGAGACCGCTGCCGGGCCGGTGTGAATCCCTCCCTCCTTCAATCGAGTGGCGGCTGCGGCCGTCGGAAGGAGGTTGCGCCAAGCACGCTCCCGGAGACGCGCCCGGGCGGTCAGAGCTCGGACGTCGCCCGACGGCCGCATTGCCTGGGCGACGCCGCATGCCCGCCGAGCGGTCCAGCCGACGTGGCCGCACACCGCGGACCAGACCAACGTTTGCGTCGAAGTCCGACTACGACCCCCTCCTAGGGGCGGTACCGCTCGCGCTCGCGCAGCATCCCGAGGACAACCGCCCTCGCGTCCCGATTCCTGCTCGAGGTCGATCAGTGCGGGCGCCACTCGACGGAACGCCGTCTCGAGACGGCCCGGAGGCTCACGCCGTCTACAGGGCGGCCACTCTTTCGAGAAGATTCCTCGCGACACGGACGACGGCTCGAAGGTTCCCGTCGACCTGGTCCTCGCGCATCGTGAGGAGGTCGCGGTTGAGCGACGTGAGCGCCACCGGATCGATCTCCTTCGAGAAGCGGTCGCGCGTCACCTCGAGCGCCGCGATGTCGCCGCTCGCCGCGCCACCGTCGCCGGGGCGCGCGTCAAGCACAAGCTGGCGGAGCCACATCTCGAAGCGACCGATGTCGATCTCGACCGGCGGCCGGAACGGCAGCTCGAGGTCCAGCGCGGCCTGGCCGATGTCGATGCTCGCCTGCGCCGAGGCGGTCCTCGCACGCGCGTCGACGGCGTTGGAGAGCAGGAACAGCGCCCCATCCATTGGCCCCCTCAGCCGGAGGGGCGCGGTGTCGGCATCCCCGTACCGGTCCCAGTTGGCCCGAAGTCGCGAGACCTCGTCGGAGGCCGCGGGCCAGCTTCCGGACGCGACCGAGTGCAGGACGTCGATCGCGCCGGACTCGATCGCCCGAAGATCGTCGGGGACGGGACCCTCCACGCCGTCCGTCGGAACCGCCACGGCCATCGCCTCGACGCCGTCGGTGTCGCGCGTGAGGAACTCGCCGTACCCGGGTGCGAACACCTTGTCGCTTTTCATCCCGTCGTCGTGCAGCTCCTGACCAACCATCGCGCCGTCGATGGGGCCGTAGGGCGCTGATACGGTCGCGCCGGTCGTCTTGACGGTGACCTCCTCGAACACCTTGCCGGGGATGTTCTCCGTCCGAAACGCCTGCCCGACGCGGGGGTTGCCGGGCATGATCATCGCCGGTGGACCGTCGCGTCCCGCGAGCCAGCTGTCGGTCGTGAACGCGATGACGCCTCGCCGGTCGTAGTCCGAGACGTCCTCGCCGAAGTACCAGACCGAGCCGTCGTCGGCCTGCGCGTAGTAGTCGAGGGCGACCTCCTGGATGCGGCCGTTCAGAAAGGCCGTGTACTGCGAGACGAGCGTCTCGACGCACTGCCCGGGCGTCCACTCGATGATCCGCGTGTTCGGCAACAGCGTCGTCTCGGTGTGGAACGGCTTCGCGTCGACCCGGCCGTCGAGGACGGCCGAATGCAGCTCGGAGATCGGGAAGAGCGGGTTGGTGACGTTGGTCGGGTTCGAAAACGGCGGCGCCACCAGGTCGACGCGTGTGCTGTCCGCCGCCGTCGAAAGGTCGTCCAGCCTGGCCGCCGCCATCTGCCCGTTGGTCGGCTGCGGGATGCGGATCGAGCGGGAATCCGAGGTGCACCGAGTCGGACCGTCGGTGGCTCCGGAAGCCGCGCTCGACGAGCAGGCCGTCGCCGCAACTAGGAGGGCACTCATGCTGATGAGTGTTCGTCTGGCCGCCCACGCCCGTGATCGCATGCTCATCATCGCGAGCTCCTTCTCGTTCGCAATAGGCCACTCTTGCCAATCCTGCGTGAAGGAACGGTGAAAGCGCGCCTGCCCTAGAGGGGCGATTTCCACGGGCGGCGGTGCCGCGGGAACGGTCCAATGCGTCGTCCTTCAACGGCTCGGCACGGCGGCCCGGACGCGATCGTCACCGGCTTCGACTGGGGGGCGGGGACGGCGAACGTCGTGGCGGCGCTCTGGCCCCAACGCGCGAAGGCAATGGTGTCGGTCAGCGGGCACCTGATCGGGAGCCAACAGGTCAACAGGAACCCGCTTCCGCCGCCGGCGGAGCTGTCGTGTACCAGTACTACTTCGCGACCGAGCGCGGGCATCTCGGCTACGCGAAGTTCACGCGCAACTTCGCGAGGCTCATCTGGAGCACCGCATCGCCGAGATGGAGCTTCGATGATGCGACGTTCGAACGCGGCTTCCCTCCGGGCTCACGCCGTTTTGGCGGCGTGACGTGCAGTCGTCGTCGTGTCCTGTCCGATTCCGGTAGGCGCCTCTGGCGGCGTCGAACAGGATGCAACGAGTGCCTCGCGCCAGAGAACGGCCACGTCCGATCGACCGTCGCGCCGAGGCGGGACGCCGATGTCGAGGGGTTGGAATGATGACCATGGCAGCGGGTGTGGAGCACGAGCGTCTCGCCGTGCTCGTCGGCCGTTGGAAGACAGAAGGAGTGACCCGGGAGACTCGAGGGAGCCCGCCCGCAAGGATCGACGCAACGGACACGTACGCGTGGCTGCCGGGTCGGTTCGCGCTCCTTCACACCGTCGACGCGTACATGGGCGATCAGAGGGTCGAGGGGGCAGAGATCATCGGCTACGACCCGAAGCGCGGAGCGTATCTCACGCAGTACTTCGGGAGCGATGGCCCGGCAACGTACGAGGCGACGCTCGAGGAGGAGGGTGAAGCTCTCGTGTGGGAAATGCGCAGCGAGACCACTCGGTTCTCCGGCACGTTCAGTTCCGACGCCGACGCGATCAATGGTCACTGGGAATTGCTCGACGAGGGTTCGGCGTGGCGGCCGTGGATGGACATCACGTTGATGAAACAGGCTGGATAGGTGCGTTCGTCGCTCAACCAGGCACTTCCGCGTCTGGCAGCGTGCTGCCGGGGATGCTACGCGCGTCATGGAGTTCGTATGTGAACACGCCGGCAACGACTCCCGGGTCGTTCGACATGATCCGGTCGGCCTCCGCACAGTCGGTAACGAAGATCGAGACGCCCGCGACCGAGGAGCCGTCCGCGATGGGACACACGATCGGCATCAGGCCCGCCCGGCGCAGCGAGGCGTTCCGTCTGCCGTGGGCCAGGATGATCCTGGCAACCTCGGACGTGAAGCCCGCGTCCGGCTGCTCGAAGCGCGGGCCATGTAGCAAGACGACGACGGTGTACGGGCGCAGCGAGCCGCGGACGGCGGCGAACTCCTCCTTGCTGATCTGCGGAAGGTCGGCCTCGCCCGTGTATCGCATCGACGCCGTCTCCTCGTTCCCTGGGTGAGGCCCCGTTCGCTAGCCCTTCATCAGGCCGACCACGTTGCCCTGCGGGTCGGCGAACTGCGCGAACGTCACCATCGGGAGTTCAGTAACGGGGACGATGGTCTTCCCGCCCGCCTGCTCGACCCGATCCAGGTACGCCTGCGGGTCGTCGACCTCCAGGTAGAACGTCACCTGGTTCCCACCCTCGGCGCCGCCGATCCCGCCCGAGATCCCGCCGTCGCCACCCGTCTCGACGAGCGCGTACCCGCCCTCGAGCGGCTGGAGCTTCCACCCAAAGACCTCCACGTAGAACGCACCGACCTCCTCGGCGCCGCTCGTCGTGATCTCGAACCACTTCACGGGTGCACCCACCGTGCTCCCTCCTTTCGCCGGCCGACCGGCGGTGCTATCGTCAGTTGCGATGCACCGTACGTCAGGACGCACCGTTCGTCAAGACGCACCTTTCGACGCGGTCCTCGACGCGCTCGGTGACGCAACGCGGCGCGCGATTCTCGACCGGCTTCGATCGGGTCCCAAGGCGGTCGTGGACATCGCGCACGGGATGCCGGTCGGCCGTCCGGCGATCTCGCAGCACCTGAAGGTGCTCAAGGACGCACGTCTCGTGAGCGATCGGGCGGTTGGGAACCGACGGCTGTACGACATCGATCCCGACGGCATGACGACGCTCCGCGAGTACGTGCAGTCGTTCTGGTCGGCCGCGCTCACCCGATACGCGAAGGCGGCCGAGCGCATGCGCGAGTCCGGCGAGCCGGCGAACCCCGATGCCTGACGGCGCCCGCGCCGAGCCGGACGCGGGCACGGCCCGCCTCGAGGTCCGCGTGCCGCTCGCACCTGCACAGGCGTTCAGCCTCTTCACCG
>JBKOWM010000013.1:0-10383 GCA_046724395.1 Actinomycetota bacterium
CACCTGTTGGAGGATCCTGACGTGGTGATTCAGGGCAACCGGGTGCTTCACCTGCGCTATCGGGTGCGCCGTTGACCGATCTGAGCGGGTACGCGAAGACGCCCACCTGCGAACGGTGACACAAGATCGGGCCTCCGGCTGCGTTTGCGCATCGCTGCCCCGGGACCGACGCGCCAGCCACATCCAGCCAGCGATTACACCCTCAACTGTGAAGAGCCGGTTTGGGTCAGGAGTCAGATGAAGAACCGTCCTACTTCGACAGGCACCAAACGATCGGTTCCCTGCCTGCGTTGGAGAGTGCTTCGTTACAGTGCGCCTTTAACGACGTTGACCGCGCATCTCGCTTGAGCTTCGGTGTTTTCGCGTGGCGCCGATTCGGCGTGCGCCAGTGACCGGATCGGACCCCCAGCCCACCGACGTATTGCACGGTCCTTCCGCAGACAGTGCAGTCGAGCACGACTCGCTCGAGTTCCCGTTCGAGATCGCCCTTCACCGACAACAACTCCGCCCGGAGCTGCTTTACGTGCACAGTGATCGGATCCGACCCGTCGAGTCCGCCCCCATCGCCTCGTCAACGATCGCGTCCGCGTAGAGAAGACCATCCGCGTTCCATCTGGCGACCAACCGGGGCTGAACGCGTACGCGAATCCTCCCCTCGTGTCGAGTGGGATCGCCCTCACCCCGGCGCCATCGGGACGTACGACGTACAGTGACCGTGGGCGCCTGCAAACAGGATCTCGTCCCCATCGGGGCGACCAGCTCTGCCTCCTCAACATCACCCGCCCTGGCCAGAACTAGACACCAAACCCTGACCAAGCGCGAAAACGGGGCTAGGGGGAGATCGTCTCGCCCGCCTCGAGCATTGCGACGAATTTCGCCAGCCGCCGGGCGCGCGTCTCTGGCTTCTTGGCGTCCTGGAGTCGGTAGAGGATCGCGTAACGGTTCTGGCTGCTGAGCCCGGCGAAGAACGCCTTCGCCGCCGGCCGCGTGTCGAGCTCTCGCTGGAGATCGTCCGGGACCGAGGCGCTGCGCTGGCCGGCGTACGCGGCGTCCCACCGGCCATCCGCCTTCGCCCGCTCGATCTCGGCGCGCCCAGCCGGACGCATCTTCCCTTCGGCGATCAGCTCCTCCGCCTTCTTCCGATTGATCTGCGACCACCTCCCACGCGGCCGCCGCGGCGTATAACGCTGGAGGAAGTACCGCTCGTCGAGCGCCTCACGGCGGCTGTCGATCCAGCCAAAGCAGAGCGCGATCTCAACCGCCTCGGCGTGACGGACGGTCTCGATGCCCGAGCCCTTCTTGGCCATCTTGATCCATACCCCGGCCGATACGCCGTGATGGTCCTCGAGCCAGTCCTCCCATTCAGCGCCCGAGCCGAACGGCATCACCGGAAGGCGGTCGTCGGCGCCCACCACGACAGCGTAAACGCATCCACGTCATCACCGACCCCGCCGACGCGCTCGAGCGCATCGCCGCCAACACCGTCAGCGCGCTCCGAAACCGCAGGTCGGCAAGGTGCTGCCGAGTGGTTGCAGGCTGAGCTTCGGTCAGTCCGACGTGCTCGGCATTCTGAGTCGAGGGACTACGCAATGAAGGCGGCCGCATGGATCACGCCCGGCTCTCGTGGACGAGCGGGGACGGCTCGGCAGGGTCCGCACTTCGCCGCGGAGCGCGTCGGGTGAGGAAGCGTTCTCGGGTTCTGGCATCCCGCGAGCGCCGCGGCGGCACCACGCTGCCGAGGGGTCCATCTGCCAGCGCTGAAGGGCATCGTCGGACGGACTGCCGTCGGTGTACGGGCCGGGTCGACTCTCTCCTCGGCCCGTCGCCTATCCTCGAGTCGGTCCTGGGATAGCCTCCGTCCGTGACGCGTACCCTCATCGGACTCGAGCGGAAGATCCGTCGCGATCTCGATCGGCTCCCGCCGGCGGGTCGTGCGGAGTTGCTCCACGTCCTCCTGCAGCCCGATTTCGAGAGGGCAGCGACGATCGGTGACTACTGGGCGAACCCGAAGACGCGGGCGTTCGCCGACCTCCTGATCGAGTGCGAGGAGAATCGGGCGGCGCGAGCGCTGCTAGTCGGGATGCTGCGCGAGGGAGAACACGGAGAATGGCGCGCGTAGAGCAGCCAGCGGGGTGACCTTCCTCAAGACCGCACCGCTGGCCGTCGTGATGATCGCGGGGCCACAGATCATCAGCGCCGTCATGTTCGCGACGAGCGAAAGGGCCCGCGTGAACTCCGTGGCTTACGTCTCCGGTGCGATCATCTCAACGATCGTCGGGACGACGATTTGCTTCTTCGTTGCCGAGGCGATCGGCCTGAGAGCCTCGACATCGGGTGGCCACGTCGTTGTCGACTGGATTTTCGTGGCGTTGCTCGCCGTCCTCGGCCTTCGGGTGTATTTGCGTCGGGCCGAGAGCGAGCCGCCGTCGTGGATGAGCAAGTTGCAGACGGTGTCGCCACGGTTCGCGTTTACGCTCGGCCTCGTTCATCTCGATGCCTACGGACGTCCTGACGATGCTGACGGTCGGCGGGTATCTGTCAGCGCACGACGAGTCACTCGCGAACGCGATTCCGTTCTTCCTCCTGACGGCCCTGCTGATCGGCCTCCCGCTACTGGTGCTGTTAGCGCTCGGCGCTTGTGCGCAAACGGCGCTTCCGACGCTCCGGAATTCGATGAACGCGAACTCGTGGGTCGTGAGCGAGATCGTGATCGTGTTCTTCCTCGTGATCGAGCTCCAGGAGGCGCTCACCGCGTAGGATGAGCACGCTCCTGCCAAGCCGTGCAATTCGCCCGGGCACTTTGCACGCCTCGACGCCTTCCGCCGGAATGACCGTCTGCTAACGCGAGAACTTCCGCGTGGCGTGCCGTGTTGGCTCTGCGTGCGCCCAGTGGTCGGCGCGGCCGCCAAGGCCGCCGACGTAGTGAACCATCCGGCCGCAGACTACGCAGTCGAGGACGACGCGTTCGAGCTCGCGCTCAAGGTCTGCTTTGACGGACAGGAGCTCGGCGCGCAGCTGGTTGACGTGCACGGTGACGGGATCCGACCCGTCGAGTCCCGCGGCCATCGCCTCGTCGACGATTGCGTCGGCGTCTGCCGCCTGCTCGGTGACGGCGGATCGCACGCTCAAGGACATCGCGCTCGTCGGCTCTCACGTCGCGAGCGTAGCCCCGCGGCAGACGCGGGCGCGCCTCTGCCGAAAGGACGAGTTCGCGCCCGCCGCCCCTCTTGCGAGCGCCCGGGTAGCTCCCTACGCTAATGCGTCAGCCGGAGCCGCCGTAGGTCGAGATGGCCATAGTACGACGCGCGGCGCCCATCCTCGGCGTTGTCGCTCTCGTGGCCTGCTCGACTGGGTCGCCGAGCGGGTCAGTAACCCCGTCCGCTAATACGTCACCGAGCGAGTCACCGTCGATCTCGCCGTCCACCGAACCGACGACGTTCACCTCAGAAACTTACGGGTACTCACTGACCCTGCCGGGGGGCTGGACCTCCGTCCAAGCCTCCGCGCTGTGGGATGGCAAGGGATCGCCGGGAAGCGATGACGCCGTGGCAGATCAGTTCATTGGCCCCGCCGCCGCCAGTTCTTGGGCATTTGACGCGCCGACGGCAAAGGACCTGGCAGCGTATGTGAAGGGGACCGTTAAGGCGACCGTGGAAGACCATGGCGACACCTGCCCGGCCACTCCCGATGCACAGGATCCGATTGATATCGGCGGCCAACCGGGAATGCTGCTGGCCTGGAACTGCGGGATCCTTATCAATCAAGCGGTAACAGTCGAACGCGGCGTCGGCTACCTTTTTGGTTTCCGAGACCCGTCCGTCCAGGCAGCCACTGATGCGGCGGATCGAAAGCTCTTCCTAGCGCTACTCAGATCGGTCCAGTTTACCGATTGATGATCTGCCAGCAGGACGTCCGAACGACGCTTCTTCAACGGCGCGGGGCGAGTTGAGCTCCCATGGGACGCTCCGGCTGTCGGCGCTGTGCACCACCATCGTGACCATGGCCGGGCCTCCTCTCGCCGTTGTCTGTACCACGCGGTAGCTACCCCGCCGTGCCGAATCGACGGCCCTCTGGCCCGCTAAGCGGGGTACATTCGCGAACGCTCGCGCATCCCGCGCTCCAGTCACTCGATCCTGATAGGAGAGGTCAGCTCTGCAGACGCAGCTCGTCCAACCGGAGTCAGGTACGTGAGGTCGTCGTCGATCTCGAAGATGTGCACGGTCGCGAGAGGGCCTGTGAAGTCGAGAGCGAGGGCCTGGACGAGCCACGGCCAGGGACGATTCACTCGACGAGGCTACGCCCATCCGGGACCCGTCAGCCTCTAGGTATATTCGCCAATGATGGCGCCACAACGGCGTGCTGTTCCGCGACGAGTTCGCCATGTCCGTCGCGGACCGGCCCGCTAGTTCTTCATTGTTCTCTGCGAAAACCTGTTGAGCTGCTATTCCTCGGGACTCGACCGGTGCGCACGATCTAAACGATGGGTCTCGTGGTCGAGATACCGGCCTCGCTCCCTGAAAGCGATCCTCTTCCGAGGACGGGGCATGTCTCGATCCCCGACTCCTGTGTTGAACTGGCTCCGGCAGGTCCCCGAACATAAAGCAGAGGAGCTGCGCGTTCCCGCATCTTGCCCTGCTCCGCGGACTGGATGAAATCTTGCAGAGGCCGGTCCGACGCAGTGGTCTGAGAGGCTGGTCGAGATATTTCTTCGGTCCGTGTCGATCTGCGAGGCGTTTCACTCGTCGTGGAAATAGGCGGGCCTGCCCAGGCTCCCAGATCGGAGGTGCAAGATGGCGAAATACATGCTTCTCATGTATGGCGACGCTCAGCAGTGGGAGGCGATGTCCCCCGAGGAAGCGAAAGCGCATGATGCTGCGCACGCCGCGTTTGGAGCCGCCGCCGGCTCCAGGATCATCGGGGGGGCGGAGCTCGAGTTGGCACCGACGGCGACGACGTTGCGCTCGAACGGTACGGGCCGGGTCATCACCACGGACGGACCGTTCCTGGAGGCCAAGGAGGCACTCGGGGGCTACTACATGCTCGAAGCGGCCGACCTCGACGAGGTCATCGCGCTCGCGAGCCAGCTGCCCGAAGTGCAAGCTAGCCACAGCGGCGTGGAGATTCGTCCTGTGGTGGATCACGGATGAACGCTGAGGTTGTCAGCGCGGTCGCGGAGGCGCACCGCCGCGAGTGGGCCCGGGTGTTCGCCACCACCGCACAACTGACCCGGGACCTGGATCTCGCGGAGGAGTGCACGCAGGACGCGTACGCCCAGGCGCTGCAGACCTGGGGGCAGACCGGCATCCCGGATCGGCCCAGCGCCTGGCTGACGACCGTCGCTCGAAACAGGGCTCGGGACGCGCTGCGCAGGGAGTCGGTGCTGCGGCGGGCCCAGCCGCTGCTGGTGCTCGACGAGTCGGAACCCGGACCCGAAGACAGCCTCGTCGATGACGCCCGGCTGCGACTGATCTTCACCTGCTGTCACCCTGCCTTGTCCCGCGACGCGCAGGTCGCGCTGACGCTCCGGCTGGTGTGCGGGCTGTCGACGGCCGAGGTGGCCCGCGCGTTCCTGGTGCAGGAATCCACCATGGCTGCGCGGATCACGCGAGCGAAGAAGAAGATCGTCGCCGCCCGTATCCCGTACCGCGTCCCGTCGCCGGACCACCTCGCCGAGCGCGTGGACGCCGTGCTCGAGGTCGTGCACCTGATCTTCACTACCGGTCACACGGCGCCGGTCGGCGCGCACCTTGTCCGGGTGGATCTGGTGGCTAGCGCGATCAGCCTGGCCCGGCTGCTGCACTTGCTCATGCCGAACGAGGCCGAGATCAGCGCCCTGCTCGCGCTCCTGTTGCTCATCGATGCCCGTCGCGAGTCCCGCGTAAGTGCCAGGGGGCAGTTGTTGCTGCTCTCGGAACAGGACCGAACCCGCTGGGACGCCGGGCTGATTGGCGAGGGTATCCGTCTGCTGACCGATGCCCTCCGTCGGCGACCAGCGACGAGGTACTCCGTCGAAGCCGCCATCGCAGCCGTGCACGCGGAGGCGCCAACGTGGCAGGAGACCGACTGGTCGCAGATCGTCGCGCTCTACGACGTCCTGCTCCGGCTTTGGCCCTCGCCGGTCGTCGAGCTCAACCGGGCCGTCGCGATCGGCTTGCGCGACGGCCCGCGAGCGGGCCTCGACGCATTGACGCCACTGCTCGCCGACCCTGCGCTGGCCACCTACCCCTACCTCAGCGCAGCCCGCGCCGATTTCCTGCGCCAGCTTGGCCAGTGGCGACAGGCGGCTGAGGCATACCAGGAAGCGCTGACGCTCACCGACAACGACGTCGAGCACAGCTTCCTCACCGGCAGGCTCGCGGAGGTCCAGACTCACTTACCAACCTGAGTTCTTCGACCAGTAGAGGACCGCTGTCGGATACGGTGACGCTTCGGAATAGGCACTGAGGCTAACAAGGAGGAGCCATGCAGGAGGAAGTGGGTTCGCGGGCGAGGGGAATCGTTGCCATCACGCTGTTCGTCGAGGACGTGCAGGGGCGCGAAGCTTTTCCCGAGAGGTCTTCGGCGCCAGTCGGTGGTGTTCGAGGACGATGAGTCGGCCCGGAGACACCTCGTCAACCCGCTTCAGGCGACCGAGGCAACGGAGCCGTCGAGCCTGCAGCGCTGGCGAGCCGCGATGTCGGATCCCGTCACGTCCCTCACCATCGAGGTCGATAACGTGGATGACTTGTGTGCCGAGCTGACTGCACGCGGATGGACTGTGAACGGTCCGATGATAAGGGGAGTAGGGGATGAGCGAACAGCCAGTTCGGCAGACGGAGCCGATGCACGACGCCCGCGACCAGTACCTCAACAGTCTCGAACTCGATGCCGATCAGCGTGCTATCGCAGGGCCCGCGTTCGAGGCCGGCTGGACCGCGGGTGTGCACCGGATGGCGGTCTCTCGCGACCAGGCGATCGACGACATGTAGGAGGGTGCCAATCCGCCCTTCTTCTCGCACCGCGACCCGGTCAGGCTCGGGTTCGTCGGTCCGGTCGATGAGAGTTCGCCGGTCGCGCGAGTCCGAGATGATTCACGACGACCCCCCGCGTGGCTCTCCGCTGCGGACAGGGCAGCCGCTCGATCCGCAGAGAGCGGACAAGGAGACGGAGCCCACCGAGGTGGGCTCCGTCTCGTCCTACGGGCGCGTCGGCGGCCGACCGCCGCGACCGTTTGGCCGGCGCGGTGATCCGGTCGGTCAGACCTTCGCGGGGGTGCCTTCGTAAAACGCGAGGTCACCGATCTCGGTCGAGCGCAGCTCCACCCGGTCGCTCACGTGCTCACGGTCCCAGGTCTCCGCGATCGGAGCCGAAGCCTCGGCGTCCTTGCGCGTCTCCCACAGACTGAGCGATACGAGGGTGTTGTGGCCGACGTCCGCGACGCCGTACCGGATGAATCCCGGCTGCTCCTGGAACGTGCGGAGCATGCTCTTGCGAGCCTCGTCGGCGAGCTCCTGGAAGGAGCCCTTCTTGATCTCATACGTTGCCACGCGCAGGTGCTTCACGTTGTCTCCCTTGCTCGTTTTGGTGCCCGGACCATCCGGGGCCAACGCAAAGCCAGATCGAGAGCGAGATGCGCTCGGGGTATCAAGCCTTCGCTGGAACCAGCGATCGAACGGGATGACGGAGGCGATCCTCGTGACTGCTACTTCTCCCGTCGAGGACGGGATCGCGACTTTCTCGAGTATACGTCTTTCCACGATGGCTACGACGGGGTGAACGACGGCACCGAGCTACCTGACCCGCCGTCGCTCGACCGGTGGACATTAGGAGCAGGGCGACATGGGCGATGCCGCCTCCACGCCCGAGTCACACGCCCTTTCTGGCAGGACTCCGCACGAACCTCCGGAAGTAACGGCGGGACCAAGACACGTTCCCTCGCTCGCCTCGCCTACACCCCTGTCGAGCTCGGCAGCGGTGCGGAAGCGCTGCTCTGACGCGGGCGGGCGGGGGAGTGTGACGCCGAGCGCGGGGTTCGCCGCGATCCGATGATCACGCACCGCCAAGTCGAGGATCGATCGCAGGACGCCGACCGCCTTGCGCGTCGTCGATGGACTCGACGCAGATGCAACCACGGCCGTCCACGCCGCAACCTGGCCGTGTTCCAGTCGGCGAATCTCGACCCCCCGCGAGCGGGGGAGGACGTGGGCATCGAGCAGAGAGCGATAGGACATACGCCTCGATGGCTTCAGCGAGGCTGTCGTGGAGTACCAGGTCTCCGCGAGCTCGGCGATAGATCCGTCCTGAGCGTGTGTCGCGCCAGCGCGCTCAGCAACTCGTTCGTGAAGCGGGGTTCCCGCCGCGCGCGAGCAACGATGCGACAGGCCCGCTGTGGCGTCCGGCCGACGTCAGGCGCGGGGCGAAGAAGTGGGCCGGACAGCGACGCGCGCGCAGATTAAAGGACTAGCTGCCCAGCTACATCCGGTAGGATTGACATGGCGGCGGGGTGACGTCGTCGACTGCGGCAACGTCACCGCTAATCGCACTAGCAGAAGTCCGTTAACAACGGGGTCGAGTCAAACTTGTATCCGCTCTGAGGAACGCGGTGCGCCAAGGTGTTATCTTGCTTGATGGCGCTGCCGAAGCCATAGGCGCGCCACGCAAAGATGTCGTTATCTGCACCGCAGACCGGACCTGTGATAGTTGCTTGAGCGGTGCGAACATTGTGGTAGTCGTTGCAGTTGAACTGGCCACCACCCTGCCAGTTGTGCCAGGTCCCGCCCTCTTTGTACTGCATCGAAACCTGTGCACAGACCGTGTAGTGCGGCTCCGAGAACGTAATGCGGACTTGGGCCTTCACGTAATTCAACGTCCCTTCGGTCGTGTCAACCGAAAGAGTCCACGTTCCGTGGGCTGCTGCGGGAACGGGTGAGAGTGTGGTTAACGCCATCGCAAGAGTGACGACGGCTCCGGAGCGTAGAATTCGACCTGTCCTGGCGACTCTCTGCATTCCGGTTCCCCCTTGATCGAGGACGGCCTCGTAGCACGAACAGTCTGGCTACGCAAGTTCGCCGGACTCACCGGCCGCGGCGCATTGCGAGCACCCCGGAATTCGCGCAGGCGACTCCAGCCAACCCGGATCATCGCGGAGGCCTGCCGTCTCGTATGCAACTGAACGGCGGTCGTCGTTCACTCACGACAGGCTAGCCCAAGACCTCTGTCGACCGGTCCCTAACCCTGCACACCGCGAGCCTAGGCCGGTGAACCGACTCGATGTCGAAGGGGAACGCTGCACGAGGCCAGTCCCCCGTCGGCTTTAGATGCGAGGATCACCCTCGTCGTTCTTCGCGCCACTCCCAAAAAGCACACCGCCCGCCCATCTGATTCCCTCGCGGGCGGCAGCCCTGAGCCATACGGGCATGTGCGCGCCACCCCGGATGCGCTTGGCCGCCCACGTCCTGAAGTCCATCACGCTTAGGTCGCTCTCCTGCCACGCGTCGAGGAGCTTTTGTTAGGGTGTTTCCGACTTCGGCGGCGGTTCCGACAAGTAGTTCCAGATCACCGGCAGCCAAGAAGGCGACACGATCCACGCCTCCGATCCCGAGCGTTTCACATTCGGGATCCTCGCGTAGAAGATCGTTGACGTAGCCTGAGACGAACGGCAGTTGCGGAAACGGGCCGGGAGCACGATCACAGGCGTGAAGCGAATCTCCGGACCGACAGAGACCTGACGGGCGAGTCGAGTTTCAAGGGGCAACGGCCTTTCCTTCAGCAGGCGAATCGTGCTGGCCAGCTGACGAGCCTTGATTAGCGCAGCCTTTCGGAGATCATCCTCGAGATCGTCGATGCCGCCGGTTGCTACCGTATCCAGCGAGAACCTCCGCGCGACAGCCTCAATTAGCAAGAAGCGCCCTGGATACTCGATGACGTTGTCACATGTCTTGACGTCCGGCCAGGCTTCGCGCATCACCGAGTCGGGAATGATTCGCGCCCGATCGCCGATGCCCTCCTCAATCAGTTCGCGAACGTACGTCTCCCAGGCGACCCCAAAGAACTCGCGCCATCGGCCCGACTGCTGCGAGCTTTCCGCTCCAAGAGCGTCATTGACGGCGTAGAACAGGCCATCCGTTGCTCGTTCGGCCAGCATCTGCAGCGAGAACGGGATCAGACCGCCGTTGTGTCTTAGGAGCGGCCGTTGACGCATCTTCGTAAAGTCCCAGAAGAAGCGCGGATCACTCAGGTTGTCGAGGACGCCTTCCGCGTACCACTCGCGATCGGCCGATATCGTCGAGATGAAGCGAGCGACGATCTCGCGAGTAAGGATTGTGCCTGTAATCTCCTCGCGCATCCAGAGCGGGGATTGCTCCGTTCGGACGCGCTCGTGGAAGTGAGCAGACAGCCCAACTC
>JBKOWM010000088.1:0-12246 GCA_046724395.1 Actinomycetota bacterium
CGGTAAGGTCGGGATGGAGACCGGCCTGCATGTTGATGAGCGTCCCGAGCTTGCCCGAGAGCTCGATCCGGCCTGCATACGGGTACATGACGCCGGCGAGCAGCCGGAGCAGGGTGGTTTTGCCGGAGCCGTTTCGACCGACGACCCCGATCGAATCACCCGGCTCGATCCGGAAGGAGATATCGCGCAGCGCCCACGTCCATCCTCGGTGCTCGCCACGGCGGCGCGCCATGAGCCGTTCGATCTCGTCGCGGAGGAGCGAGCGACGCCGGTCCGCCCGAAAGCGCTTCCAAACCCGGTCGACGACAACCGTGCCGCTACGCAATGTCGGAGAATCCCGTCTCGAGGCGCTTGAAGAGCCGGAACCCGCCCGCGAGATAGATCAGGGACATCGCCGCCGCCGGAACCACCAGCGCCCAGTTCGGCTGCTGCCCGAGCACGACGGCCTGCCGGTAGCCGTCGATGACCGGTGCGAGGGGGTTGATCAGGCTGTACGCGAGCTGAAGCGATTCGGGAATTCGATCCATTCCGTACAGCACGGGCGTCGCGAAGAAGCCGACCTGGACGATGACCGGGAGCGCGTAGCGCAGGTCGCGTACGTACACAACGACGGATGACAGGATGAGCACCACGCCGAGCGTGAAAGCCAGCTGCACCGCCACAAGGAACGGCACCCAGACGGAGGTTGCCTTCGGTGCGAACTCGTATATGACAAACAAGATCGCGAGGCCGACCAGCGATATCAGTGCATCGACGCTGTTGGACATGATCGTGGAGATGGGGAAAGCCTCGCGCGGGACATACATCTTGTTCAGGACGTCGAGACTCGTCAGGATGCTGACGGCGCCGGCCGAGACCGCGGACGAGAAGAAGGTCCACGGCACAAGGGCCACGTATGAGAACAGCGGGTACGGGACTCCTCCCGTCGGAATCTTCACGGCGTGCTGCACCAGGACTGTCAGCACGACCATGAAGATGAGCGGCGGGATGATGGCCCAAGCGAAGCCGAGGAACGCCTGCTTGTACCGCGCGCGCAGCGAGCGCTCGAAGAGCGCCCACATGAAGTCGCGGGCTTGCCAGAGCTCTCGGACGGATTCGATTATCGAGATCCGACGCCGGTAGCGGATCTCCGGCGGCGGTGCGTCGGGAATCGTTGTCGCGCTCATGGGTCTGCCCCCGGATCGGATGCGGACACGAACCGTGTTCGTTCGTCGAGCCCGTGCGGTTCTCGCCACTCCCCCGTCTGGGGCTCGACCGTGCGCCCCATCCTCCCGATCCACGCATCTCGGCACGCCGCGGCGTTCACGCGAAGATGTTCGATCGCCGCACGCGGAGCGAGCGGTAGGTTGGCGAGCGGCTTGCCGAACCCGTGAACCGCCGTCACGCGCATCGCTCCCGCCGTGCGTCCACGAGACCGCAGGATGTGGATGATGTTGCGCAGGCTGTAATACCTCCGCCAACTCACCGCCGCCAACGTCGTCGACGGTTGCGCATCGAGACCCAGCCGATGCGCGCGGCCGCGATGCCGCCGCCACCGATCGCCGTCGGCGAAGATGGCGTATCCGGCATCGCGCAACCGCAGCCCTTGGTCGAGCTCCTCGAAACCGAAGAAGAGCTCGGCTGAGAACACGCCGGCATCTCGGACGGCCCGAACCAGGTAGAACGGCAGCGCGTTGCCGGCCAGCGCATCGACGCGCACCGGACCGATCAGTTCGACGTCGGGCACCCGCATCATCCTTCCGCGTTTCTGGTCGAAGCGGGCGCCCATGATGCCCACGGCGCCGGTCGTTCGATCACGCGTGCGCATCTCCTGACCAAAGCTGAGTAGCTCGGCGATGACCGATGACGACGACGGAGGATCGTCGTCATCCAAGCAGACGATCCAGTCGACATCGTCTGCCGATCGCAGCACGCGCTCCATGCCGAGGGCGAAGCCGCCGGCCGGTCCGAGGTTCTCGGGCGCGGCGACGTACTCGGTCATGGGCGCATCCTGGGTCCGGAGGACCTCTTCGCTCTCGCAGCGGGGAGCGTTGTCGACCACGACGAGAGCATCCAGTCGCCGGTCCTGGTCAGCGAGCCGCGTGAGCATCGTCGACAGCGCCGAAGGGCGTCGGTATGTGACCAACACGCCGAACACCCTCGGCTCGCTCATGCGGCGCTCGGGACCCGCCGTGCGCCCATCGCGCGGTCATAGAAGGCGAGCATCTGGGGCGCCACCCGATCGATCGTGAACCGATCGAGGAACCGTGCCCGTGCCGCCTCCGCCCGGTCACGCGCACCGGCGCCGTCGGACAACGACGTGACGAGCGCGCGCTCGAGCGCACGGACGTCATCCGGTGGAACGAGGATCGAGGAGTCACCGCCGCCGACGACCTCGCGGATCGCCGGAAGATCCGAGGCGACGATCGGAGCTTCGAGGGCCATCGCCTCCACGAGCGTGCCGGCGAAGCCCTCGGCGCGAGAAGGCAGAGCGAGAACGTCCGCCGCGGCTAGCAAGTCGGGGACGTCACCCCGCGGGCCGAGGAATGTGGCCGAACCCCGCAGTCCCAGGCAATCGGTCAACTCCCGGAGCAGCGGTGTCTGTTGACCGCCGCGTCCAGCGACCAGCAGGCGAACATCGGGGAACGACGCAGACGCACCGCGCATCGCCCGAAGCAGGACGTCCAAGCCCTTCGTGTACTCCTGTCTCGCGACCGCGAGAACCACGAACTCGTCACGAACACCGAGCGCCCGGCGGACCCGCGCTCGCCGGTCGGCGGTTCGGACTCCGAGGGCGATGGGGTCCCGCGCTCTCGGAACGACGTCGATGCGGGTGCCGGGGATGTGGAGTCGGCGCGCCATCACGCGAGCCACGTGGTTGGTCAACGCGTGGAACCGGCGAACGGCGCGTGCCGTCGTCGAGTCGACGATGCGAGCCACCTCGAGCTTCCATCGTCTGATCGACGGATCGCTCCGGTGGGTCGGCCCGTATCCATCGCTCACCAGACTCGAGACGACCGGTACGCGAGCGACACTCGCGGCCATGCGACCAACGAGATCGGCTCGATACAGCGTCGTATGCACGAGATCCGGCCTTCGCTCCGCGATCAGACGGGCGAGCCGACGGGTGACGGCGATCGCGCCTCTGCCCTCGGCGCCGACCCAGAACACACTGGCCCCGCTCGCTTCGAGCGGCTCCCGGAGCGACGCCTCGGCCTCCACGTACGCGACGTCGACTCGCAAACCGGCGGCCCGGTACGCCCTCGTCAGACCGACGAGCGACTGTTCAGCGCCGTAGGGCGCGAGACTGTCGATGACATAGAGGAGGTTCATCCGCGTTCCTCGTTGCTCGCGACCGGGCCGTGCGCGGCACCCGGGTTGCTGGACCAAGCGGCGAAGCGTCGACGGCGGGCGTGCGATCGCCGGTATCGACCGTCGAGCGCGCGGCGTCCGGCCCGATACATCGCGAGCCCAGCCGGCCCCGTTACGCTCGCGAACCACCAGAGCCACAGACGGGATCGCGTCGGATCGAGGAGCAGGCCGCGGGTCGTCGACGCGAGCGCTCTCCGCCAGTACCCGGCGTTGAGATACCAGACACCCATCGTGGCGAGGTAACGCGCGGATCGTTGAGGGTACAGGGCGAACGTTGCCTGGTGTTTCTCGAAGGTCCGAGCCATGCCCTCCGCCGAATCGAGCATGGCCCGATGCCTGCGCGGGCCCGCGTGGTCGTGCCACACATACGTGACCACCGGGGATCCCTGCAACGAGCAGCACGAGTTCAAACGAAGGAACAGGTCGTCGTGCTCCCACCCGGCCATGATGTCCTCGTCCCACCCACCGATCTGCCTCATCACCCCGACGGGAGCGAACAGCGTGTTCTCGGTCTTGAAGCTTCCTGTCGGGACGTCCTCCAGGAAGTAGCGTCTGCCTCGGCTCAACGTCACTGGCACCTGCGTGGCGACCGTCCTCCCCTGGTCGTCGACGTCGCGACGGGCCGAAAGCACGGCGACCGGCGGCGGAAGCTGCGACGCCGCCGCCTCCCGCAGGCAGGTCTCGACCATCCAGGGCAGCAGCTCGTCGTCGTCGTCGAGAAACGTGACCCAGTCCGCGTTCGAGGCGCCGAGTCCCGCGTTCCTTGCCGCGCACACGCCCCGCGCGCGGTCGTGTCGGATGATGCGCACACGTGGATCGTCGTCGTCGAGTCGGAACGGCTGAGCCGAGCCATCGTCGACGACGATGACCTCTATGTCCGCGAGGGATTGCCCGAGCGCGCTCGCCACTGCGCGGCGAACGAGGACGGGGCGGTCGTGGGTGGGAATGACGATGGAAGCGGTCGGCCGCTTCACGTCAGCGCTCCCTCTCGCTCCGGCTCGTCGCGAGAGTCGCGAACCCGGTCGCGCCGCCTCACATACCACGACCTGACGTGCGGGCCGAGGAGTGCGACGACCCACTGTCTTGCGGCGTGCCGCCTCCGGGGGTCACGAACGAGCGATCGGGTCGCACCGCTCAGCCCGGGAAGCCACGCGCCGGCCTTCACGTAGTCCTTGCTCATTTCGCCGAGGTATCGGGCATGCGCCCGGCGGTCGGCGCCAAAGACGTCCGCGTGCTTCTCAAGTGTCACGCGGATTCCGTCCGCGCATGTGAGGTAGTCGCTGGTCAGCCGCGTCCCGGAATGGTCCGTCAGCCGGTACGTGATGTCTGCGGCCGCCTCGATGGAGCATCGGCGATTCAGCCGGAGCAACAGGTCCTCGTGCTCCCAAGCGCGGATCGCGGGATCCCAGCCCCCGACGGACCGGAACACGTCCGTCGGCAGCACGAGGTTGTTCTTGTACCTCACGGCGTGCAGCCGCTCCAGGACGTCATCGGAGTGACGCGGAATCGGCACGGGTCGAAATTCGTCGAGGTTCCGGCCCCGCTCGTCCACGACCTCAACGCCCGAGAGCACTCCCACCGGGACCGGGAGGGATGATTCCGCCGCCGCGTCGAGCGAGCGCTCGACCATGTACGGCAACAGGGTGTCGTCGTCGTCGAGGAACGTGATCCAACGCCCTCGCGCGAGCTCAGCGCCCATGTTGCGAGCGGCCGAAAGGCCCACCGGACGCTCCGTCCGGACGAGGCGGAGTCGCGGGTCGGACGCAATAGGCGCCACGGGTGCGACCGATCCGTCGTCGACGACGATGACCTCCGGGTTCCCGGCGGTCTGATCCAGGGCGCTCGCGATCGCCGCATCCACGTACGCGGGACGATCCCGGGTGGTGACGACGATGCTGACCAGCGGTTCGCTCAATTCGGCTTTCCCCTCCCGGACGCCCATCGATCGACCGCGGCGACGTAGCAGCGTTCGCGAGCCGCCGCGACGACCGCGGGCGAGCACTCCCGGGCGACCAGCCGTCTCGCGGCCCGTCCGGCTCTAGCGGCGAACGCCGCGTCGACGATGTAGGGCTTTAGCGCGCTCGCCAGTCCGTTCGCGTCACCGGTCTCGACCACCGCGCCGGCCTCGGTTCCTTCGACCAGTTCGGCCAGACCGGTCCCGGACGTGCAGACGACTGCTCGTCCCGCGGCCATGGCCTCGAGGCCGGCCATCGGAAAGTTGTCGAACACGCTGGTCACCGCCACGAGCCGTGCCTTCCCGTACCAGCCGGCGAGGTCGCTCCGCGGCCGCGCATCAACGAAGCGGCACGACGCACCCGCCGAGTGCGCTCGCTCTTCGAGCCACACACGGTACGGCCGGCCGCCGCGCCGTCCGGTGGACGCGCCCACGAACATCGCTTCGACGGCGGCGACCGTCCGCCCGAGCGATGCCACGGCGTCGACGAGCGTCTCCGGCGACTTCCTTCGCTCGAGGCGTCCGACGCTCAGGATGGTCCGGGCGGTGCCCTCGACGGGCGCACTGGACGCCCACCGTTCGACGTCGACGGGATTCCGCACGATGCTGGCGGCGGTGCCGTCGAGCCACCCGGAACGCCGGAGATGATCCCGCAGAAGTCGCGAAGGCGCGGTCGCGATCTGCGCCCGCGTCACCGACGCCCGTTCCAGTCGGTCCGCGATGCGAACGTCGCGTTCCGGCGGCCGCTCCGCGGTGAGCGCCGCGACGACGTGGAGCGGCGTGTGGAGATGCGCCACCACAGGCCGCCCGCCGAACAACAGTCCCTCGGCCATCCATTCCGGCGCCTCGACGACGTCGAACTGGATCCCCAGCCGCCTGTACTGCGCCCGCGTCGACAAGGCCGTCAGGACCCTCGGAACCGTGTTGGGCATGAACCGTCTCAGGACCCGCGAAGACCCCTTGACGCGGACCTGCCCCCTCCGATGGATCCAAACGCCCCGATCGACCGTGTCCGTCGCAGCCTGTCCCGGCACGCACGACAAGACGTGAACCTCGTGCCCGCGCTCGACGAGCGCCGGGGCGATCGTCGCGACGTAGGATCCGATCCCTCCTCCGCCGGTCTCCGGCGGATACTCCATCGACAGAAAAAGGATTCGCACGACCTACGCCGCCACTCGCCTGTACAGATCGACGTGCATCGCGGCGACCTTCCGCCAGTCGAACCCCAAAGCGGTGCGCCGGGCATTCGCACCCATCTCAAGCCGCCGTCGATCGTCGTGGATCAGCTCGACAACCGCGTCGGACATGGCCGGGGCGTCGCCCCGATCGATCAGCCACCCGCACCGCGAAGAGACGTAGTCCGTCATGGCGCCGACGTCCGTCGTGACGACGGGGAGGCCGCAGGCAAGTCCCTCGAGGATCGCGTTGCTCGCGACGACGTCGAGATACGGCAGCACCAGGACGTCCGCCGATCGGTATTCGCGACGGAGCTCCGCGTCTGACAAGGAGCGGAGTACCGTCACGTTTCCCACCTCCGCCAGGGCCTCCGCGTCCGGGTTCGAGGTAACGAGCCTGAACATGATGTCGGGATCCGTCGCCAGGACCCGATTGACGACGGCGCGCAACGTCGCGAAGTCGCGAAGCCAGTCGCCGACGAACAGACACGTTCGGCCCGACCGCACTTCGTCGCCCGGGCTGAAGAACTGCGTGTCGATGCCGTGAGGTACCAGCACGACGCGATCGCTCCGAAGGAGCGGCTCGAAGTACGGGACCTGATTGCTCCCCAACAGAATGATTGCGTCGACCGACCGCGGCACCCGTCCGCGGTCGACGAGCCGGTTAAGCACCTCGGGAGGTTGATGGTACGTCCCGACGATCCTGTTCCGGTTCACCGTCCGGACGATGCGTCCCTCTCCCAGATACCGAAGACTGTCGTCCGCGTACAAGACGTGCGAGACTGCGTGTCGCGTCCGGAGGAGTCGGAGACCGGCATCGAACTCCATGCGGAACGATGCCGATGTGTACCAGGCGTTCGCTGATCGACGCGCCATCCAGCTGCACAGCCGCGAGGGGAGCGCCCGGCCCTCGGAACCGTCCACGAGCTGGGTACGGACGTCCCCCGGCACGTGGTCGACGAGTCGTGCGTACCCGGACCTCGACCCGTGATGGGCGTACGCGCGGCCGACGAAATGCACCACGCTCGGCGACCCCGTCGATCCCATTACCGGCCTGCCCAGACGCCGGCGGCGTGGGGCGGCCCCGTCCGCGCCAGAGCGAAGGCCACGACCCCCCTGATTCGCGGCTCGAGGATCGTGCGAGCCTCACGCGGCCTGCGGAGCGTCCGCCTCGCGGACCACGACGCCATCGATCCGATCTCTCGCGCGAAGATGCGCAGAGGCGCGTTCCGCGCCAGGAACCGGAGCCGGTTCCTGATCCGGAAGTCGAGAGGGAACGTCGACATCTGCGGTTCCTGCCACGCGATCGCCTGGGGGACACATTCGACGACCCACCCACGACGTCGCAGCCGGAGCAGATACTCGCTCTCCTCGAAGTACATGAAGTACGCCGTGCTGAGCGGACCCGCCTCGCGTATCGCCTCCGACCGCAGGAGGATCGCGGCGCCGTCGAGCCAGTCGACCTGGTGAGGCGACCTGCCGACCCATTGGACAACGGCCCCCGGGGAAACGATCTGATCGGTCTCCCACGTCGAGCGGTCGATCATCCCGCCGGCCGAGTACACGCGTTCGCGGTCGGAACGGAACCCGAGGAGCGGACCGACCGCACCGACGGCGGGGGCGGATTCGAGGCGGTTCGCGAGTACCGCGACGGCATTTGGTGCCAGGACGCAATCGTGCGTGAGCAGGAGGTTCGCATCCACTCCCCGCTGCAACAGCGACCGAATGCCGAGGTTCATCCCGGCCGCGTACCCGCCGTTCGCCGCCGACTCGACAACGTGGAGGTGCGGAAACGCGTCCCGGATCGCCTCGAGGGACCCGTCGTCCGAACGATTGTCAACGAGAGTGATCTCCTCCGGGACCCGGACCTGGCAGAAGAGCGCGTCGAGGGTCGCGCGCACATCCGGCCAGTGGCGGTAGTGCAGGACAACGGTCCCGAGCTTCATCGCTGGTCCTGAGTCACAGCCGTACGATGTTTGCGCGACGATCCGAGTTGTACGCGTTCCGGGAATCGAACACGAGGCGCGCGTGGTCGGCGATCCATTGCAGGTCGTACTCGCTGTGCGGCGTGAGGATCGCGACGCAATCCGCCGTCGCGAGGGACCGACCGGTGAACGCCGCCCGCGACACCCGCACCCCATCGACGTCGACGGCGGCGACGTACGGATCGTGATACGACACCTTCGCTCCGCGCCGACGGAGCTGTTGCATCACCTTGAGCGCGGGCGATTCACGAACGTCGCCCACATCCGCCTTGTATGCGATGCCCAGGACGAGCACCCTGGCGCCCTTCACGGCCTTCCCGTGCTCGTTTAGAACGTCCCCGATCCGGGTCGCGACGTACGCGGGCATCTGCGCGTTGATGTCCTCCGCTTGCTCCAGGATCCGGAACTGACGCCCCGCCGCCCTACGGACCTGCCACGACAGGTAGGTCGGGTCCAACGGGATACAGTGACCGCCGACGCCGGGTCCCGGGTAGAACGTCATGAACCCGAACGGCTTGGTCGAGGCGGCGTCGATCACCTCCCACACCTCGATGCCCATCTCGTGGCACAACATGGCCATTTCGTTCGTGAGCGCGATGTTGACGTGCCGGAACGTGTTCTCGAGGAGCTTGGCTAGCTCGGCTGCGCGGCACGACGAGACGAGCGCGACTTTGTCGATCAGTTGTCCATAGAAGAGCGCCGCAACGTTGCCCGCCTCCGGTGTGGAACCGCCGATCACCTTGGGCGTATTACGCAGCTCGTACTCGTCGTTTCCCGGATCAATGCGCTCGGGCGAGTAGGCGAGCAGGAAGTCGCGCCCCGCGGAGAGACCCGACGTCTCGAGGAGTGGCCGTAGGAGCTCGTCCGTCGTCCCCGGGTACGTCGTCGATTCGAGCACCACGATGCTCCCGGCGCGGAGACGCTCGGCGACGTCTCGCGTCGCGCGCTCAACGTAGGAGAGGTCCGGTGCATGATCTCGGAGCGGCGTCGGCACGCAGATGAGGACGACGTCGGCCTCAGCGATCGTCGAGTGCTGGGTCGTGAACGTTACATTCTCGGAGGCCAGCCCGGCTCGGAACCGGTGCTCCTTGACACCTGCAACGACGAGGTTGCCTCGACGCAACTCGTCGACACGACGCGGATCGACGTCGATCCCCGTCACGGGAAAACCCTCCTCGGCCGCCGCGCAGGCGAGCGTGAGGCCGACGTATCCCTGACCGAGAACGGCCACGCGCGCCGTCCGGGCCAGGATGCGACGCTTCAAATCGGTCGTCTTGATGGAATCCCCCTTCCCGGGCGCTCACTGGTCTTACGGCACCAGTGTTGGATCGCCGTTTCGTACGCGGCCTCCCTCGCCGAGGCAACTGCCTCGGGCGCGAGCACCGTCGAGACTACGCGTCGGCCGGCCTCCCCGACCCTCGCCGCGAGGGCCGGATTCTCTAGGTATGGCCGCAGGGCGTCTGCCAGAGCCGCGGGATCGTCCGGCGGCACAATCGTTCCAGCCCCGTACGCCTCTACCCACTCGGAGAGCCCGACGCGCGACGTGCAAACCACCGGGCGCCCGGCCGCCATCGCCTCCAGACCGGCCAACGAGAAGCTCTCGGACCGGCTCGGGACCGCGACCACGCGCGCCGCCGCGAACCGGGCGAGCAGATCGTCCTCGGCGATCTGTCCCTCGAACCGGCACGGCGCGCCGACCCGCCTCGCGAGGGCGGTGACGCCATCGGCGAAGTCGTCGGACCCGTCCGCCGCGCCGACGAACACGACCTGGAGCCCGTCCACCGCCGGCGCCAGTCTCGCTGCCGACCGAACGAGGACGTCGGGCGCCTTCCGATGGTCGAGCCTTCCGACGGTCAGAACCACGGGCCCCGCATCGCGCGGCGACGGCAACGCTGACCATGGGGCTGCGTCGACCGTGAGCGGGACCACCAGTGGCTCGCGCGAGCGCAGCCAGCCGGACGCCCGGAGCGTCTCGACCATCACGCGCGACCCGGCGGTCAGCACGTCCGCACGGAACGCGCTCGCACGATCGAGGGCCCTGACCATCCGCGCACCGCGTCCCAAGCTTCGCCCCTCGAGCGACCGCTCGAATCCCGGTGGGGTGTGCAGGTTCACCACAAGCGGAGCCGAACTCACGAGCCCGAGGAAAAACTCGAGCGACAGCCCCGGGCTCTCCACCACGTCGAAGCGCGTCCGAAGCCGGCGGAACGCGTGAAAGTACTGGTACGCGTTGAAGATTCTCCGGACCGGACGCTCGGACGTCCATCGATCGCGGTTCCATTTCGCACGCCGGAACGCGACGGCCTCGAAAGCCGACTCCGACGCCCAACGCAGCAGGCGAGCGTAGCCGCGGATCCTCACCGTTCGCCGCCGGTGGACGCAGATGCCGTCATCGTCCTCATCGGCGTGCGGGTGAGACGGATCGCAATCGAGGACGTGGACCTCGTGACCACGTGCGGCCAGTGCATGCGCCATGTTGCTCGTGTAGGTTGCGAGCCCGTGCATCGCGTGGGGCGGATACCCCAGCGTGAGGAAGAGGACTCGCCTGCGGACGCGCTCGCCCGCGTTGGTGTCGACGTTTCTTCGCACCTCGCTCTCGGTCGTCGACCCCACCGCTCTCATGACGTGCGGCGGAGCCGGACGAACCGCCGCCGGACGGCGCGATGGGCGCGACCCATGAGTACCCGCCAGCGCGGGAGACCGGGCGCCCGCGCAGACCACGCCGCCCGCTCGTCGGGACCGATGCTCGCGAGCCGTTCGACGAGCAGGTCCTCGTAGAACGATTCATCGTCGAAGGACGTCAGCTGCGACGGGTCGCCGATGAAGTCGGCGTCGGGACGGAATCGCCCGTAGTGGCCGTGCAAACCCGACGCCAACTCGCGGGCGTCCATCCGGGGCTGACGCTCCGCGAAGATCTTTCGCTCGCCGTGCGCCTGCGACCTGATCGGATAGTGCTTGTAGACGAAGTTGTACGGGTACACGCGGCGCCCTGCGAACGCCGCCCGGTGTCCGCTGCCGAGCGCGACGGGCCTGCGCTCGTTCCGCCACGCCTTCACCTGGAAGTCCTGCTGGAACGTGAACCGGAAATGACGGAAGTACCGCTCGAAGTTCGCGCCGTCCACGTAACCGTTGTCAACTGGGACGAAGCGGAGGACGGTGTGGTCCACCGCGTTGAACCCAGCGCGATCGACGTGGTACAGCGCGTCGCGAAGGGACACACCCGGCCAGGGGCTACGACGCACCTCGTCGACGTCGACGTGGAGAAACCAGTCGGCCACCAACTCGGTGGCCAGCTCAGCCTTGCGCGCGAGGATCGAGACGTAGGGGAACGTGCCGGACGGACCGTCACGGGGAATCCGCTCGATCGCGATCACACCGCGACCCAGGAAGCCCTCCGCCAGCTCGACCGTTCGATCCGTCGACCAGTTGTCGAGTAGGTAGACCTCGGCGCCCTGCTCCAGCAGGCCGTTGATCGATGGGACGATGATGTCCTGCTCGTTGTACATCGCCATCATCGCGACGACCCGATAGCCGGCGGGGGCGGGCTCGATCGCGGGCGAATGATTGTTCCGGAGGACCGCGAGCGGCGCGTCCTTCCGGAATTCGACGTCGTCAGAAATAGTCCGACCGACGAAGTCGACACACATGCCGCCCGCTTCGACGACCGAACGAAGCTCTCCCACCGACGTTCGATCGGTCGCCGTCACGATCGCCGCGGGGGCGTAGTCCATGAGCCGACGGAGGTTTGCAACCACGTCGTCGACGACCGGTCCTTCCGGGT
>JBKOWM010000167.1:0-8939 GCA_046724395.1 Actinomycetota bacterium
GGGACGCCCGTGACCAAGGGAACCGCCGTCGACGTGGTCGTCGCGGTCGCGCCGTCCCCGTCGCCGACCCCGACGGACATCCCGCTCAACGATTTCACGTGTCAGAGCCTGAGCGGCGCGCAGAACGAGCTCGACAAGGCCGGGTTCGACGTCATCGTCTCGGACACTCCGCAGTTCAACGAACAGTGCCCGCAGCCGAACAAGGTCGCCTCGCAGGACCCGTCGGGCGGCAGCTTCCCGCCCGGCACCACCGTGACGCTCGTTCCGAGCACCAACGAATCGCCGTCGCCGGGGGGGCAATGACGCTCTGGTATGTCCCCGAGGCGTGGACGGCAGACGAGCGCGCCATCCTGCAGAACCACTTCACGAACCTCGAGGGACCGGTCTTCGCGCTGATCAACCTGCCCGAGGTCGTCAAGGGGGCGCTGTTCGCGCGGTACTCCAGGACGACGAAGTCGCTCCGCCGGCTGTTCCTCGACGAGTTCGCCCACGACGTCGGCGACGCTCGCGTGACCGGATCGGTCGGCACCGAGCGGGCGGAGAGGCTGTACGACAACGTGTTCTTCGAGTACGGAGACGACTCGGTCGCGCAGCTCGGAGGCGTTCACCTTGCGTGCGAGCAGGCGTCGCAGCTGCTCGCGAAGGCCATCGAGTGGGGGCGGCTGGCGGCCTACCTCGAGCAGTCCACACGGTACATGCGGTACGACGACCGCCCCGGCGGCCGGTTGCGCCTCACGGTGCCGCCGGAGATCGAGGGAACCGCGGCCGAGCGCAACTACCAGGAGTTCGCGACGCGGACCTTCGAGGCGTACGGCCGGATGTTCGAGCCGATGCAGGAGTACTTCCGCGAGCGGCACCCGACGCAGGAGGGGGACTCCGACTTCGTCTATCGTTCGACGATCCTCGCCAAGACGTGCGACACGCTCCGCGTCCTGTTGCCTGCCGGAACGAGGTCGAACCTCGGCGTGTACGCCGACGGACAGGCGTACGAGATGATGCTGCTACGGCTGCGCTCGCACCCGCTCGCGGAGATGCGGGAGTACGCCGACCTCATGCTGACGGAGCTGCGCAAGGTCATTCCGTCGTTCCTCAAGCGCGTCGACCTTCCCGATCGTGGCGTCGCGTGGTCGGACTACGTTCGCACCACCCGCGAACGTGTGGCCGATATCGCCGCGAAGTACACCGACGGCATCGAGCCCGGCGCGCGCGACGTCGTCACGCTGACCGACTACGACCCGCTCGGCGAGGAGAAGGTCGTCGCGGCGGCCATGTACACGGCGACGGATCTTCCCGATGACCGATTGCACTCGCTGGCCCGTTCCATGAGCGAGGAGGAACGGGCCAACGTTCTCGACGCGTACGTGGGCGAGCGCGGCAACCGGCGTCACAAGCCCGGCCGCGCGTTCGAGCGCACGTCGTACCGGTTCGACGTGCTGTGCGACTACGGCGCCTTCCGCGACCTCCAGCGCCACCGCCCACTGACGCTCGAGTGGCAGACGCTGACGGCCGAGCACGGATACGAGACGCCGCAACAGATCTCCGCCGCGGGCCTCGACGAGGAGTGGCACGGTGTCATGCGCGACTCCGCGCAGACGTGGGCCCAGGTCGCGGAGGCAGCGGGTAAGGAGGCGGCGCAGTACGCCGTCGCCATGGCATACCGCGTCCGCTTCGTGATGCAGATGACGGCGCGCGAGGCGATGCATCTCATCGAGCTCCGCTCGTCGCCGCAGGGGCACCCGACATACAGACGCGTCGTGCACTCGATGCATCGGCTCATCCGCGATCAGGCGGGCCACCGTGCGATCGCCGCCGCCATGACGCACGTCGATCACAGCGAGGTGGATCTCGAACGCCTCGAGGCCGAGCGGCGCGCCGACATGAAGCGTCGCGCGGCGCGGCGCTCGTAGCCGCCCGATCAGGCGGCGATCGGGCTGATCGCGCGGATCGGCGACGGACTGCCGACGTCCACCGCGCCGAGGTCCGCCCCGCTCGAGGCGCTCAGCACCTCGAGCCGGTCCGGCAGTGCGACGTAGAGACGAGTGCCGTCGAGCGACAGGCCGAGTCCGGAGACGCCGCCGACGGTCGACCAGCGACGCGTCACATCGAGAGACGCCGTGTCGATCGCCGTAACGACGCCGTCACCCCCGTCCGTCCCGACGAAGAGTGTTCCGCCGTCGGGGCTCACGGTCGCCGTCGTGTGAGAGCCGGAGGCCGGCAGCCGGATTCGGTACGGGGACGAGGTGTCGAGCGACTCCGTGTCCATCACGACGACGACGCCCTTGTCGGCGTCGACGATGTACAGCCGTCGATCGTCGGGGGACAGCGCCATGGCCTCGACCGATGCCGGCTGTCCCCACAGCGGCTTCGGAAGCCCGATGCAGTGCGCCCATCCCTCGTCCAGGCTGAGCACATGCACGAACGAGACGACGGCGTTCGCCGGGACGGGCGCATCGTGCGGCGCGAACCCCGGCCGGGCGCTCGTGTACAGCGTGAAGAGCTTCGAGCCGTCGGCCGCCGGTACCTGCTCGAGCCTGGTGCCGGGCATCCGCTCGGCCGGGCCCTTGAACGGACCGACGGCGGGGCGCACGTCGCCGGTGCCGAGGTCCAGCACGGTGACGCGGTAGACGGACGGCGCCTGCGCCGGGAGGTACTGGATCAGGAACAGCTCGGAGTCGCTCGTCGAGAACGCCTCGGGCTCGAAGTTGCCGCGCAGCCGGTACCTCGCCGTCTCACCGGCGCCCGTGGGATCGGCGATGACGATCGTCGTGCTCGAACGCGGAACGGGCGTCCATGCGTCGTACCCGGGCCGGAGCGGCTCCATCATCGCGACCCGGCGGCCGTCGTAGGAGACGACGCGGACGTCGAGCCGGCCGCGGATCGCGGTGCTCGCCATCTCGTCCCCGGTCGCGGTGTCGATCGTGTGCACGACGGTCGTGCCTCCCGAGGCCGCGGACGTATAGATGCGTGCGCCATCGGCGCCGGCGACGGCGCCGCGTCCGTCGACCACGACGGCGCCACTCGGGACGTCGACGGCGAGGGGACCGTCTCCCGTTCCGAGCAACAGCGTCTCGCTCGGGACCGAACCGGACGATGCGTCGGTCCGGTTCCCCTGGCCCGAACACGACGCGACGGTCGTCGCCAGAACGACGAGGATCACGGCTCTCGCGCGCATCACGTACCCTCCCGGTCGGACCGCTGCTCCTGACACTTCTGACAGATGTACTGTCGATCGGACCGGAAGGTTCCAAGGGATCCATCGCGCGGAACCGTCACGAGCCTCGCGCCGTCTGCCTATCGAACGCGTCACGGGGAGGAAGCATGCGCGCGATGCGGGTCGTCGCGGCGACGGGTCTGTCGTCGATCGCCCTGGTGGTCGCGGCGTCGAGCGGTAGGGCCGACGGCGGCGCGTACATCGACCTGAACCGGACGCATTATCTCCCGGGCCAAACGGCCGTGGCCGAGACGTACGTGACGGTTCCGCGGAGCAAGCAGCACCTGCTCACGCGCGGTCCCTTCTACGCCTTCCTCGTGACCGGTCGGACATGGCCCCAGGAGGGACGGCCGATTCCCGACGACGCCGTGCGAGTGGGGACGTTCACCGTGGAGCACGATGCCGGCACGACGTTCGAGCTGACGGCGCAGCTGTCGATCCCCGACGTTGCCGGAGACTTCTACGGTCTGGCCCTCTGCAACGATCCGTGCACCGTGGCCGGCTTCCGCGAACCGATCAGCGGCACCATCTCGATCGTCCAGACGGCTCGCGAGGCCGCGCTCCTCCACGAGCGTCAACGACTGGAGGCGCGGAGTTGGCACCTACGGCGCGAGCTCCGGAGGGACGCGAGGGAGTTGGACGGGCTCCGGGTGGAGTTCGAGGCCAGGGAACGGGACCGCGCCTACCTGGCGGCCGAGGTCAACCGTTTAAACCGGGCCCTCGAGCGAGCCTCCTCGAGCGACGGCGCCTCTCGGCCCCTGGTGGACGGGTGGGCGGCCGGAATGGTCGGCGGCCTGGCCGCCGGCGCCACCGCGGTCGTCCTCGTTCGTCGCCGTTCGCATGCGTCGTCCGTCGTGGCGAATCCGACCTGATCCGGGTGGTCGAAGATCGGATGGCACAGCCCGCCGTGATTCGGGTATCCTCGGCGACCCATGGATCGTCAGTCGACGTTCCTGCTGGCCCTGGGCCTGCTGATCGCCGCCGCGGCATTCGTTTCGGCGAGCGGCTGGGTCCTGTTCGTCCGTGACCGGCGCACCTCCCGCGCGGCCCTCGAGCACCATTCCGGCGAGGTTCATCCGGAGGGCTAGGTGCTCGAGCGCATCGACCTCCGGGAACGGAGGGCGCGCCTCGAGCCCCGACGCCTCGACGCCGACCCGTCCGTAACCCACGACGTAGGCTCGATCCTCGCGCGCGTACGCGAGGAGGGCGACGGTGCCGTCCTCGACCTGACCCTCCGTTTCGACGGCGCAGACCTCCGCGGCCGCGGCCTGGTCGCGACTGCCGACGAGATCGCTGGCGCCGCATCGAGCGTTCCATCGGAGCTTCGGAGCGCGCTGGATGCTCTCATCGACCGCCTGCGAGATCTACACGAACGGCAGTTGCCGGGCGAGTGGTGGGACGAGCGTGACGGAGTGGTGTACGGGGAGATCGTCCGGCCTGTGGAGACGGCCGGTTGCTACGTCCCGGGCGGCCGCGCGGTCTACCCGTCCTCCGTCGCGATGACGGTCGTGCCCGCGGCTGTCGCCGGCGTCGGGCGGATCGTGGTCTGCAACCCCCCGTCGCCGGACGGCACCCTCGATCCCGCCGTGGTCTATACGGCGAGCCGGGCCGGCGCGACGACGATCGTGAAGGCGGGCGGCGCGCACGCCATCGCGGCGCTCGCGTACGGCACCGACTCCGTTCCGCGGGCCGATCGGATCGTTGGTCCGGGCAACGCATACGTGACCGAGGCCAAACGTCAGGTGTCTGGCCTCGTCGGGATCGACGGCCTGGCCGGTCCGACGGAGCTCGCACTGATCGCCGATTCGAGCGCAGATCCGCGGTGGGTCGCCCTGGACCTCGTTGCGCAGGCCGAGCACGATCCGGATGCGCTCGCGACGCTGGTGCTCATTGACGACGACCTGCTCGAGCCCATCGAGCGGCACCTCGAACGCGAGGTCGCGAAGGCGACGCGCCGTGCGGTGGTCGAGACAGCGCTCGCGCACGCGCGGGCGGTGATCGTCGTGGACACCGACCACGCGGTGGACGTCGCCAACGATCTCGCGCCCGAACACCTGCAGCTCGTCGTCGCCGACGCCGTTCGCGTGGGCGGGGCCATCCGAAACGCCGGCGCGATCTTCGCCGGACCGTTCGCCGCAGTGCCGTTCGGCGATTACGGCGTCGCATCGAATCACGTGCTGCCGACGGCCGGAACCGCCCGATTCGCCAGCGGGCTGCGCGCCGCCGAGTTCGTCAAGGTCATGTCCGTCGTGGAGCTCGACGCCGACGCCGCCGCGCGCTTCGCTCCGTCGGTCGCCACGATGGCTCGGCACGAGGGCCTCGCGGGGCACGCGCGCGCGGTGGAGGTTCGCGCCGAGGATCGCAGGGCGCCATGAGCCCGGCACGCCCGCGACGGGGCCTTCGCGACGTCGAGCCGTACGAGGCGCCGCAGCTCGACGTGACGGCTCGCCTGAACACGAACGAGTCTCCGTACCCGCTGCCCGACGGGTTTGCCGAGGACCTGGCGCGCGCGGTCGGAGCCCTCTCGTTGAACCGCTACCCCGATCGGGAGGCGGTCGAGCTGCGCCGCGAGCTCGCCGATCGAAACGACCACCACGTGGACGGCGTCTGGGCGGCCAACGGCTCGAACGAGATCCTGGTTCAGCTCCCGCAGGCGTACGGCGGTGCCGGGCGGCGGGCGGTCGTCTTCGAGCCGACGTACGCGATGCACGGGCGCCTGGCGTGGGTGACCGGGACGGACGTCGCTCGGGTGCCGCTCGAGGCCCCCTGGCGGCTGGTCGCCGGCGACGTCGAGCGAGCCATACAGGCGGAGCCGGACGTGGTGTTCGTGTGCTCGCCAAACAACCCGACCGGCAACACCCAGCCGCGCGCCGCCGTCGAGGCGTTGACGACGCAGGCAGAAGCACTCGTCGTCGTGGACGAGGCCTACGTCGAGTTCGGCGGGCGGTCGGTCGCGGATATGATCCGACGGTCCGCGAACCTTGTCGTCGTGCGAACGTTCTCCAAGGCCTTCGCGCTCGCAGGTGCCCGCCTCGGCTACTGTCTCGCTGATCCGGCCGTCGTCCAGGACCTGCGGCGCGTCCGGCTTCCGTATCACGTCAGCGCCCTCACGCAGGCGGCCGGACTCGTAGCGCTGGCCCACCGCCAGGCCGCCGGCCGGATCGTCGACCGGATCCGGGAGCAGCGCGACCGAATCCTCGAGCGGCTCCCGACGCTCGGCGTCGAGACGTTCGCGTCGTGCGCCAACTTCGTCCTTTTCCGGCCGCCCGGCGGCGGAGGAACGATCTGGCGGCGACTGCTCGAGCGCGGCGTCCTCGTTCGGGACGTAACGGCGGCGGTAGAGGGAGCGCTCCGCGTGACGGCGGGAACGCCGGAGGAAACAGACATGTTCCTGAGCGCCATGGAGGACGTGCTCGCATGAGTTCGCGCGAGGCGACCGTAGAGCGCACGACCAACGAGACCACGGTGCGCGTGAGGCTCCGCATCGACGGCGACGGCCGCGCGAGCGCGGACACGGGCGTGCCGTTCTTCGACCATATGCTCGAACAGCTCGGGACGCATGCCGCGTTCGATCTCGAGGTCGTGGCCAGCGGCGACCTTCAGGTGGACGGACACCACACCGTCGAGGACGTCGGCCTCGCGCTGGGGCAGGCGCTGGCCGACGCGCTCGGCGACAAGCGCGGCATCCGGCGGTTCGCCTCGATCACGGTCCCCCTCGACGAGGCGGCCGTGGACGTCGCGCTCGACCTTTCGGGGCGCGCGTTCGTCATACACGAGGTCGATGTGCCCGCCGAGACGATCGGGACGTACGACACCGGCCTGACGGAAGACTTCGTGCGGGCGCTGGCGGCCACGGCCTCGCTCACGGTCCACGTCCGGCTGCGATCCGGGTGCTCGCCGCATCACATCGTCGAGGCCGAGTTCAAAGGCATCGCGAAGTGCCTCCAGGACGCGGTCCGGCTCGGCGGCGGCGTGTCGAGCACGAAGGGTTCGGTGTGACGATCGCGATCGTCGACTACGGAATGGGAAACCTCCGCAGCGTCTCGCGCGCCCTCGTGCACGTTGGCGCGAACGTGGAGGTGACGGGAGACGCATCGACGCTCGCGCGGGCCGATGCCGTCGTCGTCCCCGGCGTCGGCCGGTTCGGCGCCTGCATGCGAAGCCTGGCGCCGGTCGCGGGGACCATCCGGTCGGTCGCGGCGTCCGGCCGCCCTGTGTTCGGGGTGTGCCTCGGACTGCAGGTGCTGTTCGACAGGAGCGAGGAGGACAACGACGCCGGCCTCGGAATCCTGACCGGCTGCTCGCGCAGGCTCGCCGCGGAGCCGGGCGTCAAGGTTCCGCACATGGGGTGGAACGAGGTCCGGTGGACGGCACGTCATCCGTTCGTCGACGGCATACCGACCGACACCCGCTTCTATTTCGTCCACTCGTAGCGATCGATCTCGACCCGTGGCTGACGGTCGGCGCGACCGAACACGGGCGACCCTTCTCGTCCGTCGTCTCCCGCGCCTCCGTCTTCGCGACGCAGTTCCATCCGGAGAAGTCCGGCGACGCGGGCCTGGCGATCTACGAGCGCTTCACGCGAGAGGTCGCCGCGTGATCGTGATCCCGGCCATCGACCTCCGGCGCGGACGGTGCGTCCGGTTGTTCCGCGGCGACCCTACCGACGAGACGGTCTACGACGCCGATCCCATCGAGCTGGCGGTACGGTTCGAGGCCGAGGGTGCCAGGCGCCTGCACGTCGTCGATCTCGACGCCGCGCTCGGCGAGGGCTCGAACCGAGACGTCATCGTCCGCATCCTGCGCGCCGTCGCCGTGCCGGTGCAGGTCGGCGGCGGCCTGCGCACCCCGTCCGACGCGGAGGAGATCCTCGCGCGAGGCGCCGCTCGCGCGGTCGTCGGGACCGCCGCGGCGCTCGACGTCGGATCCGTCGCCGACACCGTCCGCCGCTTGGGCGAGCGCGTGGTCGTCGCCGTCGACGTCCGAGACGATCGTGTCATGGTGCGCGGGTGGCGCGAGGAGGGACCGCCCCTCGCGACGGCGGTCGCGGCCCTCCTCGACGCCGGAGCCCCGAGGTTCCTGGTGACGTCGATTGCTCGCGACGGCACGATGGACGGGCCGGACGTCGAGCTGTACGAGCGCATCGTCGCGTGGACGGACGTTCCCGTCATCGCCAGCGGCGGGATTCGACGAGCCGACGACGTGAGTGCGCTCCGTCGGGTCGGCGTAGAGGCCGCGGTGATCGGCAAGGCGCTGTACGCGGGCACGCTCGACCTCGCCGAGGTGATCCGCGGATGAGCCTGGGAAAGCGCGTGATCCCGTGTCTCGACGTCGCCGCCGGTCGGGTGGTCAAGGGAACGCGGTTCGCCGAGCTCCGCGACGCCGGCGATCCGGTCGAGCTCGCCGCCCGCTACGACGCCGAGGGCGCGGACGAGCTCGTGTTCCTCGACATCACGGCGACGATCGAGGATCGGTCTGCGACGCTGGACGTCGTCGGCGCCACGGCGGACCAGGTCTTCATACCACTGACCGTTGGCGGGGGCGTCCGAACCGAGGACGACGTACGGACGATGTTGCGCGCGGGCGCCGACAAGGTCGCCGTCAACTCCGCCGCCGTCCGCGACCCGGAGCTGCTCGAGCGCTGCGCGGACCGGTTCGGATCACAGTGCATGGTCGTCGCCATCGACGCGAAGCGGCAGGACCACGGCGGGTGGGCGGTCTTCATCGA
>JBKOWM010000160.1:0-17070 GCA_046724395.1 Actinomycetota bacterium
AGTTAAGTGAGTACGTGATTAGCTATCTGGGTCTGGCAGTCTTCGGATTGGCAATGGCTCAACTCTTCGGTGCGGTTGGGTTTTGGTCCATCCCTGTGCTTGTGCTGCCCGTACTTCTCGCACGGCAGATGTTCTTCCGTAACCGGGCTCTCGAGGAGGCGCATAAGGAGCTACAGGACCGAGAACAGGTCTTGCGGGCGCTCTCGAACCGAATGGCCGAGGAACGGCAAGACGAACGCGAGAGGATCGCTGCATATCTCCACGACGATCTCGCGCAGTTGCTCTTCAAGCTTTCACTTCAGGTCGACATCGCCAGGCGCCATCTCGCGGCCGGAAAGATCGGCGAAACGGAGAACACACTGGAAGAGATCAAGGAGACAAAGGCGCGGACGTCGGATCGGATCCGGGCGCTGATCCGAGACCTTCACCGGTCGCCGCTTGGCCGCGCGGGACTCGCGGACTCTCTCCAGAGCTTCATTCTCGAGACGGCTCGGGACTCCGATGTGGACTTCCATACGGACGTCGCGGAGGTCGAGCTGCCACCACCCATCGCTCTCCTCGCGTATCACATCGCTCGCGAAGGGGTCATGAACGCGCTCAAGCATGCGAACGCCACGAACGTGTGGCTCAGCGTGAAGCGCGAGGGCGACTCCGTCGAGCTTTCGCTGCGCGACGACGGCGCGGGATTCGACACGGCCGTCATGCCGCCGGAAGATCACTTCGGGCTGACGATGATGCGCGAGCGAGCGCTCGTCGGCGGTGGGACGTTCGACCTCAAGAGCGCCGAGGGTGAAGGCACCATGATCACGGTCCGGTTCCCCACATCGTGGTTGCAGCCGCACCCGGAGACGTCGCGCGAAGCCTCGCCCGAGTCCCCCGCCGATGTCGGCCCCGGTACGGCTCCTGCGCCCGATCAAGCCCACGAGTCTGCCCTCGCATAATCGCGATCACCATCCATACCAGGCCCACGTACACGAACACATCTCCGATGCTCACGACATCTCCGACCGGCGGCGGCACGGGTATCACGTCGCCGAGAGGCGTGAGCACATCCTCACCGGGTCGAAGAAGATGATGTTTCGGGCTCTCGTTCTCCTCGAGCGTCTGTAGCACGTCGTCCTGTCCAGAGGCGACGAGCGCGGATCTCGACACGGGCATTCCGCCGTTCGCCGTCACCACGAGGCCGTTCAGCAGAAGCCCGACGGCGATCAAGGGCATGGCGGTGATCCGCCAGTTGCGGACGGCGAACGCGAGCACCAGCGCGTACGAGACGCCGAACACGATCATACGGATGACGAGGTCTTCGCCGTGGGGGCCGTCGGGCAGCGGCAAAGCCTGAAGGGCGAACCCAAGCGGGGCGAGCAGCCACCAACGGAGTCGCAGCTGCGTGAAACGACGCAGCGAGCCGCCGGCGACGAGGCCGGCAACGAGCGCGAGCACGATGACGCCGAAAAAGAGAATCATCGAGATGGTCTGCGGGCGAACCTATCCTGCCGTCACGATCGGGCGAAGTCCAGCCAACGACCTAGCGGAGTCGCGTCCGACAGGCCGATACCATCGCAGCGTGCCGCGGATGGTTCCGTTCCCGATGTTGCCGACGGACAGCACCGCCGAACGGCGTCTGTACGAAGGCTTCCTCGAGCAACTGGCGCCCGAGTACGTCGTGTATCACAGCGTCGACTGGATTCTCGCCGGAAAACGGGCGCCGATCGAGGGGGAGGCCGATTTCATCGTCGCGCACCCCCTCGACGGCATCCTCGTGCTCGAGGCGAAAGGCGGTCGTCTCGCGTACGACGTGTCGACGAAGCGATGGACCCAGTCGGGAAGGTCCGGCGCGCACGTCCTGGACGAGGACCCCTTCCATCAGGCGCGCGACGAGATGCACTCGCTCGTCGAGATCCTGTCGGCGCAGGACGGCTGGCACCGATGGATGCCGTCGTACGGGTTCGGCGTCGCGATGCCCGACGGCGCATACCAGATCGACGCGCACCCGGCAGCCCCTCACGAGATCGCGATCGATCGCGGCGACGTGAACCGATTGGCCGAGCGCGTCCGGGAGGTGATGCGGTACTGGCGCCACCCCGGCCGGACGTTCGGTGCGGAGGGGATGGATCGGCTGGCTCGAGCGTTGGGCTTCACGGTCGAGATCCGCACGCCGCTGAAGCTGGAGTTTGACGAGGAGGATCGCAAGATCGTCGAGCTCACCGACGATCAGGCGTGGATCCTGGCGTTCATCACTCACCGTGGCCGCGCCGTCGTCACGGGGCCCGCCGGCTCGGGCAAGACGCTCCTCGCCGTCCAAATCGCGCGCCGCCTGGCCGAGGGCGGGCATCGCACGCTGCTGACATGCTTCAACAAGGCTCTCGGAGAGTACCTGCGCCGATCGGCCGAGGGAGTCGACCGCCTCGACGTCCTCCATTTCCACGATCTTTGCGTGCGGACCGCCCGCGAGGCCGGATTGACGCTTCCCCCCGTTTCGGCCGAACCCGAGGACGCGTACTTCGAGCGTGAGCTCCCCGATCTCCTCGTCCGGGCCGCCTCGAGGCTCGGACCCCGCTACGGCGCCATCGTCGTCGACGAGGCACAGGATTTTCGCGAGTCGTGGTGGCCGGCGCTGCTGCGGCTGCACACGGATCCCGAGCACGGGTTCTTGTACCTGTTCGCGGACGACAATCAGAACTTGTACGGCGGCGCGCTTCCGCTCACCGATGCCGAGATGTCACTGCCGCCTCTGCCGGCGAACCTTCGCAACACCGAGGCGATCCACCAGTTCGTCTCGGTCTTCTACAAGGGCGGATCACGCACGCCGGCGAAGGGGCCGCCGGGACGCCCGCCGGAGATCCTCGCCTACCACGACGACGAGGGGCTGGCGCACCTGCTCGCAGTGGTCCTGCAAAACCTCGTCGAAGGGGAGCGCGTGCCGCTCGAGGACATCGTCGTCCTGACACCGTCCGGCCCGCGGAAAAGCCGCCTGGGCGCGCGTGGGCGCGTCGACGGGTTCCGGTTGTCCGACCGTCTCGAGGATGGAACGGTGCTGACGTCGAGCGTGCACGGGTTCGAGGGACTGGAGCGCCCCGTCGTCATCCTGGCGGAGCTCGGCGAGGAACACGTGAACGATGTCCCCCGATACGTCTACGTCGGTGGCTCACGGGCGGTGAATCACCTCATCGTTCTGGCGGCCGAACCCGTCGCGCGGCGACTTCGCGAGCTGACGCGTGCGCGGGACCCGTAGCGACGCGGCGTTCGTTGCGTGGGCCGTTACGCTGACTGCATGTCCGATGATCCCGGCTACTTCGGGCCCCACAGCGTCTCGTGGCGCGTCCATCGTGAGGTCACGG
Organism: Actinomycetota bacterium; assembly: GCA_046724395.1. Classification (GTDB taxonomy): domain Bacteria; phylum Actinomycetota; class UBA4738; order UBA4738; family HRBIN12; genus DATAEU01. Next base: position 3,339 of record JBKOWM010000160.1, read on the forward strand.
TGCTGTTCGGCGGCGCTCGCGCGATGCTGCTGCAGGCCGCCCATCCGCTGGTGATCGCCGGCGCAAGAGAGACGGGCTTCTACGAGCGAAATCCGTGGCGGCGTCTGCAGCGCACGCTAATGCTCACGTACGCACTGACGTTCGGCACGAAGGCTGAGGCGCGCGCGGCGGCCGAGCGTATCAACGACGTCCACGCGCGCATCAAGGGCGTCGATCCTGTGACCGGTCGTCCGTACGACGCCCTCGACCCGACGCTTCTTCTCTACGTCCACGCGTGCCTCGTCGACAGCGCGCTGGTGTACGAGCGGCTGACGGTGGGGCGCCTGGACGAGGCCGGCCGGCAGCGCTTTCACGACGAGCAGAAGCTCGCGGCCGAGCTGGTGCTCGTCCCGCGCGAGAGCATTCCAGAGACCGTCACGGATCTTCGTTCGTACCTCCGAGGGGTGGTCGAGGACGGCGAGCTCCGCGTCACGGATGCGGCTCGTCGCGTCGCGACGCTGTTCGACGACCCCCCACCCGAGGCGGAGTGGCGACCGGTCCTTGGCGTGGTCTCGAATCTTGCGTTCGCGACACTCCCGCCGGCCGTCCGGGAGCAGTACGGCTTCGAGCTGACGCCCGCCCGCCGGATCGCCGTCCGGGCGACGTTCGCCGGCTTGCGCGCGATGCGTCCGCTCTTGCCGGCTCGCTATCGATACATCGCCCCGTATCAGGACTGGCTCGCTCGTCGGAGCGGCCGCGAGGGCGTGCTCACCGAGCGGGCGCGTCGCCGCGCCGGCATCCGCCTCGACGGGGCTCGCAGCCTCGAAGGCTAGACTCGGGATGTGACGATCGACGGCGTCCTGCTCGACATGGACGGCGTGCTCGCAATCTCCTGGAAGCCGCTTTCCGGCGCGATCGCGACATTGGAGCGTCTGCGCGCGCTTGGACTGCCGTTCCGGATCGTCACGAACACTACGACGCACACGCGGGCGGCGTTCGCCCGGACGCTGTCGGAGGCCGGGTTGCGGGTCGATGCGGCCGAGATCGTGACCGCCGTCGCGGGGACGGCCTCGTATCTGCGAAGACACCATCCCGGGGCGCGCGTGTTCCTGCTGTCCGACGGCGACCCGCGCGAGGACCTCGGCGACATCCGCCTGGTGGATCGTCCGCCCGCCGACGTCGTCGTTCTCGGCGGCGCATCCGAAGCGTTCTCGTACCCGACGGTGAACGACGTGTTCCGAATGCTGATGGACGGCGCCTCGCTCGTCGCGATGCACCGCAACCGGTACTGGCGGACGGACGAGGGGCTGCAGCTCGACGCCGGCGCCTACGTCGCCGGGCTGGAGGAGGCGACGGGCGCGGCGGCGGCCGTCTGCGGAAAGCCTTCCCCGACGTTCTTCGCTGAGGCCGTCGCGATGCTCGGCACCGATGCGTCGCGGACCGCGATGGTCGGAGACGACGTGGTGAACGACGTGCTCGGCGCGCAGTCGGCGGGGCTCGTCGGCGTGCTCGTCCGAACCGGCAAGTACGCTCCGGGCGACGTCGAACGCGCGGGGGAGTCACCCAACCACGTCATCGAGTCGATCGCCGACCTGCCCACGCTGCTGGCCTCGTCGTAGGCTGCGCTGATCGAGACCTCACGCAACCGCTTCGCCGGCAAGCTGTTCGCGGGAATAGCGCCCGAGTACGACCGGATGGGTGCGATCCTCTCGATCGGGCAGGATCCGAGATGGCGACGGTTCCTCGTCTCACGGGTGAACGCCATCCCCGGGTCGTGGGTCCTCGACGCAGCTACGGGCACCGGCCTGGTCGCGCGAGAGCTCGCTCGCCGGAACGTTCGAGTCGCAGCAGTGGATCAGAGCGAAGCCATGCTCCGGCGAGCGGCGGACGCCCGTCAGAGGATGCCCTTCGCCGAGCGGATCCGGTTGGTGCGCGGCCGGGCGGAGAGGCTGCCGTTCGCCGACGAGACGTTTGATGCCGTCACGTTCACGTATCTGCTGCGGTACGTCGACGACCCGGCCGCCACCGTCGACGAGCTCGCACGCGTCCTGCGTCCCGGCGGGACGATGGCGTCACTGGAATTCCATGTGCCCGACGACGCGTGGACCAGGCTTGGCTGGCGCGTCTACACCCGCGCAGTCCTGCCCGGCATCGGCTGGGTCGTGTCGCCATCCTGGTTCCGGACGGGGCGGTTCCTTGGGATGAGCGTGACGGACTTCGAACGTCGGTTCCCGCTCGCCGTTCAGGTTCGCTGGTGGCAGGAGGCGGGGATGCGACACGTCCGGACTCGCGTCATGGGCCTGGGAGCCGGCGTGATCACGTGGGCGGTCAAGCGCACGCCGGTGATGGATGGCTGAATCAGAGCGGCCGGCGTTCTACGCGCTGCCACCCGGCGGGTGGCGCGACTATTGGACGCTGCTTCACCCGCCGTACACGGTGTGGCACCTGTCGTACGTCGCGATCGGTGCGGCCGTTGCCACGAGCATCGACGTGCGCTGGCTCGCAGAAACGCTGCTCGGGTTCTTTCTCGGCGTCGGCCTGTCGGCCCACGCGTTGGACGAGCTACGAGGGCGCCCCCTCCGCACGCGCATCCCCGACGGCGTGCTGTGGGTTATCGCGGCGGCGGGCCTCGGCGGTGCCGTCGCACTGGGCATCGACGCGGCGATCAACGTCTCGCTGTGGGTCATCGGCTTCGTCGTCGTCGGCGCCTTCCTCGTCGTCGCGTACAACCTCGAGCTGTTCGGCGGTGTGTTGCACACGAGCGCGTGGTTCGCCATCGGCTGGGGCGCGTTCCCGGCGCTCACGTCATCGTTCGTGCAACAGCAGCGAGTCGGTGTGGCGGCCGTGATCGTCGCCGCCTCCTGTGCGGTGTTCTCGGCCGCTCAGCGAGTCCTGTCGACGCCCGTCCGGATGCTCAGACGGCGGGTCGTCCGCGTGAGCGGCGAGCTCGAGCTCGATGACGGAAGGCGGGAGCCGCTCGACGCGGCGGCCCTTCGATCGGCGCCTGAGCAAGCGCTTCGGTCGCTCTCGATCGGGGTTCCCCTGTTCGCTGTCGGGCTGGTCCTGGCGCGCCTGCTCTGACGCGTCACGCGCTCTCGCGGACGATCGCGATGACCTCGTCGGCGTACCGCTCGAGCTTGGCGGGTCCGACGCCCGATACCCCGGCGAGCGCCGCCCAATCGTGCGGCCGTCGTTCGGCGATCGCGTGGAGGGTTGCATCGTGGAAGACGACGTACGCGGGCACCCCGTCGCTCTTCGCTCTGTTGGCGCGCCACGCCCTGAGTCGATCGAAGAGCGGATCGCGTGAGCGCGTCGTGTCGGCCGGCGACCGCGGGTGTGAACGCGAGGCCGCGCCTGTCGCCGGCTGCGTGATCCCGAGCTCGGTGAGGAAGGGGCTCGGCCGCGAGCGCGCGTCCTGCGGCCAGCTGAGGAACAGGTGGCGGCGGGCGCGCGTGATGCCGACGTACAGGAGCCGTCGCTCCTCAGAGGCATCAGCTTGGTTGCGCTTCGTGCGATACGGGAGCTCGCCGTCGAGCAGCCGCGGCAGGAACACCGCGTCGAACTCAAGGCCCTTGGCGCGATGATAGGTGAGCAGGTTGATGCCGCGCCCGCTCTCTTCGGCGGAGAATCGGCGCGAGAGCTCGTCGACGAAGTCCGCGATCCTGCCGTCGGGATGGGCGACCCGAAACTCGGCGGCGAGCGAGCGCATCCTCGCCAGATCCGCCTGCCGCGTCGCCTCGTCGTCGCTGTCCGCCTGTTTGTCGGGGGCGAACCCGAGCCCGTTCGTCGCCCGGATCACGGCTTCCTCGACGGATCCGCCGACGCGTCGGATCGATGCGAGGACGGCGCGCGGGCCCGGTCGCCGCAGGAAGGCGCCGTCGCGAACCTGGTACGGGATCCGCGCCGCGGCGAACGCCTCCTCGAACGGCTCGGACCTGGCGTTGATGCGATAGAGGACAGCCATCTCCTCGAGCCGGACTCCGCGGTCGCGAAGGTCGCCGACCCGCTCGACGACGAACGAGACCTCCGTCTCGGTGCTTGTGACGATATGGCCCGTCGGTGGGGGACCGTCCGGACGCGTCGCGACGAGGTCTTTGCGGATCCCACCCATCCGGTTGGCGAGAGCGTTCGCGACGGCGAGAACCTGCGGCGTCGATCGGTGGTTCTCCTCGAGCCGTACGAGGACGGCCTCCGGGAACCGATTCGAGAAGCCGAGCAGGTGCTCGGGCGACGCCCCGGTGAAGGTGTAGATGCACTGGTAGTCGTCGCCGACGACGCAGACGTCGTCGCGCTCTCCGAGCCACGCGTCGAGCAGTGCCTGTTGGAGGTCGTTCACATCCTGGTATTCGTCGACGGTGAACGCCGCGAACCGTCGCCGAAGCTCGCCGGCGGCCTCGCCGTGCTCGGCGAACAGCCGGACGGCGAGCTCGAGCATGTCCTCGAAGTCGATGCGGCCAGCGCGTCGCTTGCGGCGCTCGTACCCGTCGAAGACCCGGTACATGAGCTCGGCGGGGATGGGCGGGTCGTGGCCGGAGCGTTCGACCGCCTCGAGGTATCCGTCCGGGCGAATTCGCCGATTCTTCGCCCACTCGATCTCGGCGGCCAGCTCGCTGCGAGGAAGGAACCGATGCGGCGGCGGCAGCGCGTTGGCTAGCGACGCGATGACCGGCGCCTTCGAAGCGAGGACGTCCGGGAGGGGCGATCCGGTATGGGCCGGCCACATTCGGGCGAGCTGGGCGAGCGCCGCGCCGTGGAACGTCCGCGCCTCGATCCCGTCGACGCCGAGCCGGCTGAGCCGTCCCTTGAGCTCGCCGGCGGCCTTTTCCGTGAACGTCACCGCCAGGATGGCGCGGGGCGCGAACGTCCCCGTCGCGACCTGGTACGCGATGCGATGTGAGACGACGGTCGTCTTTCCCGTCCCGGCGCCGGCGAGGATCGCGACCGGACCTCGAACGGCGGTGGCGGCCTCGCGCTGCGCCTCGTTCAGCCCGGCGAGGATTGCATCCGGCCCCGCCATCTTGCGGAGGGTACCAACGCGCGGCGACGCGGTCCGGCTGCCAAACTGTCGTCCGGAGTCGCGGCATCGCCGGCGACTGCCGCGATGGCGCGAGCGGTCGCCCCGGAGGGAGGTCGCCATGGGATTCGACGGCGTGCGGACGATCGGACAGATTCACGTGAGCGTTAGCGACATCGACCGCTCCGTCGCGTTCTATCGCGACGTCCTCGGCGCGCGATTCCTCTTCGACGTGCCCGGGCAGTCGATGGCGTTCTTCGACCTGGACGGCGTTCGGCTGTATCTGGGGAAGCCCGAGTCGCCCGAATTCCGATCGAAACCCATTCTCTACTTCTCCGTCGACGACGTCGATGACGCCTACGCAGCCTTGCGCGACCGCGGCGTCGAGTTCGTCGACGAGCCGCACGTGGTGCACCGGACCGAGCACAGCGAGCTTCGGATGGCGTTCTTCAAGGACCCGGACGGGACAAATCTCGCCATCATGAACGAGCGTCCTTCGACGTAGGAGATCGGTACCCGAGCGACACGCGGACGGGCGGGACAAAGCGGTCGCCGCACATTTCGCCGTGGCGGCGATACCCTGGACCGCATGTCGTCACCGTCGACGATCGGCGAGCTCCGCGCCGCCGGCTACCCCGATCGCTCGGTGAAGGAGGAGCTTCGTGCGAACCTCCTCGAGCGCCTCGGCCGCGGTGAGGCGCTCTTTCCGCACATCGTCGGGTTCCAGGACTCGGTGCTCCCCGCCCTCGAGCGGGGGATCCTGGCCGGCCACGACCTGATCCTGCTCGGCGAGCGAGGACAGGCCAAGACCCGGCTGATCCGAAACGTCGTCGAGCTTCTCGACGATCGCACGCCGACGATCGCGGGCTGCGAGGTGAACGATCACCCCTACCGCCCGATCTGCGCGCGCTGCCGGGCGCTCGTTGCCGAGAATGGCGACGCCGTGCCGACAGAGTGGATCGACCGCGACCCGCGGTATGCGGAGAAGCTCGCGACGCCGGACACGAGCGTTGCCGACCTGATCGGCGACGTCGACCCCATCCGGGTCGCCGAGGGTCGGTACCTCGCCGACGAGCTGACCATCCACTACGGCCTGATCCCGAGGACGAACCGCGGGATCGTCGCGATCAACGAGCTGCCGGATCTGCCGGAGCGCATTCAGGTCGCGCTGTTCAACATCCTCGAGGAGCGTGACGTGCAGATCCGCGGATACCGGATCCGGCTTCCACTCGATCTGCTGCTCGTGGCGACGGCGAACCCCGATGACTACACCCATCGGGGCCGGATCGTCTCGCCGCTCAAGGACCGGTTCGGCACGCAGGTGCGGACGCATTACCCCGAGACCCTCGCCGATGAGATCAGGATCATGGAACAAGAGGCGCGCCGGCCAGCGGGCGGCGTCCCGGTTCGCGTTCCGCGCTACATGCAGGAGATCGTCGCGGCGCTCACGGCCGAGCTGCGGCGCTCGCCGCACGTCAACCACCGCAGCGGCGTGAGCGTCCGCTACAGCATCGGCAACCTGGAGACGCTCGTCGCCGCGGCGGTCCGCCGGGCCGCCCGGGCGGGCGAGCCGGAGGCCGTTCCGCGCGTCTGCGATCTCCCTGCCGTGATCGAGTCCTCGCTCGGACGGGTCGAGTTCGACACGATCGAGGAGGGCCGGGAGGAGGAGATCCTCGTGCGGGCGCTCCGCACGGCCGAGCTCGAGGTGTTCCGTCGCAGGCTGTCGGGGTTCGACTTCCATCCGATCCTCGGGCGGTTCGGCGCCGGGTTCACGGCGGAGACATCTGATCTGATGCCGGCATCCGACCTGCTCGGTCAGTTCGGCGAGGTGCCAGGTCTCGCGAAGCTCCTCGAACGCCTGGGAGTGGAGGAGGAGAGTCCGGGGGTCGCGGCCTCGGCGCTCGAGTTCGCGCTCGAGGGGCTGCACCTGTCGCGCCGCCTCAACAAGGACGAGACCGGGCGCCTGGGTGCGTACCGCTACGACGCCCGCGAGACCTCGTAGCATCCCGCCGCATGCCTCGCATCCACGAGGTCGTCGGCTTCGCCGTGGTCGGGGTCTTCGCCGTCGGCTGGATCTGGGGCCTCGGCGCGTGGATCGTGCGCCGCGGACCCGGTGAGGGCTACTGGATCTGGCTGACCATTGCGCAGCTCGTCGCGGGGATACAGGCGCTGCTCGGTATCGTTCTGCTGATCCTCGGATATCGTGTGCACGCCGCCGGTACCCTCGGCGGGGTCCTGCACTACGTCTACGGTCTGCTTCCCCTGCTGCTGTTCGTCATCGCGCACGTCGTCGCGCGCGCCGGCAACGCCAGCCTGGTTGGCTTCGACGAGCGCAAGACGATCCGCCCGTGGGTGCCGTTCGCGTGGGCGGCGTTCATCTGCTTCGGCCTCACGTCGCGCGCGTTGATGACCGGGCTCGGGATCGGCTAACGCCGGCTCATGGCTGGCCCGGCAGCCCCGTTGTTGGGAGAATCAGCGGATCGAGTGGCTGCTGGCGGAAGTCGAACTCGCGAAGCAGGTTCCCGAGCTGCGGCACCTCCTCGCGGACCGTGGGACGCGGGTCGGGCCGACCATCGGTCCTTGGGTCGAGCCGCTGCCCGCCAAGGAACAGGTCCTCGATCAATTTCAGATAGGCGTCGAACGAGAGCGTCTGATGATCGATCAGGCCGGCTCTGGCCCACGGGCTGATCATGAGGCCGGGCACGCGGAGGCCGTACCCGTTCTCGTCGACGCGCGGCGGCACGACGTGGTCGTAGAACCCTCCCCAGTCATCCCAGGTCAGGAAGACCGCAGTCGATTCCCAATCCGGTCCGCGCATCGCGGCGTTGATCACCCGGGTCACATGCCGCATCCCGCGCCAGATCGGCTCATGGTTGTCTGGATGCTCGCCCACGCCGTTGTACGGCATGACCCACGAGACCGAGGGGAGCGTTCCGTTCGCCGTCCGCTCGAAGTACTCGGAATGGGGGGCGACGTTGCCGACCTGGTGGTTTTGGCGCACGGTGGTGAACCACGGGACCGGCACCTGCTGGGAGACGGTCTTCTTTCCGCGTTTGCCGCCGTGGCCGCACGGCCGTGAGATGCACGTGTCCTCGCCGACGTAGTACCTCCACGACACGCCCGCCCGATGAAGCAAGTACGTGATGTCCGTCCACGCCCAAATGGGCTTGTCGGGTCGCGTCCGTTGGAACTCGTAGGGCTCGGCCAGATCGAGGTCCGACCGGCAGGACATCGGCTTGCGCGGGTCCGTGCAGCTGGCGGACCAGCCCGACACCAGGTACAGGTGGGCCGGCAGTGTCCACGAATCCGCGGGCCCGAACATCCGGTCCTGCAGCACGAAGTGGCGCGCGTACGCCCAGTAGTTGGGGATCTCCTTGCCCGTGTGGTAGCTCATCGCGTCGGGCTGCCGCTGCGGCCCGAGTTCGTCATCGCAGGCGGCGTCGTCCCGACGACCGGCGTCGGCGCAGTCGTAGTTGTGAGCACCGCTCGCGACAACGGTGCTAATGAATCCGTCCATCCGCCCGCCGTTGATGTCGGCGACCGACGCGTCGACGTCGTGTGGGCCGCCACGCTGATATTGACTTGCGGAGTGGTACGGCGGCACACAGCGGCCGAGCACCGGATCGTGCGCACACACCGTGGGGCGCCCGTTTCGCGTCGGAATGCCGTCGGCGCCAGGGTAGGTCCCGAAGTAGTGATCGAAGGACCGATTCTCCTGCACGATGAAGATGAGGTGTTCGATCCGATCGCGCGCGACGTCGAGCTTCTTCTCGCGGGCGGCCGCCGACATGCTCGTCGTCGGTTCGGAGCGGACCGCGGTCCTTCGCGACGCCGTCGGCGAGCATGTGGCCGACGCGACCAAGGCGATCACGCAGAGCAGCAATGTGAGCGTCGGCCGGCGGCGGGCCATGCGGCGCAACACCATAGCAGCGCCCCCGGCGGGCCGTGGCCTCGGCAGCATCGGATCCGCGTTCGAGGCGTACGCTTGCCCGATGCGGTCGCGCTACTCGCGCTGGGACGGCCGACAGGACCCGTTCGGTCCCGCGATCCCCGCCGCGGACCTGCTCGAGGAGATGTCGGAGGACATCCTTTCGGGCGCCGGCGCGCAGGGAGCGCTGCAGCGACTGCTGCGCCGCGGGATGCGAGGCCGCTTCGGCGGACTCGATTCGTTGCGCGCGCGCCTGCGTGCCGCTCGCGCGGAGGCCCAATCCGCGTTGGACCTCACCGGCCCGCTCGAGGACGTCCGGGAGCGGCTGGAGCAGCTGCTCGAGCGGGAGCGGGCGACGCTCTCGTTTGAAGCCACCGAGGACGCCAGGATGCGTGAAGCGTTTCTGGATCAGCTCCCCGCCGATGTTCCGGGCCAGATCCGTGAGCTGACGGAGTATCGATTCGTCGACGCCGCGGCGCAGCGGATGTTCGACGAGCTGATGGAGCACGTCCGCGAGCAGGTGATGGGCGCGTACTTCCGCAACATGGCCGAGGGAATGCGCAACGTTACGCCGGAGCAGCTGACCCGTTTCAAGGACATGCTCGCCGAACTCAACGGGCTGATCGAGAAGCGGGAGAGCGGCGACCTGACCGCGGAGGACTTCTCGGCATTCATGGCGCGATACGGCGACTTCTTCCCCGACGATCCGAAGACGCTCGACGAGCTGCTGGAGAACATGGCCCGACGGATGGCGGCGATGTCGAGCCTGCTCGCCTCGATGTCGCCGCAGCAGCGCGCCGAGCTGCAGGCGCTCGCCGAGCAGGTCATGGCGGACATGGATCTCGCGTTCGAGGTCGACAGGCTCGGGTCGAACCTCGCATCGTTGTTCCCGCAGATGCCGTGGGGCGAGCCGATGCCCGGCGAGGGCGAGGGCTCGGCGCCGCTGTCGGCGACCGTCGATGCCATGGAGCGGCTTCACGACTTCGAGGACCTCGATCGAGCGATGCAGGGCGACTACGCGGGCGCGTCGCTCGAGGACGTCGACGAGGATGCGCTCCGCCGATCAGTCGGCGAGGATGCGGTTCGCGACCTGCGTCGTCTCAGGGAGATCGAACGGGCGCTCGAGCGCGCGGGCCTCGTGCAGCGTCGCGACGGCCGGCTCGAGGTCACGCCGCGAGGTGCGAGGAAGATGGGCGAACGCGCGCTCGTGCGTGTGTTCGAGCGGCTCCGCCGCGACCGGGAGGGCACGCACGAGGCACGGGACCCCGGTGGTACTGCCGAGCCGACCGGCGCCACGAGACCGTGGCGGTTCGGGGACGGCGGGCAGATCGCGGTACAGCGCACGGTCTTCAACGCGGTCGTGCGAGGGGGAATGGGCGGGCGCGCTCCGAGGCTTCGGGCCGAGGACTTCGAACTCGTCGACGCCGAGCAGCGAACCGAGACGGCGACGGCGCTCCTTCTCGATCTGTCGTTCTCGATGCCGCTCCGCGGCCACTTCGTCCACGCGAAGAAGATGGCCCTTGCCCTGCACGCGCTGATCGAGGGCCGGTACCCGCACGACCGCCTGTACCTCGTCGGGTTCAGCGACTACGCGCGGCAGATGGAGCCGAGGGATCTCACCGCGGCGGGGTGGGAGCGGGTATACGGCACGAACATGCATCACGCCTTCAACCTCGCCGGCAGACTGCTCGCGCAGCATCCGCGGGCGGCGCGGCAGGTCATCATGGTGACCGACGGCGAGCCGACGGCGCATCTCGAGGGTGAGCGCGCGTTCTTCTCGTGGCCACCCATTCCCAAGACCATCGACCTCACGCTTACGGAGGCTATGCGGCTGGCCAGGGCGGGAGTGACACTCAACATCTTCATGCTCGAAGAGTCCTCGGGTCTGATCCGATTCATGGAGCGACTGGCGCGGCTGACCGCGGGTCGCGTCTTCCTGATGGACGACCGCGCGCTGGGTGAGTTCGTCGTGCGCGACTACGTCGCCGGCCGGCCGCGATAGTCGCGCACGGCGTCGGCGCTACGAGCGGCGCTGTTCCACCACATCGTCACGATCCGTGTCGTCGCCGGTCCGACCGACCAGAGTCCCTGGACGCGGCGTAGCCGATCACCGAGTGCGCCCGCGATCGCCTCGTCCGCCTCGGCCCGCAGGCACAGTCGTCTGCGAACGAGTGCTACGGCGTCCTCGCGGCGTTCGAACCCGGAGGGCTGCGGCTCGGCGACTCGCTCGTCCCACCCCGGTGACGCGCCGAGCTCCCGCAGCACGTCGCGCGCGTCCTCGGCCGTCGGAGAGGTCGGGCGCTCCAGATCGTAGAACCGAATCCACAGGTCGTTCATCCATGACCAGGGATGTTCGCCCGTGAGCTCGAGGACGACGCGGGCGCGGGCATGATCGTCGAGCGCCCGCACGAACGGCGCGACGTGGGGCACGTTGTACAGGACGTGCCCGCAGACGACGACGTCGCACACCGGGCTGTGCCCCGCGCTCGCCGGCCACGCGCCCTCCACCGTCTCGACGCGGACGCCGGTCGCGGCCGCCGTCTCGCGGAAGGCCGCGAGCATCGCGGCCGCGGCGTCCACCCCCACGATCAGCGATGCTCTGCCGCCGAGCGGCAGCGAGGTCGATCCACCGCCCACGCCGACGTCGAGGACCGTCCCGCCGTCGCTAAGGGCCTCGTTTGCGCGGATGGTCGTGGCCGTCGGCGCCACCGAGGCCGACCGTTCGGCGCGCCGGCGGAACAGCTCCGTCGGGAAGCCGTATGGGGACTCGGGCGCCTGCAACAGGATCGGCTCCGGGATCGCCCACGCCTCGAGCGCTTCGCGCCAGCGGTCGGCCGCGTTCACGTCATAGGCCCGTTGCTCGTCGAAGCTCCTCCACGACCTCATCCGTGTGCTCGCCGAGGCGCGGCGGCGGACGGCGGACGCCGAGGAGCGCCCCACCGAAGCGGATCGGGTTCGCGACGAGCGCAACGTCGCCACCTGGGCCGTGGACTCGTTGAACGACGGCGGCCGCCTCCGGCGAGGCGAACACCTCGTCGAGCGTCCGAACCGGCGCGCAGGGGACGCCGGCGGTCGTGAGCGCGTCGACCCACGTGGTGGCGGGAGCGGTTACGAACGTGTTCTCGAGCGAGCGGGCCAGCTCCTCGCGATGGGCGACGCGGTCGGCGTTCGTCGCGAATCGAGGATCCGCCGCAAGGGCTGGCAGGCCGATCACCTCGGCGGTGCGCTCGAACAGCCGGTCGTTCCCGGCCGCGAGGATGAACGGCCGGTCCGAGGCGCGGAACAGCTGGTAGGGCGCGATGTTCGGATGCGCGTTGCCCATCGGGCGCGGCACGACCCCGCCGAGCAGGTAGTTCGCCGCCTGGTTGACCAGGGCTGCGAGGGAGGCCTCGAAGAGCGAGACGACGACGCGCTCGCCGCGGCCCGTCCGCTCGCGAGCGAGGAGCGCCGCCTGGATGCCGCTCGCGGCGTAGAGACCCGCGATGACATCGAGAAGGGCGACACCAACCTTCGTCGGCTCGTCGCCCGGATGGCCGGTGAAGCTCATGAGGCCCGAGAGCGCCTGCACGATGATGTCGTAGCCAGGGCGCGCCGCACTCTCGCCGGTCTCCGAGAACGCCACGAGAGAGCAGAAGATTAGCCGTGGGTTGTCTTGAACAAGCGTCGCGTAATCGAGCCCGAACCGGCGCATGAGCCCAGGGCGGAAGTTCTCGACGACGACGTCGGCCGTGGACGCGAGCGCGCGGGCGACGCGCGACCCGCGATCGCTCGTCAGCTCGAGCGCGATCGAGCGCTTGTTCCGGTTGAGCGACAGAAAGTAGGCGGCGTCCTCGCCAACGAACGGCGGCCCCCAGCTGCGGGTGTCGTCGCCCCCGTCCGGGCGCTCGACCTTGATCACGTCCGCGCCGAGGTCGGCCAGGATCATGGTCGCGAGCGGCCCGGCGAGCACCCGCGAGAAGTCTGCGACGCGGACGCCGGCGAGGGGGAGGCCCGCCGCAGGCGGCGCCACATCCGTGGATTCCGACACGCCGAGCTCCGCGCGGACGGGACGTGAGCGGAGCCGCCGGAACCCGAAGGTTCCAGCGGCTCCGCGTGCGTTATACCGCGGCGTCGGCCAAAGGGTCAAACCGGTCGGAGGACGTCGGTGCCGAGGGCGGGTGGCGGCGCGACGGGGAAGTTGCGAGGATGTGCACATGAACCAGGAGAGCCTCGACCGGGCCAACGCCTTTCTCGCCGTCGTCGCCGAGCGAACGCAGCCCGGCGAGATGCTCTCGACCACGCCGGCGGAGATCGGCCGGGAGATGGGGCTCCCCGAGCCGCTCGCGGCCGCGCGCGCCGTCCGCGCGCTCCTCGCGCGCCGGCGCCTGGAGGTCGTCGATGGGAGGTACCGACTCGTCGATGCGAGGCCGATCGATCCCGGCGAGCGAGAGCAGGTCGCGCGTCCGCGCCGCCCCAGGACCAAGGCCGCGACGCGCTCCGAGCGCGCCGAGACCGGCGGCCGCCCCACGTACTCGGAGGTCGGGCGTGAGGCGATCGAACGCCTCATCGACCTCGGGCGCGAGGTCGGCAGCCTTCGCGCGAACCTGAAGACCGCCCGGGAGGAGGCGCGGGCCGCCCGCGAGGCCCGCGACGAGGCTGAGCGCCGCGCCTCGAGCCTGTCCGGCCGCGTACACGACCTGGAGGGACGTGCCGAGATGGCCGAGGCGAACCTGCGGACCCTCCTCGCTGCCGCCAGGGGTGCGGGAAAGGACGTGGTGGGCGACAGCGAGATGGAGGCGATCCTCGGCGTCCTGAAGGGCGGACCCCAGGAC
>JBKOWM010000003.1:0-10997 GCA_046724395.1 Actinomycetota bacterium
ACCTCGACCTGCCGGAACGCGCGGTCGCCACCGTGCCGGCCGGTCCCGTCGAGCCCGCCGCGCTCGCGGCCGTCCTTGGTGAGTTGGCGCGCGATCCCGAGCGCCGGTCGCGCCTGTCTCGCGAGGCGTCGGCGCTCGCCGCCGCGCGCTACACGATGAACGCGACGGCCGGTGCGTACGTGCGGGCGATCGAGGAGACGCTGGCGTTGACGCTCGACCCCGGGCGCCTCGCGCTGCCGCGATGGGCGCGGGCCCTGAACGACCTCGGCGTCGGCGAGGAGCACGTGGCGGAGGGCTTCGGCGTCTCGTACGTGCGCGGGTTGCGGGAGCTCGCCGACGAGATGCGGAGCACCGGGCGGCGCGGAGCCGCCGATCGCCGGCGGTAGACTCGGGCTTTCCTCCCCGCGTGCGCCGCAGGAGCCGATGCAGACAAACGAATTGGTCGTCCGCACGTCCGAACCGCCCCGGCTGCGCGTTCTGCAGCGGTTGGCCGAGATATGGGCGCGCCGCGAGGTCCTGCTGAACCTCGTTCGCAAAGAGCTGAAGGTCAAGTATGTGTCTTCCGTCCTCGGCGCTGTCTGGTCGCTCCTGAACCCGATCGTGTTCCTGGCCGTCTTCACGTTCGTCACGAAGATCACGGGGCTGGCCGTCCCCGATTTCCCGATCTACCTGCTGTCGGCGCTGCTCGGATGGGACCTGTTCACCACCTCGATCACGAACGCCGCGCGGTCCGTCATCGACAACGCCAACCTGGTCAAGAAGGTCGCGTTCCCCCGAGAGGTGCTGCCGCTTTCGTCGTTCGGCGTCGCACTCGTCGACTACGTGCTGCAGATGACCGTCCTGCTGCTGTACCTGCTCGTGACAGGCCATTCCGTACCGCTCTCGTCGATCGCGCTGTTCCCTTTGGCGTTTGCCGCGCTGATCTCCTTCACGCTCGCCCTGTCGTTCCTGATCGCCGCCGTGAACGTCAGGTACCGCGATACGCAGCACCTTCTCAACCTCGGCCTGCTCGTGTGGTTCTGGGTAACGCCGATCGTCTACGCCGAGTGGCTCGTGCAGAAGGAGCTCCAGACGATCCACATCGCCGGGATCAACGCCTTCCGCGTGTACCTGTTGAATCCGCTGGCCGATATCGCGATCGGCCTACACCGTGCGATCTACGGTGTCCCGGCGTCCGGCGAGCGCGTCCTGGTCAGCTACGACACCGGAACCGTTGCGCTGCTGCTCGCGGCGGTCCTCGTCGTCTCGCTGATCGGTCTGCGGCTCACGTGGCGGATCTTCTTCGATCTGTCGGGCGACTTCGCGGAGGAGCTGTGAGCCCGCCTGCCATCGAGGTCCAGGGCGTCAGCAAGCGCTTTCGGCTCTACCGCGAGAAGCCGACCTCGCTGAAACAACGGCTGCTCTCGTCCCGTTCGCGTGCGACCGAGTTCTGGGCGCTGCGGGACGTCTCGTTCGACGTCCCGCAGGGCTCGACGCTCGGCCTCATCGGGCACAACGGCTCCGGCAAGACGACGACGCTGAAGGTGATCGCGGGGATCCTTCGCCCGACGGCGGGTGTGGTGAACCTTCGCGGGCGCCTCTCCGCGCTGCTCGAGCTCGGCGCGGGGTTCCACCCCGAGCTCACGGGCCGCGAGAACGTCTACCTGAACGCGTCGTTCCTCGGCCTCACGCGACGGGACATCGAGCGCACGTACGACGCGATCGTCGACTTCGCCGAGCTCGAGGACTTCATGGACAACCAGGTCAAGTTCTACTCGTCTGGCATGCTCGTGCGGCTCGGGTTCGCCGTCGCCGTGCACGTGGACCCCGACGTGCTGCTCATCGATGAGGTCCTGGCCGTCGGCGACGAAGCCTTCCAGGCCAAGTGCATCGAGCGCGTGCGCCGGTTCCAGCGCGACGGTCGCACGATCATCCTGGTCACGCACGCTCTTGGGCGCGTCACCGAGCTCTGCGACCGCGCCGTCATGCTGCACCACGGGGTCGTGCACAAGGCCGGGACGCCGGAAGACGTGGTCCGCGAGATGCGATACGTGCTCCTCGGCGTCAGCGACCCGAATTTCGTTCCCGAGGAGGGCTCACGCGCCGCCGAAATCGTCTCGGTCGAGTTGATCGCCCCCGACGGGCGGACGGGCGTGCCGATCCTCGTCGGCGACCCGCTCATCATCCAGATCGACGTGCGGTCGAACCGGCCCGTGGTCGACCTCGACGTCGACTTCCAGATCCTCGACGGCGCGACGAACCACCCCGTTCTGAACGCCCGCACATCGGCGTCAGCCGCGCCGATCGAGGCGTTTGACGGCAAGAAGCGCGTTCGCTTCGTGCTCGGCGCGTTCCCGTATCAACCCGGAAAGTACTGGGTGACCGTCGGGCTCTCCTCGCGGCAGACCGGCGAGCTGTACCACGTCCAGACGCAGCGCTACGCCTTCGACGTCATCGACGTGCCAAGGGTGCAGGACCGCGTCGATGTCGCCGTTCGGGTCGAGGTCGACGACCTGTGAGCTCGCTCCCGGTCGAGCCTCGCACACACGAGACGAAGGAGACGAACGTCCCGATGCTCATCGCGATGATCCTGCTGTCGGTCGGCCTGGCAGCGATCGCTCAGCTCACGCTCAAGCACGGCATGAACCTCGTGACCGATTCGCTGCATCCCCATCGGTTCGGCATCGACGCCGCATCGTTCCGAGCGCTCGCCTCCACGTGGGCCGTCTGGGCGGGGCTGCTGCTGTTCGCGCTGTCGGCGCTCGTCTGGCTCGTCGTGCTCTCGCGTGCGTCGCTGTCGTTCGCGTACCCATTCGCCTCGCTGACCTACGTCCTCATCCTGCTGTTCGACCGCTTCTGGCTGAACGAGAGCGTGCCGGCGCTTCGCTGGGCCGGCGTGGTCTTCATCGTGTTGGGCATCATCCTCGTCTCCAGGACGCCGCACGCGTGACGGGTCGGGTTGGGGGGGAGCCCGCGTGAGGGCCGTCGTTCTCGTCGGCGGGGAGGGGACGCGACTTCGGCCGCTCACCGAGACGATCCCCAAGCCGTTGCTGCCGCTCGTCGATCGACCCTGCCTCGATCACGTGCTCGATCATCTGGCGCGGCAGGGCGTTCGGCAGGTCGTGTTGTCCTCCCCGTACCTTGAGCGGACGTTCCACGAGTTCCTTGCCGCCCGCACCGGCGATCCATCCATCACGTGGATCACGGAGCGCGAGCCGCTCGACACGGGCGGCGGGATCATCAACGCATTCCCGCATCTGGGCAACGAGCCGTTCATCGCGCTGAACGGCGACATCCTCACGGATCTGGATCTACGGGTCATGCACGAGTTCCACCGCCGGAGCGGGGCGGCCGCGACGATCGCGCTCCACCGCGTCGACGACGCGCGAGCGTTCGGTCTGGTGGAAATGGATGGGAGCGGACGCGTGCTCGAGTTCCGCGAGAAGCCGCGCGAGCCCGTCCCGGGCCATATCAACGCCGGGACCTACGTCCTCGATCCGACCGCGCTGGCGGCCTGGGCGCCCAGCGAGACCGTCTCGATCGAGCGAACGATCTTCCCTGCGCTGATCGCGGGCGGAGTCCCGGTGTTCGGCTTCGTCTCGAACGCTTACTGGCTCGATCTGGGCACGCCGCAGAACTATCTGCAAGCGCACGCGGACCTGCTCGACGGGCGTGTCGACGGGGAGCCGCGGCGCGACGCCCCCTTTGTCGACATTCGTGCGAGCGTCGCCGCCGGCGCGCGCCTCGGGCGCCATGTGGTCGTCGGCCCCGAGTCCTCGGTCGAGGCCTCCGCGGAGCTGGACGAGTCCGTCATGTTGAGCGGCGCGCGCGTCGAGGCGGCGGCGGTCGTCCGCCGCTCGATCCTGGGTCCCGGGTCGATCGTCGGCCGTGGTGCCCGACTCGACGACGCGGTCCTTGCCGAGGGCGCGGTCATCGCGCCGGGGGCCGACCTCGTCGGCGCCCGCGTCTCCTCACACGAGCGAGTCGGCTAGGCGCGTGTGGTAGGGTCGCGTCCCGTTCGCGCCCAGACCATGCGAAAGTCGCTCGCAACCCTCCTCGTCACGGTGATCACGGCGACCCTGACCGTGTTACCGACCGGAACCGCGGCGGCGGCCGGCTCGTTCACGTTCTTCGGTTCCGGTTGGGGGCACGGCCTCGGGCTGTCGCAGTGGGGTGCGTACGGACTCGCGCTCGACGGCTGGGCCGCGTCGCGAATCCTCACGCACTTTTATTCGCACGCCAGGGTGGCGACGGCGGACGGTGCGCCCGACAGGCTTCGAGTCGGGCTCGTGCAGGGACGCCAACGCGTCCGGTTGACGGCTGAGGTCGGCGACGTCGACCTCCACCTCGGCGATCCACAGGGCGATGCGGTCGCGAGCATCCCGAGCGGTGAGACATGGTCGGTGAGCATCCAGGGCGGCGCCTACCGCGTCGAGGACGCTTCGGGCCACGCCGTCGGAGACGCCGTCGGCGGGATGGCGACGAACCTGTACGCAACGTACGAACCGAGCGGCGCGCGCGTGCGGATCCCGGAGGCAGGGCACGCCTACAACCGCGGCTGGATCGAGTTCAACATCGCGGAATGCAGCGATCGGTGCACGATGCGACTCGTGCTCTCGATCCCGCCGCAGGAGTACCTGTACGGTCTCGCCGAGATTCCGAGCAGTTGGCCGAGGCCGGCTCTCCAGGCGCAGGCAATTGCGGCGAGGACGTACGCGTTCCACCGCCTGCGGACGAGCGGGCAGCATCGTGAGGGGTGCAACTGCGCGCTCTACGCCAGCCCGCTCGATCAGGTCTACGCCGGGTGGGACAAAGAGGGTGGCGCGGACGGCAACCGATGGGTCGCCGCCGTCGATGCGACCGACGGCAAGACTCTCGTCTACCAGGGCGACCTCATTCAGGCGTTCTACTCCTCGTCCTCGGGCGGTCACACCGAGAACAACGAGAACGTCTGGGGCGGATCGGCGATCCCCTATCTTCGCGGTGTCTGCGATCCGGGCGACTACACGGCCGCGAATCCCAACGCTGTGTGGCAGGTCTCGCTCTCGTCCAGGCAGGTGACGTCGAAGCTCGATCTTCGGATCGGCGCCGTTCAGCGGTTCACCGACGTCGTTCGCGGCGTGTCGGGTCGCATCGTCAGCGCTCTCGTGGTGGGTGCGAACGGGGGGGCGACGATCAGCGGCGACGACCTTCGCTCGGGGCTCGGCCTCAAGGACGACCGCGTCTGGATCAATGCGAATCGCCAGGTCACCGGCGAGATCCGGCAGAAGTACGACGCGATCGGGTGCCGGCCCGGACTTCCGACCTCGCGGCGGTCGGCCGTCGCGGGGGGGCTTCGCCAGCGGTTCGAGCGGGCGACCATCTTCTACCGCTCGGGTGTCGGCGCGCACTCGCTCGGGGGAGCGGTGCTCGCCGAGTACCTCGACCGCGGCGGGCCGGGAGGACGACTCGGGTTCCCCATCACCGACGTCCGGACTCTCTCGAACGGCTCGCGGCGCGCGCGGTTCGAGCGCGGGGTCATCACCTGCCGCGCCTCCGGGTGCAGGGTCTCGTTCGGCTGATCGAACGCGGTCGCTCGGCGCACGCGCCGCGGCTACGGCTGCAGTTGACTCCAATCGAACGTGGGGAGCGGGTTGGGGACCTGCTTCTCGGTGCCGTACGCGACGACGATCTCCTGCCCGTCCTGCAGGCGTACCGCTCGCGGGTCCCCCTCGTACGGCTTGCCGTTGACGAAAACGCGGACCGACGAGGCGCCACCGTCGCAGTAGCCGCCGATGCAGGTCGGCGTGAGCCTGAGGCCCCAGACGTCGAAGAATTCGCCGAGGGTGAACGTTGCGTCGGCCTGGCTCGACTCCATGTGGACGACGCCGGACGTGTCGTGAGTGTGCAGCGCGGTCTGCGCCTGCGAGCCGAAGCCGATGTCGGCCGGGACGAGCACCGGCGATCCGTTGACGTACAGGTCGAGATGCGCGTGCTCGTGCATTGCTAGGGGGTTCCCGAACGGCGGGAGCGTGATCTCGCCGACCCGGCTCGGAAGCGTCTCGAGGTTCGCCGGCCAGGGCTCCGGACCAGTCATGAGCCCCGTCAGCTGTGGTTGAGGCGAATTTGTCGCCGAGCCTCCATCAGACGACGACGTCAGCGCCGCCAAGCCGACGATCGCCACGCCGGCGATCAGAACTGCGGCGATCGCAATCGTGCGAGTGCGACGCGAGCGCGCCATGCGCCGCTCGATCTCAATCCGCTGCAGGCGCGCCTGTTCCTTCCGCTCGGCCTTCGTCGGCCTCGCCGCGGTCCCTCCCGTGCGCGGCGGCTGCTTGCTACTCAATGTCCGCTCCTCGTAGTCGATCGTGAACGGCTTTGAGCGATCAGGATATCGGCCGGGCGGCGTCGTGGCGGCCCGGCTTGCGCCGCGTTTCGCGGGCTCCCTATGCTTCGCGTCGCCTTCCCCAGCCGCCCCACGGCTCGCGCCGCGGGGCTGACCTCCGGAGGGAACCGATGCGGACGCAGGGTCGGAGCCGCTCCGACACGAGATCGGGGTTCGACCGGTTCTTCGCGATCTCGGAGCGAGGATCGACGGTTCGGACCGAGATCATCGCCGGCGTCGCGACCTGGCTGACGATGGCGTACATCCTGTTCGTCAATCCCGCGATCCTCGGCGCCGTCGCCGACGCGAACGGGACGCGCTTGGCGTTCGATCAGGTATTGACCGTCACCGCGCTCGCGGCTGGCGTGATGACCCTCGCGATGGGGCTGTTCGCGAACTACCCGTTTGCGATCGCGGCCGGATTGGGCCTGAACGCGTTCGTGGCGTTCACGCTCGTGGCGGCCGACGGCCTGACGTGGCCGGCCGCGATGGGAGTCATCGTGGCGGAGGGCATCGTCATCACGGCGCTGGTCCTGACGGGGTTCCGCGAGGCCGTGCTCAACGCGATCCCGATGGACCTCAAGCGCGCGATCGGCATCGGGATCGGGCTGTTCATCGCGCTCATCGGCTTCGTCGAGGGTGGCATCGTCGTCCATCCGGAGGCGGGCACGCCGATCGTGACGATCGCCCCCGACCTCACGACGTGGCCGACGCTGGTCTTCGCCGCCGGGCTGGCCGTGACGGCCGCGCTGGTCGCCAGGCGGGTGCGAGGAGCGTTGCTGATCGGCATCCTCGCCTCGACGGCGCTCGCGACCGTCATCAACGAGATCGCGTCGACATCGCAGTTCGCCGACGGAACCGCCACGATTCCCGAGCGGGTGGTGGCGACGCCCGACTTCGGCCTGGTCGGCAACTTCTCGTTCAGCTTCGTCTCGACGCTCGGGTTCTGGACGGCACTCGCCGTGGTGCTGTCGGTGATGCTGTCCGACTTCTTCGACACGATGGGAACGGTGATCGGGATCGGAGGCGAGGCGGGGCTGCTCGATCGGGACGGCAGGCTCCCCGGCATCAATCGGGTTCTGCTGGTCGACTCGCTCGCCGCCGTCGCCGGCGGTGTCACCTCGTCCTCGTCCAACACCACGTACATCGAGAGCGCGGCCGGCGTCTCCGAGGGCGGGCGCACCGGCCTCACGAGCGTCGTCGTCGGCGTGCTTTTCCTGCTCTGTCTGTTCCTCTCCCCGCTCGCCGGCGTCATCCCCCCGCAGGCGACGGCGCCGATCCTGGTGATCGTCGGGTATTTCATGATGACGCTGGTCCGCGAGATCGAGTGGAGCGATCCTGGGATCGGCATCCCCGCACTCCTGACGATCGTCATCATGCCGTTCACGTACAGCATCACCAACGGGGTGGGCGCGGGATTCCTCGCCTTCACCGTCATCGCCCTACTGCGGGGGCGATGGCGCGACGTGCACCCGCTGTTGTTCGGCGTGGCCGCCGTGTTCGCCTGGTACTTCGTGCACGGCGTCCTCTGACGGCGTCGGCCGGCTGCCTCACCGCAGCTCGAAAAACGCATCGAGATCGATCGC
This sequence comes from Actinomycetota bacterium, assembly GCA_046724395.1. Classification (GTDB taxonomy): domain Bacteria; phylum Actinomycetota; class UBA4738; order UBA4738; family HRBIN12; genus DATAEU01. The sequence continues at coordinate 7,930 of JBKOWM010000003.1, forward strand.
GGGACGCGGCTCGACGGGCGCGTCGGGCATCGGTCCCACGGCGATCGTCCCGAGTGCGGACCACTCGGTTCCCATCCCGAGCACCGAACGCGCTTCTTCCTGACAGAAAAGCGTCGTGGCGAGCCATGCCGACGCGTATCCCTGCGCGTGGATCGCGAGAAGCAGGTTCTGGACGGCCGCACCGGCCGACAGGAGGAACATCTCGCGTTCGCCGCGCGAGCGCTCGCGGTCCGCGTACGCGTGTGATGGTGCGAAGCTGATCCACGGCACGACCAGAATCGGCGCGGTTCCCAGGATCGCGTCGCTGCGGGCGATGCGTCGCTCGATCCGCTCGCTCGGCACTCCGTCGCGCGCGAGGTCTCGGCGCCAGGCAACGGCGAGGGCCGCGAGCAGCGCGCGCCTCGCCGGCGGGGACGTGAGCGCGGTGAACCGCCAGGGTCGCGAATGGTGCGGCGATGGGGCCGAGCAGGCGGCACGGACCGCCTCCGCGATGACCTGGGGCGGAACCTCGCCGGCGCCGAACGACCGGATCGTCCGCCGAGCGGCGATCGATACCAGCGGCGACGCCGGGAACAGGTCCTCGTCGGGCGGGCGGATGAGGTCCGACGCCGGAGCCGGTGGGACCGCCGACCGGTCGAGTCCGCGGACGATCGCGACCGGGATCCTCGCGGCCTTTCCCATAACGAGACCGCTGGCCGCGGCGACCTCATCGGCGAGTGCGACGACCGTCGCCTCGAGAATGCGACCGGCGTGGTCTCGCGTGCCGCGTAGGTCGACGAGGGCCGGGATGCCGGCACAGCCGATCGCGACGTTCACCAGCCCGCGTCGCCACGGCCGGCCGAACGTGTCGGTGATGACGACACCAACGTCGCCGCCGACGGCTTCGGAAAGCCCCTTTCGAAGGCGCTCGGCAGACTCGTCGGGGTCCTCGGGCAGCAGCGTCAGGAGCCCCGGCGCGACGTTGGATGCGTCGACGCCGGCGTTGGCGCAGACGAATCCGTGGCGCGTCCGGGCGATGACCACGTCGTCGCGGACGGCCACGACGCGAGCGGTTTCGCGCTCGACCCACGCCGAGCGCGGCGCGTCGCGCTCGGAGACGATCCGCCCCTCCGCCTTCGAGACGATCTTCTGCGTCACGACCACGACGTCGCCGTCGCGGATCCCGGCCGCCGCGAGGGGCGCGGCGAGCACCGCCGCGAGATCATTGCGCGGGCGAACCTCCGGGATATCCGGGACGGGCAGGACCTCGATGTTCACGTCCTCACTCGAGCATCGAGAGGGCGACGTGGGCGAGGGCCGCGGCGGCAGCGTCGTCGTGCATGACGGACTCGGTCACGCCAACTCGGACGCCGACACCCTCCTCGATCTTCGATGCGAGATCGCGATCGGCCTCGTCGATCACCCAGGCGCCGAGGATCGCCCGGTGCGCCTCGGCGGCGCCGAGCGCCGACACCTCGAGGCCGGCTGCCGGCATCACTCGGTCCGCCATCCCGGCGAGCGGCGCCCCCGCGACGATCGGAGACACGCCCACGACGGCGGGTCGCTTTGCCGCAATCGCGTCGCCGATACCGGGGACGGCGAGGATCGGCCCGATCGACACGACGGGGTTTGACGGGCAGACGACGACCGCGTCCGCGTCGTCGACGGCCTGCAGGATCCCCGGCGCCGGCCGAGCGTCCGGGGCGCCGTCGAACACGATGCGAACGATGCGGTCGTGAGCGCCTCGACGGACCCAATACTCCTGGAAATGAAGGTCGACCTCGCCTCCCTCACCGTCCTCGACCACGACTCGCGTCGTCACACGGTCGTCGCTCATCGGCACGAGTCGGACCCCCACGGCGAACCCCGCCGCGATGCGGCTGGTGACATCCGAGAGCGACTGGCCTGCGGCGAGCGCCCTCGTACGGAACAGATGGGTCGCGAGATCGAGATCGCCGAGGCTGAACCACGCCGCGTCGACGTCGAACCGAGCGAGCTCGCGGGTCGCGCGGAACGTCTCGTCACGCCGCCCCCATCCCCGCTCTCGATCCATGACGCCCGCGAGCCAGTACGTCACCGAGTCCAGATCGGGTGAGACGTGGAGGCCGTGCATCTCGATGTCATCGCCGGTGTTGCCGACAACCGTCACGTTGCGCTCGCCGATCACTCCGACGAGCCCTCGCAGGAACTTGCCGGCGCCGATCCCACCCGCGAGCGCGACGACCTTCACGAACGCATAGCGTAGTAGGCTCCGCCGTATGCCCGTGGGCACGGCGCATCGGCTCGGCAGGGCGCTCGCGCGGGCGGAGGCTGGCAAGACCCTTTCCCTCGACGAGACGGAGGCGCTGCTGTCCGCGCGCGGCGCCGACCTCGAGCGGTTGCTGTCGCTGGCCGGTCACGTTCGCGATCTCGGTCACGGCGACGTCATCACGTATTCGCCGAAGGTGTTCGTGCCGCTGACGATGCTCTGCCGTGATCATTGTCACTACTGCACGTTCGCGAAGCCTCCCGCCAGGCTCGACGCGCCGTTCCTCACGCCGGAGGAGGTGGTTGCCATCGCGGATGGTGGTCGGCGTCTGGGCTGCAAGGAGGCGCTGTTCACACTCGGCGACCGGCCGGAGGAGAGGTACCTGGCGGCGCGGGAATGGCTTCGCGACCGAGGATACGAATCGACGCTCGACTACCTGCGCGCCGTGGCGATCCGCGTGATCGAGGAGACGGGCCTCCTACCGCACCTCAACCCGGGAGTGATGAGCTATCAGGACATGGCGCGGCTGAAGCACGTGTCCGCCTCGATGGGGCTCATGCTCGAGACGGCGTCCGAACGCCTTTCGGCGCGCGGCGGGCCGCACTTCGGATCGCCCGACAAGGTGCCGGCGGTTCGTCTGCGCACCATCGAGGACGCCGGCAGGCTCGCGATCCCGTTCACGACCGGCATCCTCGTCGGCATCGGCGAGACGCTCCGCGAGCGCGCCGAATCCGTGTTCGCGATTCGCGAGCTGCACCTTCGCTACGGGCACGTGCAGGAGATCATCGTGCAGAACTTTCGCGCCAAGGCGGGGACCGCGATGCGTCGCGCGCCCGAGCCG
>JBKOWM010000009.1:0-35790 GCA_046724395.1 Actinomycetota bacterium
GTCTGGGGGCTGAAGAAGCGAGCGCGAACGCGCGAGCGGTAGCCCCCAGGGAAGCGGGGGGTCTGGGGGCTGAAGAAGCGAGCGCGAACGCGCGAGCGGTAGCCCCCAGGGAAGCGGGGGGTCTGGGGGCTGAAGAAACGAGCGCGAACGCGCGAGCGGTAGTCCGGGCGAAAGAATGATCGTCTACCTCGTCGGGATGCCCGGCTCGGGCAAGTCGACCGTGGGCCCGGTGCTCGCCGAACTGCTCGGCGTGCCCTTCGTCGAGCTCGACGCCGAGATCGAGAGCGCGGAGGGCCGGAGCGTGCGCGAGATCTTCGAGCAGGACGGCGAGGCGCGCTTTCGCGAGCTCGAGGCCGCCGCGCTCGTCGCGTGCGCGGCCCGCGACCCGTCCGTCGTCTCGTGCGGCGGCGGCGTCGTGCTGGAGCCGGCGAATCGCGTCACGCTCCGCGCGACGGGCGTGGTGGTCTTCCTGTTCGTGCCGCTCGACGTGTTGTCGACGAGGGTCGCGCCTGCTGAGGACCGTCCCCTGATCCGGCACGAGGGGGATCTGGAGAGGCTCTTTACCGTCCGCGATCCGCTTTACCGCGAATTCGCGGCGCACGTCGTCGACGGCAGCGCGCCGCCCGAGAAGGTCGCGGAGATGATCCACGAGGAGCTGTATCGGTGGTCCGGCTGAGGGTTGAGGTTTCCGGCGCCGGATACGACGTCGCCGTCGGCCGCGGCGTGCTCGCCGAGGCGGACGCGGCGCTCCCCCCGCTGCCGCGCGCGGAGAAGGCGTTCGTGGTGGCCGACCCTGACGTGGCCGCACGTTACCTCCCGGCGCTCGAGGAGGCGCTCGCCCGCCGCGCGCTGCAGGTCGTCCACCTCGGTGTCCCCGCCGGGGAGCAGGCCAAGACGCTCGAGACCACGAACGCCGTGTACCGGCAGCTGGCCGTCCAGGAGGCGCATCGCGACGATTTGGTCGTCGCCCTGGGTGGCGGCGCGGTCGGCGACCTCGCCGGGTTTGTCGCCGCCACCTATATGCGGGGCATTGCCGTCCTCCAGGTGCCCACGACGTTGACCGCTCAGGTAGACGCCGCCATCGGGGGCAAGACCGCCGTGAACCTCCCGCAGGGCAAGAATCTGGTCGGTGCCTTCCATCAGCCGGTCGCCGTCGTGGCGGACGTCGAGACGCTCGCGACGGTACCCGACCGCGACTTCCGGTCGGGGCTTGCAGAGGTGGCCAAGTACGGTCTGGCGCTCGACGTCGACCTGCTCGCGATGCTCGAGGCCGACCCGTACGACGTCCTCACCCGCGACGGCGACGTCCTCGAGCACGTGGTCGCGGCGAGCGTCCGGGCCAAGGCGGCGATCGTCGTCGCCGACGAGCGCGACACGGGACGCCGGCTGGTTCTGAACTACGGCCACACGCTCGGGCACGCGCTCGAGCGGCTCGACGCGTACGCGGGGCGGACGCACGGGGAGGCCGTCGCAATCGGGATGGTCTTTGCCGCGCGCATCGCGGAGGCGATCGGGCTGGCGAAGTCGGGGCTCGCCAGCCGTCACGTGCGGCTTCTGACCTCGCTCGGCCTCGAGGCGGAGGGACCCATCCCGGCGACCGATCGCGTCCTTGCCGCCATGCGGCTAGACAAGAAGTACGCCGCCGGGCTCCGGCTTGTCCTGCTCGAGGATGTCGGGCGGCCCGTCGTCGTCGACGACGTGCCGGAGGAGACCATCGTCGCGACGCTGAAGGAGCTCGGGGCGGAGGGATGAGGATCCTGTACGTGTTCGGGCCGAACCTCGGGAGTCTCGGGACCCGTGATACGGAGCGCTACGGAACGGAGACACTCGAGCAGATCATGGCCGACGTGGCCGAGCGCGGACGCGCGACGGGCGACGAGATCGACTGGCGCCAGTCCGACCACGAGGGCGACCTGGTCGCTTGGCTGAACGCCGCCACGGGCGACGGGTTCGATGCCGCCGTCGTCAACCCGGGCGCGCTGACGCACTACTCGTACGCTCTCCGCGACGCAGTCGAGGGGTGCGGCCTCCCGGTGGTCGAGGTTCACCAGACGAACATCTACGCGCGCGAGCCGTTCCGTAGGCACTCGGTCATCGCGCCCGTCGTCCGGGCCTCGATCGCGGGCGCGGGCGCCGGCGGGTACCGCATCGCGCTCGATGCTCTCGCATGGATCACGCGCTGAGGCGCCAGCGGGCGGCCGACGCGGTGACCCCGCGCGGGCTCGACGCGCTCCTCGTCTGGCACCTGCCCAACGTGCGATATCTTTCGGGGTTCTCGGGCTCGAGCGGGGTCCTGGTGCTCGGCGGGCAGGCAGCGGTTCTCGTAGTCGACGGCCGGTACTCGGAACAGGCGGCCCGAGAAGCGCCGGACGTCGAGCGGCGGACGTCCCCCGACGGGTACACGGCGGCGGCCCTTGAGGCGGCATCGGCGTTCGGCCGCCGCGTCGGGTTCGAGGCGGATGCAATCCGGTTCTCGGAATGGGAACGGCTTCGCGACGCAGCCCCACGACTCGAGCTCGTTGCCACGACCGGGATCGTCGAGGCGCTGCGTGCAGTGAAGGACGCCGAGGAGCAAGCGCTCATCGCCGCCGCGCAGGGAGCCGCCGACCTGGCCTTCGACGACGTCCTGGTCGGGGGAGGACTCCGCGAGGGCGCAGCCGAGCGGGACGTCGCACTCGCTCTCGAGGTCGCGATGCGCCGCGCCGGCGCCGAGGCGCTCGCCTTCGAGCCGATCGTCGCGTTCGGTGAGAACGGGGCGGAACCGCATCATCGGCCGAGTGGGCGTGAGCTCAGGCGCGGAGACCTGGTGACGGCGGACTTCGGTGCGGCCATCGGCGGGTACCGCTCGGACATGACGCGAACGATCGCATTCGGCGACCCCAGCCCTCGGCTGCGCGCGGTCTACGACGTGGTCGCGGCGGCGCAGGCGACGGGTGTCGCGGCGGTGAGCGACGGTGTCGTGGCCGCCGACGTGGACGCCGCAGCCCGGGGCGTCATCGCGGAGGCGGGGTACGCCGACGCGTTCGCGCACCCGGTCGGCCACGGCGTCGGGCTCGAGATCCACGAAGCGCCGATCATGCGCGCCAGCTGTCGGTCGGTCCTGCGGGTGGGTGCCGTCGTCACCGTAGAGCCCGGCGTGTATCTTGCCGGCGTCGGCGGTGTGCGCATCGAGGACACGGTCGAGATCACGACCGGTGGGCGCCGCGTCGTCCCGCGCACGACCAAGGAGCTGATCGTGCTGTGAGCGTGTCCACGAACGACCTGAAGAACGGGATGACGCTGGACCTCGACGGCACGCTGTTCCAGGTCATCGAGTTCCAGCACGTGAAGCCCGGCAAGGGCGGCGCGTTCGTGCGGACGAAGCTACGCAACGTCCGCTCGGGCGCGGTGGTCGAACGGACGTTCAACGCCGGTGTCAAGGTCGGGCTGGCGATCGTCGAGCGCAAGGAGATGCAGTACCTGTATCGCGACGAAGACAACCTAATGTTCATGGACATGCAGTCCTATGAGCAGATCCCGGTGCCTGCGGATGTTGCCGGCGTCACCGCGAGCTACCTCTCCGAGGGCGCGACGGCGCAGGTCGCCATGCACCAGGGCGCTTCGATCGCGGTCGAGCTTCCGGCGTCCGTCGTCCTCACGATCGCCGAGACGCAAGCCGCGGTTCGCGGCGACAGCCGTACGAACGTACTGAAGCCCGCGACGACGGAGACCGGATACGTCGTCCAGGTCCCGTTGTTCGTCGAGGCCGGCGAGAGGGTCAAGGTCGACACGCGATCGGGCGCCTACATCGAGCGGGTCAAGTAGGGCGGTGGCCTCCCGGCGCGAGGCCCGCCGACAGGCGATCGACATTCTGTACCAGTCGGACGTTACGGGCACCGATCCCCGAGCCGTCCTCGACCAATGGGCCGCCGCCGGCCACGGTGTCGAGCCATTCGCCCTCCGGCTCGTCGACGGCGTTCGCGAGCACGCCCGCGATGTCGACGACGTTCTGGCCGCCCACTCGGAGCACTGGTCGCTCGATCGGATGGCCTCCGTCGACCGCGTCGTCCTGCGGGTCGCGACCTACGAGCTTCTGTACGCCGGAGAGGTTCCGCCGGCCGTGGCCATCGATGAGGCCGTGCGCGCCGCGAAGGAGCTGTCGACGGAGGATTCTGGCGCCTTCGTCAACGGGATCCTCGGTCGGATCGCCGCCGAGCGGGCGTCCTGACCCCAGCTACTCGACGGGTCGATCGTCGGCCTTGGGCTCCGTGCGCGGGTCCGGGAGCCGCTCGTCCTCCTCGGCCACGCCGTCCTTCATCCCACGCTTGAACTCGCTCGAGGACTTTCCGAGCGAGCGCGCGAGCTCGGGGAGCTTCTTCGCGCCGAACAGCAGCACGATCACGGCCAGAACGACCAGCCACTCAGGTCCGATGCTGGGCATCGATCCCCACCTTCCTCGAGGCGTACCCGCTCAGTGTAGGCGTTCCGAGGTGATGTGTGAGGCGCCTGGACCACGGCGCGGATGGGCGCCTCCGCTTGGGGTCGCGCTCGAACTCGTCGGCTCGCCGTGTTGAGGCGCTTCGTCTCCCACCGTATGCTTTGCCTCGAACATCCCGCCTTTAAGCCGGTCCCGTGAGGCCGGAAAGGAGGAAATCGGATGACCGCGAGCTCTTGCGCCCGGCCGCGCCGGCGGTGGGGCGCTTCTTCATGATGTCGACCGGCGCTCGGCTCCTCGACGCCGACGAGATCAAGCGGGCGATATCGCGAATCGCGCACGAGATCCTCGAGCGAAACAAGGGCGCATCCGGCGTCGCGCTCGTTGGGATCGCGGCACGCGGCGACGATCTCGCACGCCGACTAGCCGCCGAGATCGAGCGTATCGAGGGCACATTCGTTTCCGTCGGCGCGCTCGACATCACGTTCTATCGAGACGACATCGGGATGCGGGCAGAGGCGCCGGAAGTGCATGAGACCCGCGTCGACTTCGACATCACCGGAAGGGTGGTCGTCCTCGTCGACGATGTCCTGTTCAGCGGACGGACGATCCGAGCGGCGATGGATGCGCTGATGGACTTCGGACGTCCCGCCGCCATTCAGCTCGCCGTGCTGGTCGACCGAGGACACCGAGAGCTGCCCATCCGCGCCGACTTCGTTGGAAAGAACGTCCCGACGCGAACGAACGAGGATGTCCGCGTGGCGCTGCGGGAGACCGACGGCGAGGACGGCGTCTTCGTAGACGAGCACGCCAGGAGCCACCGATGAGACGCCACCTTCTCTCGATTGAAGATGTGACCGCCGAAGACATCGTTCGGATTCTGGATACGGCCGAGTCGTTCCGCGAGGTCGGCACCCGCGTGATCAAGAAGGTGCCGGCACTTCGGGGTCGTACCGTCGTCAACCTCTTCTACGAGAACTCGACGCGGACGCGCATCTCATTCGAGCTCGCGGCAAAGCGTCTGTCGGCCGACGTGATCAACTTCACGACGAGCGGTACCTCCGTCGCCAAGGGCGAGAGCCTCAAGGACACGGCGCTCACCCTCCAGGCGATGGGCGCCGACGCAGTCGTCATCCGGCACTCCTCGAGCGGCGCGCCGCACGCGCTCACACGGTGGATCCGCGGAAGCGTTCTGAACGCGGGCGACGGGACCCACGAGCACCCCACGCAGGCCCTCCTCGACCTGTACACCATTCGGGAGCGACTCGGCCGGTTCGAGGGTATCCGGGTGGGAATCGTCGGCGACGTGCTCCACTCGCGCGTCGCCCGGTCGCTGTCGTTCGCGCTCGTGAAGACCGGCGCCGACGTGACGCTCGTCGGTCCGCCAACGTTGATCCCGCCCGATGCGCCACGGTGGGGCGTCGAGGTGACGCACGACGTCGACGCGATCCTTCCCAAGCTCGACGTCTGCTACATGCTTCGCGTGCAGCGGGAGCGGCAACGTCAGCAGTACTTCCCAACCGTCCGTGAGTACGCGCAGCTTTTCGGGCTGACGAGCAAACGCGTCGGCCTCCTACCAGAGGACGCCCTGATCATGCACCCCGGTCCGATGAATCGAGGGGTCGAGATCGACTCCGACGTCGCGGACCTTCCTCGGGCACTCATGGAGGAGCAGGTGACGAACGGGATCGCCGTCCGAATGTCGCTGTTGTACCTGCTCCTCGGCGGGAGCGGTTCCGGGGAGGCGACGCCCGATGCCTGAGCGGATCTTCATCAGGGGCGCGAGGGTCGTCGACCCGGCATCGGCGATGGACGCCGTCGCCGATGTGAGCGTCGAAGACGGCCGCGTGTCGGCGATCGGCGACGACGCGAACGCTTCCCCTCGGTCGACGATGCTCGAGGCCGATGGCCTCATCCTCACGCCGGGGCTCGTCGACCTGCACGCGCACCTTCGCGAGCCGGGCAGGGAGGACGAGGAGACGATCGAGACCGGGACGCGCGCCGCGGCCCTCGGCGGCTTCACGGCCGTCGCCGCGATGGCGAACACCGACCCCGTCGCCGACGCGGCGGCCGTCATCGAGGAGGTCCGGACGCTCGCTGCGAAGGCGGGACTCTGCGATGTGTTCCCGGCCGGCGCCATCACGAGGGGTCGCGCCGGTGAGGAGATGGCCGCCATCGGCGAGATGGCAACCGTGGGTGTTCGCATCTTCAGCGACGACGGGAGCACCGTGGCTTCGGCTCGGGTCCTCCGGAACGCGCTCACGTACGGCAAGGCGTTCGACATCGTCCTCGCAGAGCACTGCGAGGAGCCCTCGCTTGTCGACGGAGCGCAGATGCACGAGGGATACCATTCGTACACACTCGGCCTCGCTGGCGCACCGGCCGAGGCGGAGGAGATCGTCATCTTCCGCGACCTCGCGCTCGCCCAGTTGACCGGTGCCCGGCTGCACCTCCAGCACCTGTCCGCTGCGGGGTCGGTCGAACTGATCCGCCAGGCGAAGACCGCGGGACTGCGCGTCACCGCGGAGGTGACGCCGCACCACCTGATCTTCACCGACGACGACCTCGCCGGATATGACACGAACTTCAAGGTGCGACCCCCGGTTCGGACGGCGGAGGATCGCGACGTTCTGCGCGCGGCGCTCGCGGACGGAACCATCGACGCCGTCGCGACGGACCACGCACCGCACGCGGTCGAGGAGAAGGAGGCGGAGTTCGATCAGGCCCCGCCCGGCACGATCGGGCTCGAGACGGCGCTTGCCGCCGTCCTCACGCACCTCGTCGAGCCGGGGGCGATCCCGCTGACGCGTGCCGTCGAGGCGTTGTCGACGGCGCCAGCGCGGATCCTCGGCGCTTCCGAGCACGGCGGACCCATCGCTCCCGGTCGGCCGGCCAACCTGGTGCTGATCGACCCGGTTGCCGAATGGACCGTCGAAGCGCCGTTCGCATCCAAGAGCCGGAACTCGATGTTCCTCGGGCGGACCCTTCGCGGGCGCGTGCTCCACACGATCCTGCGGGGCGACGTCGTCGTCGCGGACGGGAAGGCCCAGCGGTGATCGGGGCGCTGCTCGCGCTCGAGGACGGCTCGGTGTTCCGCGGGCGAGCCTTCGGCGCGACGGGGGAGCGGTTCGGCGAGGCCGTGTTCAACACCGGCATGTCTGGCTACCAGGAGGTCCTGACCGATCCCTCGTACTCCGGGCAGGTGGTCGTGATGACGGCCCCACACCAGGGCAACTACGGAACGAACGACGAGGACGCCGAATCACGCCGTGCGCAGGTCGCGGGGTTCGCGGTCCGCGAGGCTTCCCGCCGGGTCTCGAGCTGGCGGGCAAGCCGCACCATGGACGAGGACCTCCTCGCCGCCGGGGTGATCGGTATCGAGGGGATCGACACCCGCGCCGTCACGATTCGCATCCGGAAACGCGGCGCTATGCGCTGCGGAATCACGACGCAGGATACGGACGCCGACTCGTTCCTCACACGGGTGCGCGCATCCAAGGGAATGGCGGGGACCGAGCTCGCCCGAGATGTGTCGACCGTGACGCCCTACGACGCCGCCACCGTTGTCGGCCCGGCGCGCACGGACCGCGGGCGCATCCTTCGCGTTGTGGCGTACGACTTCGGGCTCAAACGCTCCATCCTGCGGTTGCTCGCCAACGAGGGATGCGAGACGACGGTTGTCCCGGCGACGACGCCGGCGATCGACGTCGTGCGGGCCGGGTTCGACGGGGTCTTCCTGTCGAACGGGCCGGGCGATCCGGCCGCGACGACCTACGGGGTCGAGGCGACTCAGTCAATCCTCGGACGTCTGCCCGTGTTCGGCGTCTGCCTCGGGCATCAGCTCCTCGCGCTCGCGCTCGGGGCGCGGACCTACAAGATGCCGTTCGGCCACCGCGGCGTGAACCAACCCGTGAAGAACATCGACACCGGCCGCGTCGAGATCACGACTCACAACCACGGCTTCGCCGTCGATCGGGAGTCGCTCGTCGGGGCGGCGTTCGGCCGCGTGAAGCTGACGCACATCAACCTCAACGATGGCGCGGTAGAGGGGCTGAGGTGCCTGGACGTGCCGGCGTTCTCAGTCCAGTACCACCCCGAGGCGGCGCCGGGTCCCCACGACTCGCGCTACCTCTTCGAGCGGTTCCGCGCGCTCATGGGGGGCAGGGGGGGCTCAAGAAGCGAGCGCGAACGCGCGAGCGGTAGCCCCCCAGGGCAGGGGGGCAGGGGGGGCTCAAGAAGCGAGCGCGAACGCGCGAGCGGTAGCCCTCCGGAGCAGCGGAAAGGCGGCGCGGCCTGATGCCGAGGCGCACCGATCTCGAGCGGATCCTCGTCGTCGGATCGGGGCCGATCGTCATCGGGCAGGCCTGCGAGTTCGACTACTCGGGTACTCAGGCGTGCAAGGTGCTGCGCGACGAGGGATACAACGTGTGCCTCGTCAACTCGAACCCGGCGACGATCATGACGGACCCGGAGTTCGCCGTCGCGACGTACGTGGAGCCGCTCACCGTCGAGTCGATCGAGGCCATCATCGCGCGCGCGCGGCCCGACGCGATGCTGCCGACGCTCGGGGGCCAGACGGCCTTGAACGCGGCGGTCGCGCTCGCGGAGTCCGGGGCGCTCGAGCGCCACGGCGTCCGGCTGATCGGGGCGAGCCTCGAAAGCATCCGCCGCGCCGAGGACCGGGGCGGCTTCCGACGGGCCATGCTCGACGCCGACCTGCCGGTCCCGAATGCGGGCGTCGCGAACACCGTGGACGAGGCGCTGGCAGTTGCGGTCGACACCGGCTACCCCGTCATCGTGAGACCCTCGTTCGTCCTGGGTGGCGGTGGAACAGGGTTCGCTGACGATCGATCCCGGTTGCGCGAGCTCGCCGCCCGCAGCCTCGAGGCGAGTCCGGTGCACGAGATCCTCGTCGAGCAGTCGGTTGCCGGCTGGAAGGAGTTCGAGCTGGAGGTGATGCGCGACGGCGCCGACAACGCCGTGGTCATCTGTTCGATCGAAAACGTGGATCCAATGGGCGTGCACACGGGCGACTCGATCACCGTCGCGCCGCAGCAGACGCTCAGCGACCGCGAGTACCAGGCGATGCGCGATAGGGCGCTCGCGTGCATCCGCGCGATCGGTGTGGAGACGGGCGGGTCCAATATCCAGTTCGCGGTCGATCCTCACGACGGCAGTCAGGTGCTGATCGAGATGAATCCGCGTGTCTCTCGCTCGTCTGCGCTCGCGTCAAAGGCGACGGGGTTTCCGATCGCCAAGATCGCCGCTCTGCTCGCTGTCGGGTACCGGCTCGACGAGATCACGAACGACATCACCGGCCGGACGCCCGCCGCGTTCGAGCCGACGCTCGATTACGTCGTCGTCAAGATTCCCCGGTTCGCCTTCGAGAAGTTCTCCGACGCCGATCCCTCGCTGACGTCGTCGATGAAGTCGGTTGGGGAGGTCATGGCGATCGGGAGGACGTTCAAGGAGGCGTTGGGGAAGGCGCGGAGAGGGCTCGAGGTGGATGGTGTGGACGTTGGGGTGGCCGGCGGCGCATCCGCCGAGGGCCGATTCGCTCGTTCCGCTCGCTTCCCACCTCCCGACGATCGCGCCGCAAGCTCCCTCGACATCCTGGCCACGGCCTCGGAGGACCGGCTGCAGCTTATCGAGGCGGCGCTTCTCGAAGGGCACTCGGCGGACGACGTGGCGGCCGCCTCCTCGATCGATCCTTGGTTCGTCGATCAGATCGCTCAGGTCGTCGAGCAAGGAGAACGAATGCGCGGGCGGCCGCTCCGCGAGGTCGAGCCCGATCAGCTCATCGAGGCGAAGCGGATGGGGATGTCGGATGCCCGGATCGCCGCACTGACCGCCGCGACGTCGGATGAGGTTCGGACGCGGCGCGGGGAGCTTGGCGTGCGACCCGTCTTCAAGACGGTAGACACCTGTGCGGGGGAGTTCGAGGCCACCACGCCGTATCACTACTCCACGTACGAGAGCGAATCGGAGGTCGGCAGCGGGGAGCTCCCGCGCGTCGTGATCGTGGGAGCCGGCCCAAACCGGATCGGGCAGGGGATCGAATTCGACTACGCGTGCGTCCATGCGGCCTTCGCTCTGCGCGACGCCGGATTCGAGTCGGTGATGGTGAACAGTAATCCCGAGACGGTCTCGACCGACTATGACACGAGCGCACGGCTGTACTTCGAGCCCGTGTCGGCAGAGGACGTGGTGGCCGTGTGTCGGAGCGAGACACCCGTGGGCGTCATCGTTCAACTCGGCGGCCAGACGCCGCTGAAGCTTGCCCGAACGCTCGAGGCCGAGGGATTTCGCGTGCTGGGCACCCGGCCGGAGGCCATCGACCTTGCCGAGGACCGCGGCAAGTTCGCGTCCGTCTGCGCGGAGCTCGGGATCTCGGCGCCGCCGCACGGTGAGGCGCGTACACCGGGAGAAGCTCGTGCGATCGCAGCCCGTATCGGATACCCGGTCGTCGTCCGGCCGTCGTACGTGCTCGGCGGGCGCGCGATGGACATCGTCTACGGCGAGGACGAGCTCGATCGGTTCGTGGCGTCCGCGGCCGAGGCTTCGCCGGGTCACCCCGTGCTGATCGATCGCTTTGTGGAAGGGGCGATCGAGATCGATGTCGACGCGGTGTGCGACGGGACCGAGGTCTTCGTCGGCGCCGTGATGGAGCACATCGAAGAGGCGGGCGTCCACTCGGGCGACTCCTCGTGCGCGATCCCACCGACGACGCTGTCCGACGAGGAGCTCGACGAGGCGGAACGGATCACCGGCGTGCTCGCCCGACGACTCGGCGTCCGCGGGCTGTTGAATCTTCAGCTCGCCGTGAAGGACGAGCGCATCTGGGTAATCGAGGCGAACCCGCGCGCGTCGCGCACGGTTCCCTTCGTGTCGAAGGTCACGGGCGTCCCGATGGCGAAGGTCGCCTCGCACGTCATGCTCGGGCGCTCGGTCGCCGATCTCCGCGCCGAGGGGTGGCTGCCGTCCGATCGCCGCTATCGGACCCTTCCGTACACGGCCGTGAAGGCGCCTGTTCTGCCGTTCGGACGCTTCCCGGGTGTCGACACGATCCTCGGTCCCGAGATGCGGTCGACCGGCGAGGTAATGGGCGTCGACTCGGATGCGGGCGGCGCCCTGGCCAAGGCGTTCATATCGACGGGCGTCGCGCTCCCGACGTCGGGGACCGCCTTCGTGTCGGTAGCGAACCGCGACAAGCGAGCGATCGTCCTTCCGGCCCGACGTCTGGCCGAGCTGGGGTTCCGGCTCCTCGCCACGAAGGGCACCGCAGGCGTCCTCGAGCGGGCGGGAATCGCCGTCGCCAGAGTGGCGAAGCTCTCCGAGGGTGGCGAGAGCGTCGTCGACCTCATCCGGCGCGGCGAGGTCGACCTGATCGTGAACACACCGTTCGGGCGAGGGCCTCGCAGCGACGGCTACTTCATCCGGACCGCCGCGGCGCAGGCGCGAGTTCCGTGCATCACCACCATCCCGGCGGTCTTCGCGGTACTCCACGGCATCGAGGCGCTTCGCGCCGGAGTCGCCCAGCCCCGGTCGCTGCAGGAGTGGCACGCGGACGCGGCGCTGCGTCCAAGCTCCGAGCCGGCACCCCTAGCCGAGGTGGCGGAGGGCGTGTCTTGAAGCGCCTCCGCGCCGAAATCCTCAACGCGCGAAAACTCGGCGGATACCACCAGCTCACGCTCGTCGCCCCAGAGATCGCGGAACGCGCTCGCCCGGGTCAGTTCATCTCCGTCGGCATGCCGGACGATCGGTCGTTCGTCCTGCGAAGGCACTTTTCCGTGCATCAGGCCTCGCGACGAGGCGGATGGGCGGGCACGCTCGAGTTCGTCTTCGACCCGCTCGGCCCCGGGACCGCTTGGCTCGCGGACGCGCGGGCGCATCAGTTCCTCGACGTGATCGGGCCACTCGGAAAGGCGTTCGCCTACCCGCGTCGGCTGAAGTCGTGCCTGCTGGTGGCGCACGGACACGGGGCGGCCGGCATACTGTTCCTCGCACAGGAGCTGCGCGAGCGCGGCAAGCGCGTCGACATGATCCTCGGCGCGAACTCGGAGGAGTACGTCTTCAAGGCGATCGAGGCCAAGCGCGTGTCGCAATCGATCGCGGTCGTGACGGATGACGGGAGCGCTGGCGAGCGCGCGTCCGCGGTCGACGTCCTGCCCCGCGTCGCCGATGAGGTCCATGCCGAGGTGCTGTACGCGGCGGGTCCGCGCGCCATGCTGCGTGGGGTCGCGGCGTTCTGCGCCGAGCGACGCATCCCAGCGCAGGTCGCGGTCGAGGAGCCGATGGCGTGCGGGCTCGGGCTGTGCTTCACGTGCGTCGTGCCGATCATCGAGAAGGACGGGTCGGGATACGACAACCTTCGCTCGTGCACCGACGGTCCGGTCTTCAACGCGGCACGCGTGTACTGGGACCGGTGGGGAGGGGACCGGGCAGCCTCGGTGCCCACGCCGCCCGATGGGTTTTCGACCGCTCGGACGTGGCCGGGATGACGCCCGCCCTCGACGTCGACCTGGCGGGTATCCGGCTTCCGATGCCCGCGCTCGCGGCGGCCGGGTGTCTTGGAACCGGGCGGGAGCTCGGGGCGCTCGTCGACGTGACGAGCCTGGGCGGCGTCGTGACGCGAACCCTGACGTATGAGGCGAGCCGCGGCGCTCCCACGCCCCGCGTTGCCGAAAGCCCGGCCGGCATCGTCACCGCCGTCGGCACGCAGAACCCGGGCGTCCGCGTATTCGTCGAGAACGATCTTCCGGCGCTCGCCGCGACCGGAGTGCCGGTGATCGCCTCCGTCGGCGGTTCCCGACTCGCGGAGTTCCTCAGTGTCACGGCGGCGCTGCACGTCCGTCCGGGCGTCGTCGCGCTCGAGGTGTCCGTATCCGGCCCGGACGCGGAGCGTGGCGGACAGCCGTTCTACACGCGGATCGAGCGGATGAGCGAGATCGTCGGTTCCGTCGCGCGCCTCGCGCACGTGCCCGTCTTCGCGAAGCTGCCGGCGCTGCTCCCGGACCTCGTCGATGCAGCCCACGCGTGCGTCCGCGTGGGCGCACACGGCCTCACGTTGATCGACGGCGTGCCCGCTATGGCTGTCGATCCCGGGCGGTCGCGAACTCGGCTCGGATCAGCGATCGGGACGTTGTCGGGGCCGGCCATCAAGCCGATCGCGGTGGCGGCCGTCTATCGAGTGGCGAAGGCCATGCCCCGGGTGCCGATCATGGGCGTCGGCGGGATCGCTACCGCCGAGGATGCGCTCGAGTTCATGCTGGCCGGTGCGTGGGCGGTCCAGCTCGGGACGGCGCTGCTCGTGAATCCGGACGCTCCCGCCGAGGTCGCCCGAGGGCTGGCCTCGTATCTCGGCGAGAAGGGTCTCGGCTCGCCTGCGGAGCTTCGCGGGCGGGTTCGTGTCGTCGGCGAAGGTGCGGCGTGATCCCGCGGCCGGCCAATCCCATCGCGCTGGCGCTCGACGTCTCCGACGTCGACGCGGCGGACGCGCTCGCACGCGACCTCGGGCCGCACGTGGGTCTTCTCAAGGTCGGCCTCGAGCTCGCCTGGGCGTCCGGCCCGACGGCCGTCCGTCGGATCGCCGCGCACGGGCCGGTGTTCGTCGACGCCAAGCTCCATGACATCCCGAGCACGGTCGAGCGCGCGGCGCAGAACATCGCCACGCTGGGTCCTGTGATGCTCACCGTCCACGCCCTCGGCGGCGAGGCGATGATCGCAGCCGCCGAGCGCGGCGCCGAGCGCGGCGCCCGCGCAGCCGGCGCCCGCGTGCCGATGCTGATCGCGGTTACGGTGCTCTCGTCGCTGTCCGGCGAGTCGCTCGCGTCCCCGGCGTCCCTCGCCTTCGAGGCGCGCGCGGCGGGGGCGGTCGGAGCCGTCGTCTCCGGCGAGGACGTCTCCGCCGTTCGCGAGATCATGGGCGAGGAGTTCTGTCTCGTCGTCCCCGGCATACGGCCCGCCGGGTCGAACGGTCACGATCAGGTCCGCGTCCTCACCCCCGTCGAAGCGATCGACGCAGGCGCCGACTACATCGTCGTCGGGCGCGCGATCACCCGCGCGGGCGATCCGAAAAGCGCCGCCGACTCCATCCTCGCATCGGTTCGCTGACCGCTTCCGCGCGATTCACGAAGGGTTCTTCGAGGGGAAAAACCGCAGGTCGGCATGTATGGACCGCGTTGCTGCGCACGACCGGCCGTGTCTATACTCGCCGGGCTTCGATCCGTGCGACCAGAAGGAGCGCTGCGATGCCGTTGCCCACCCTGACCGAGGAACAACGTAGGCAAGCCCTGGAGAAAGCGGCGGAGGCTCGTCGCAAGCGCGCCGAGCTGAAGGGTCAGCTGAAGTCCGGCAAACTCACGCTCGCGGACATCCTCGGTCGGGAGGACGACGACACCGTCGGGAAGATGAAGGTGTCGACGGTTCTCGAGTCGCTGCCCGGTGTGGGGAAGGTCCGGGCTCGCAAGCTCATGGAGAAGCTCGACATCTCCGCGAGTCGCCGCGTTCGCGGGCTCGGCGCCAAGCAGCGCGACGCGCTCCTCGACGAGTTCTCCAAGAAGTAGCGCGCCCTCACGCGCGGCGTTCGCCGTTTCGACAGCCACCCGAGCGTCCCCGAGCCGCTTACTCGAGCGGCCGGTGGCCTGCATCCGGGGCCCTTGTCCTGATCGCCGCTCTCATCGTCGTCGGCGCCGGTCTCGCGGCGGAACGTCGGGCCGCACCGAGGTGGCGAACCACCGGACTCCGACCCGCACCGACGCGCAGCGCGACTGCCTCGCCGGTGCGGAGGCCGTATGCGAGCGGGCGTCGAGCTGAGGAGGGGACGCGACCCGCATAGGCCGGTACGATCCCGCGGCGGTGCGCGTAGGACGTCAGCCAGCGGAGCACTGTCGCAGCCTCGCCCTCGAGGCGGGCTGCGCGTCGACGTCCTTCACCGGGTCGACGGGATCACCGTTGATGGCGTACTCGTCATCGAGTGGAAACGTCTTCCTTACCTGGGGTCCTCGGAACTCGGCGCGTGGCGCGTGATGTCGAGGGCGTACGCAGCGCGTGATATGCACCGTTAGCCGCGGAAACGGACATTCGCTTGCCGCCAAGACGTAACGCGTCGCCGAGCTCCGGCGGCAACCTCTTCGTCATCTCCGGCCCGTCGGGTGTAGGCAAAGGGACCGTCGTTCGTCGCGTCCTCGACGCGGTTCGTGACCGTCTCGTCCCGTCGGTGTCGGTGACCACCCGACGTCCGCGTCCAGGCGAGCGCGAGGGCGCCGACTACTTCTTCGTCGATGACGCCGAGTTCGACCGTATGATCCGCGACCGTGAACTTCTCGAGTGGGTGCAGATCTACGGGCATCGCTCTGGGACGCCCGCTGCGCCGCTGCGTGCAGAACGCGACGCGGGACGCGACGTCCTCCTCGAGATCGACGTGACCGGCGCCGGCTGGGTCCGAAAGCGAGAGCCGGACGCCGTCCTGATCTTCCTGGCGCCTCCGTCGGCCGAGGAGCAGGAGCGCCGGCTGCGAGAGCGCGGGACGGAGGACATCGACGTTCTGACCCGGCGGCTCGAGCAGGCCGCGTGGGAAATGGAGCAGGCGGCATGGTTCGATCACGTGGTCATCAACGATGATGTCGAGCGGGCAGCGGCAGAGGTGGCGGCTATAATCGCTGCTCACACCGCGTCGAAAGGATCGCCCCACCCATGATCGAGCCCAAGATCGACGATCTGCTCGCGCAGGTCGACTCCAAGTACACACTGGTCATCCTCGCGGCCCGCCGGGCTCGGGAGATCAACTCCTACTACAACCAGCTCGGCGAGGGTCGCGGAGAATACGTCCCGCCGCTCGTTGAGACAGGCGGACTCACGAACAAGCCGCTGTCGATCGCGCTCGAGGAGATCTCCGAGGGCAAGATCCAGGCTGACCGCGCCGAGGGGGTTGACGCCAACTAGCGCCCTCGCGGGGCGCCGGGTGCTCCTCGGCGTTACCGGTGGGATCGCCGCGTACAAGGCCTGCCTGCTCGCGCGGCTGCTGACCGGCGCCGGAGCCGAAGTGCAGGTCGTGATGTCACAGGCGGCGACTCGATTCGTGGGCGCCGACACGTTCTCGGCATTGACCGGCCGCCGAGCGCGTACAGACCTTTGGGAAAGCCCCGGAACGGTCCTTCACGTCGAACTCGCGCGCGAAGCCGAAGTCGTGGTCGTCGCCCCCGCGACGGCGAATCTCCTCGCCAAGCTCGCATCCGGCATCGCCGACGACCTGCTGACATCGACCCTTCTCGAGACGCGGTGTCCGATGGTGCTCGCGCCGGCGATGCACACGGGGATGTGGGAACACCCGGCGACTCAAGCGAACGTCGACATCCTGCGTCGGCGAGGAGCCTTGGTCGTTCCGCCCGCCGAGGGCTCGCTCGCCGCCGGCGACCAGGGAGTCGGCCGGCTGGCGGAGCCCGAGGACGTTCTCGCGGCGGCGGACCGAGCGGTTGCGGGTCCGGGCGACCTGTCCGGCCGTCGCGTGGTCGTGACGGCCGGACCGACGTGGGAACCGATCGATCCCGTGCGCTTCGTCGGAAATCGTTCCACCGGCCGCATGGGGTTCGCCGTCGCCGCTGAGGCGCTCCGACGCGGCGCCGACGTAACCCTGGTGGTCGGCCCCGCGACCGTCGACCCGCCCGCGGGCGTTCGCCGAGTGTCGGTGTCGACCGCCGAGGAGATGCGGGACGCGGTGCGCGAGGCGGCCGGCGACGCGGACGCCGTCGTGATGGCTGCCGCGGTCGCCGACTTTCGCCCCGAGCACGTCGAGACGTCCAAACTGAAGAAGGAGTCCGGGCCTCCGGACCTCAAGCTCGTCCCGACGACCGACATCCTCGCCGAGCTCGGGACCGAGCCAGACGAACGCGTCCTCGTAGGGTTTGCCGCGGAGACGTCCGGCGACCTGGTCGCGGCAGCCCACAGCAAGCTCGACGCCAAGGGCGTGGACGTTGTCGTCGTGAACCGCGTCGGACGCGAGGGCACGGGCTTCGGCTCCGACACGAACGAGGCGGCCATCGTGACCGCCGACGGGCGGGACGTGGGCGTGCAAACCTGGACGAAGGCCGAACTCGCCGGCGCCATCTGCGATCGGCTCGCGGCGCTGCTGAGGTCGCGACCGCCGCGTCGGTGAGCGCGGCTATACTCCGCGCGGCATGACGCACGGTTACCTGTTCTCCTCGGAGTCCGTTACCGAGGGCCACCCCGACAAACTCGCCGATCGCATCTCCGACGCCGTCCTCGACGCCATCCTGTCTTTGGACCCGGACGGCCGCGTAGCGTGCGAGACGCTCGTGACCACGGGAATCGTGATGGTCGCGGGCGAGATCACCACGTCCGAGTACGTCGACATCCCTGCCATCGTCCGCAGAACGATCCTGGAGATCGGGTACACCGATGCCAACTTCGGCATCGACGGCGCCACATGCGGCGTTCTCACCTCCATTCAGGAGCAGTCGCCCGACATAGCGCGCGGCGTCGATCACACGCTCGAGGAGCGCGAGGGACACCTCGACGACGACCTGGACACGCTCGGCGCCGGCGATCAGGGGATGATGTTCGGCTTCGCGTGCCGCGAGACCGAGGAGCTGATGCCGCTGCCGATCGCAATGGCGCATCGGCTGGCCAAGCGGCTGGCCGACGTCCGCAAGGCCGGGGTGATTCCGTACCTGCGGCCCGACGGCAAGACTCAGGCGACGATCGAGTACCGCGACGGCAGGCCCACAAGGATCGACACGGTACTCATCTCCGCACAGCATCGGGAGGAGGTCGACGTGGACACGCTCCTCGCGCCGGACGTGACGGCGGAGGTCGTCGACCCCGTAATCCGCGAGTTCGATCTCGATGCCGACGGAGTTCGGGTTCTCGTCAATCCGACGGGTCGGTTCGAGATCGGTGGTCCCAAGGCCGACACGGGGTTAACCGGCCGGAAGATCATCGTCGACAGTTACGGAGGGATGGCGCCGCACGGCGGAGGCTGCTTCTCGGGCAAGGACCCGACGAAGGTCGACCGCTCGGCGGCGTACATGGCGCGCTACGTCGCAAAGAACCTCGTGGGCGCTGGCGTGGCGGACCGGCTGCAGATCCAGGTCGCGTACGCCATCGGCACAGCGCATCCCGTCTCACTCGCGGTCGACACGTTCGGAAGCGAGCAGGTCGATCCGGATCGAATCGTGGACGCGGTGTGGGATGCGTTCGACTTCCGTCCGGCAGCGATCATTCGGGACCTCGAGCTCCGGCGTCCCATCTACGAGGACACCGCCGCCTACGGGCACTTTGGTCGCAAGGAGTTCCCGTGGGAGGCGACCGACCGCGCGGATGACCTCCGCCGCGCGCTCGGATAGCCGGGGGTCTGGGGGCTCAAGGAGCGAGCGCGAACGCGCGAGCGTTAGCCCCCGGAACAGCGACCTCCTATCGGGGCCGGTCGACGTCTGCATCGACCGACCGATCCTCTCGCTCGACCGACCGTTCACGTACGAGCTGCCGGCGGAGCTCGGGGCCGGCATCGGTTCGCTCGTGCAGGTGCCGTTTCACGGTCGAGCGGTACCAGGGTGGGTGCTCGGCCCGGCCGCCGAGGTTCCGTCACGGATGCTCTCCGTCGGCAAGGTCGTCTCGTCGGTGCGATTCTTCGACGCCGCGATGCTCGAACTCCTTCGATGGGTGAGCGAACGTTACGTCGCGCCGCTCGCCTCCGTCATCGAACGTTCGGCCCCGCCTCGCGTCGCGTCCGAGGAGGTGGCGTGGGTCGGCAGCGTCGAGGCGCGCCATCGGGCGCCCGGGATGTCCGAGCACCCCGCCGCACTGGGCGCTTACCACGGCGGTGACGCTGTCCTCGCGGCGTTTCGGGGCGGGGGCGGGACATTCGTCGTGCGCCCGGCTGCGTCGGACGAGCAGGAGGTCGCGGTCGAGTGCGTCGCGGAGGCCCTCGCGAAGGGGCGGACCGCGATCGTGCTCGTGCCGGAACTCGACCCGCTGCCCGCCACGGCCGCGGCAGTGCTGCACGCGTTCTCGGACCGCGCCGTCCTGTTCGCCGGCGGCTCGAAGCGACGTCGATATCGCACGTGGCTCGAGATCGCCGAGGGGTCACATCAGGTCGTAGTGGGAACGCGCCCCGCGGTGTTCGCGCCGGTCCGACACCCCGGACTGCTGTACGTGTCGCGCGAGAGCCACGCGGCCCATCGAGAGGAGCGGTCGCCGTACTTTCACGTCCGCGACGTTGCGATGGCGCGTGCGAGGCTGGCGGCAGCCGTGTGCGTGATGTCCGCGGTGTGTCCATCGGCGGAAGCCGCCGCGAACGCCGAGGAGGTTCGCCCGGCGCGGCGATGGTGGCCGCCCGTCGAGGTCGTGCGGCCGGGGACGGAGGGCCGCGCGCCGCGGCTCGTGGCCGCACTGCGATCTGCGTCCCGCGCGTTCGTGTACTCGCCGCTCCCCGGCGCCGGCCTGGCTCGCGTGTGTAGATCGTGCGGCGAGCCCGCCGCGTGCGTCGCGTGCGGCGGGTTATTGCGCGCCGAAGGCGGACATGTCCGGTGCGTCGTGTGCGGCGCCGAGGGCCGGTGTGCGAGCTGTGGCTCGACCCGGTTCGGCATCGCTCCGGGAGGCGCGGAGCGCGTCGAGGCATGGGTGTCGCGTTCGGCGCAGGTGCCGGTTCGGCGAGCCGCGAACGGGGGCGACGCACGTCCCGTCGGAGATCGCGAGGTGCTCGTTGGCGGCGTCGAGGCCGTCAAGGACCTCGGCGCGGAAGCGCTGGGACTCGACATCGTTGCCATCCTCGACGCAGACCTGGCCGGGCGACGCCCGGGCCTTTCGGCGCGTGAGCGGGCACTCGCGACGTGGATGGAGGCGGCCGCGTGGGCCTCACCGTCGGGGCGCGTGATCGTTCAGACCCGAACTCCCAACGACGCAGCCGTGCAGGCGCTTGTCACGGGGAACCCGGACCGATTTCACCGCGCCGAGGTTCCGCGCAGGGCCGAGGCCGGCTTTGCCTCGGGCGCGCCCGTGTTCCGCGTTGCGGGATCGCCGGCCCTGCCGCGCGAGGTCGAGGCGTTGCCCAGCCGAACGCTGTTGATTACGACCGTGGGCGAAGAGACGCTATGCTTGCTCGCGCTCGCGGCCGAGGACGTTCCGGCTTTCGGGCGCACGATGCGCGACCTGGCGACACGGGGGATCGTTTCGCGCGTCGAGGCTGAACCGCATCTGTGAGGTCGTCGGAGAGCCGGACATGTCGTTGCTTCCGATTCGCAAGCTCGGCGACCCGGTCCTGCGAACGGCCGGTCGAGGGGTCGAACGGTTCGACGATGCCCTGCGCCGCCTCATGGAGAACATGTACGAGACGATGTACGACGCGCCCGGAGTCGGACTGGCCGCGCAGCAGGTGGGGATCTCGGGAAGGTTCTTCGTCTACGACGACGGGGACGGTCACCGCGGTTTCATCGCCAATCCCGAGCTGTCCGACCACAACGGTCGCGAGGAGCACGACGAGGGGTGTCTGTCGATCCCCGGGCCGTTCCACCCGACGCCTCGCGCCGCGCGCGTTCGGATTCGAGGACAGGACGAGCAAGGGCGCCCCGTCGACGTCGTCGGCGAGGGCCTGCTGGCCAGGATCTTCCAACACGAGACCGACCACATCAACGGAACGCTCTATCTCGATCGGCTCGACGACGCGGGGCGCAGAGAGGTGATGCGCCAACTTCGCGAGCACGAGCTCCGCAGGGCCGAGGAGGGCAGCCGGCCCGCGTGACACCGCCGCGGACGCGGGTCCGGCGATGAACACGCCTCGTCACCTCAGGGTCGTCTTCCTGGGGAACGACGATTGGTCTGTTCCGTCGCTCGAGGCGGTTGCCGGATCCTCGCACCACCTCGAGCGCGTCGTTACGCGGGTCCCGAGGCCGAAGCGCCGAGGTCGGGCGACCGAGGCCACGCCGGTCGCGACCGCCGCGCGCCGACTGCGGCTTCCGCTCGTCGAATCCGAGACCGTCCGATCGGGCAAGGGTTTCGAGGCGATCGCGGATGCCGCGCCCGACGTCATCGCCGTCGTCGCCTTCGGCGAGATCCTGCCTCCTTCCGTCCTCGCGCTCCCGTCCGTGGCCCCAGTGAACGTTCACTTCTCGCTGCTGCCGGCGCTTCGGGGAGCGAGCCCGGTCCAGACGGCGCTGCTCCGCGGACTTTCCGAGACTGGCGTGACGACGATCGTCATGGACGAGGGGGTCGACACCGGCGACATCCTGCGCCGCGAACGGGAGGCGATCCTGCCGGACGACGACGCGGGGATGCTCGGCGGGCGGCTCGCGCGTCTCGGCGGTCGCGTTCTCGTGGAGACCCTCGACGAGCTGCGGACCGGCGGGGCGGCTCGCATCGCGCAGGACGACGGCGCGGCGACGTATGCCCCCAAACTGTCGCCGAGCGATCGTCGGCTGGACTTTTCGGCGGCGGCCGCGGCCCTCGCCGCCACCGTTCGCGCCTTCGCGCCCGAGCCGGGTGCAACGGCGACCTTCCGAGGATCGCCGCTGAAGATCGTGCGCGCCCGGGCGGTCGAGGCGTCGGGCCCTCCGGGCGAGGTGATCGAGGTGGATCGGGAAGGGTTCTCGGTCGGCGCGGGCGTCGGAGCACTCCGCATCGTCGAGGTTGCGCCGGCGGGGCGCGCTCGGATGCCGGCGTCGGACTTCGTGAACGGCTTTCGCCCGGTCGTCGGCGAGCGGCTGTCGTGACCACCGCCTCCGCGCGCGCTGTCGCGCTCGAGGCTGTTCGTCGCGTCGTCGAGGACGGCGGCTACTCCAATCTCGTCCTGCCCGCGTTGCTCAATCGGTCGGGGCTGTCGAGGGAGGACCGCGCGCTCGCGACCGACCTGACCTACGGAACGCTGCGTCGGCGACTGGCCCTCGACCACGCGATCGAACCCCATCTGCATCGCGATCTGGACGAAACGCCCCCCGACTCGCTGGCGTTGCTGCGGCTTGGCGCGTACCAGGTTCTGTACACGCGCATCCCGTCGTATGCGGCGGTGTCGTCGAGCGTCGAGCTTGCCTCCGGCCGGCAGCGCGGGTTCGTCAACGCGGTCCTTCGACGGGTCGAGCGGTCCGGGCCGGTCACCCCCTCGGGTCAAAGCGACGATGACGTCTCGGTTCGGACGGGGCTATCGCCATGGGCTGTGCGGGAGCTGCGTCGGCAACTGAGCGGGGACGCGGAAGCGGCCGCGGCCGCGCTGGCCGAGCGTGCGCCGCTCGCCGTCCGCGTGAACGAGTGCGTAGCCGGGGTGGGCGAGGTCGCGGCCGCGCTACACGCGGCGGGCTTGCGATCGCGTCCGAGCTCACTGCATTCGAGGACGCTGCTGCTGTCGCGCGCGGCCGGGCCGACACCCACTCCCCGGGAGTTGCCGGGCTTCCGGGAGGGTGCCGTGGCGATTCAGGACGAGGCGTCGGCCTTCGTCGTCGACGTTCTCGATCCTCGTTCCGGCGATCGCGTCCTGGACGTCTGCGCGGCGCCGGGCGGAAAGTCGGCGGACATCGCGTGCCGCGTCGCCAGCGGGCGGCTCGTGGCCGCCGACGTCTCGCCGGTACGCGCCCGCCTCGTCGTCGCGCAGCTCGCGCGGCTGCGTCTGAAGGGCCTCGTCGTCTCGCAGGACGGGCGTCGCGCGGCGCTTCGAGGACCGTTCGACCGCGTGCTGGTGGACGCGCCCTGCTCCGGAATTGGATCGGCGCGTCGCCGTCCTGAGCTGTTGTGGCGCGTTCCGCGCGAGCGTCTGGCCGGGCTCGCTCGCCTTCAGGTCGCGATCGCGGAGGCGGCGGCCGAGCTCCTGCGGCCGGGCGGCCGGCTCGTCTACTCGGTGTGCACGTTCCCGAGGGCCGAGACCGACGCGGCGTGTGACGCGCTTCGGCGCCATCGCCCCGAGCTCGTTCCCGAGATGATCGACGGGCCGGACGGTCGATCCGAGCGAATCCGCCTCTGGCCGCACCGGCATGGCTCGGACGGGATGTTCGTCGCGGCCTTTCGCAAGGACGGGTAGGGGGTGCGAGGGCCCCAAGAAGCGAGCGCGCGCGAGCGTTAGCCCCCGGGGGATGGGCCGCCGGTAGGATGACGTGGTGGGGAAACTGGCGGCCTCGATCCTGTCCGCGGACCACGCGGGGCTGGCCGCCCAGGTAAAGCTCGTCCGCGCTTCTGCCGACGTCATCCATGTGGACGTCATGGACGCCCACTTCGTGCCGCCGCTCACGATCGGCGCGGTGATCGTCGCTTCGCTGCGACCGCACACCGATGGGGTGGTCCATGGGCACCTGCAGGTCATGGCGCCGGAGCGCCTGTTCGACGACCTGGCGGAGGCCGGGACGGACGTGGTGAGCTTTCACGTAGAGGCCGTTGACGACCGAGGCTCGGTCATCGGGAAGGCGCGAGGCGTGGGGATGGGAGTCGGCATCGCGATGAGGACGCAGACCCGCGTCGAAACGGTCTTTCCGAACCTCGACGAGGTCGACGAGATCCTGATCGTGCGCGGCGGCCAGCCAGGCCGCCCGGTCGACGACGCGACCGTGCAGGCGGTCGCGTCGGCGCGCGCCGAAATCGACCGCCGGGGCCTGTCGATCGACGTTCACGTCGAGGGCGGACTCACGCTCGCCGACGCCGAACGACTCGTGAACGCCGGGGCGGACGTGCTCGTCGCCGGATCGGCCCTGTTCGGTGCCGACGACGTCGAGGCCGCGGCGCGGGAGTTTAAGGCGATCGCGTCCGGAGGAAGCTGATGCCCGAGTCGATTCTGGTCGTCGACGACGATCCCGACATCGCGCGCTTCGTCGAGGTCAACCTGCGCTCGGCCGGCTACGAGGTGACGGTCGCCTCCGATGGCGAGGAGGCGCTCGAGCGGGCGACGGAGATCCGTCCGGACCTCGTTCTGCTCGACGTGATGATGCCGAGGATCGACGGCTTTGAGGTGGCCCAGCGGCTTCGCCGAAACCCACAGACGGCGAACAGCTCCATCATCATGCTCACGGCGAAGGCGCTTTCGACCGACAAGGTGCTGGGTCTAACCGCCGGCGCCGACGACTACATCATCAAGCCGTTCGATCCCATCGAGCTGCTCGCGCGCGTGAAGGGGACGCTGCGAAGAGCCAAGGAGATGCGCAACCTCTCGCCGCTCACGGGACTGCCCGGGAACATCCGTATTCAGGAGGAGATCGAACGGATGGTCAAGGAAGGCCGTCCGTTCGCCGTGCTCTACACCGACCTGGACAATTTCAAGGCGTACAACGACCAGAAGGGGTTCGTTCGCGGCGATCAGCTCATCAAGACGACGGCGATGATCGTGCAGGACGCCGTCGTCGAGTTCGGAGGCACGGACAGCTTCGTCGGCCATGTTGGCGGCGACGACTTCGTCGCGATCGCACCGCCCGACGTGGCGGAGCAGGTCGCCAAGCGCATCGTCGAGCGCTTCCAGGATCGCATTCCCGCGTTCTACGAACAGGAAGATCTTGATCGCGGCTTCGTCGAGGTCGAGGACCGCAAGGGCGTGATGCAGAAGGTTCCGCTCGTCGGCGTCTCGGTCGGCGTTGCGAGCACGGCCAAGCGAGTCTTCGCGCACTATGGCGAGGCTGTCGCTGTCGCCACCGAGATGAAGCAGTTCGCCAAGCGCGACGCCGGCTCGTCGTACGCCATCGATCGCCGCGGCATCTGACGTCGGCTCAGCTTGACCGGCCCCTGGAGCGATTCCGCGCGCGCGCCTATACTGCCTCCGACAAGCCTGTCTTCGGGGCGGGGTGCAACTCCCCACCGGCGGTTACAGTCCGCGACCCCCCGCGAGCCACGTGGGGGTGGATCCGGTGAAAGTCCGGAACCGACCGTGAGAGTCGGGATGGGAGAGGACGGGTGGTGTCGGCTCGGCGCACGCCGAGCCGTCGCCTGCCCCTCCCACATGCCGTCCCGGTGAGGAACCGCCGTGGACGATCGCGCATACATGGAGCGGGCGCTGCAACTGGCCGAGCAAGGCCGTGGTCTCGTCTCGCCGAACCCACTCGTCGGCGCCGTTGTGGTGCGCGACGACCGGATTGTCGGGGAGGGCTACCACCGCGGCCCGGGGACGCCCCACGCCGAGATCGACGCCCTGGCGGCGGCCGGCGGCCTGGCCCGAGGGGCCGTGCTGTATTCGACGCTCGAGCCCTGTGATCACTTCGGTCGCACGGGCCGGTGCACGACCGCGATCATCGACGCCGGGGTCGTGCGGGTCGTATCGGCGATGGTAGACCCGAATCCGATCGTGGACGGGCGGGGGCACTCGCGGCTCGCCGTCGCCGACCTCGACGTCTCGACCGGGGTGCTGGCGGACGAGGCGGCGCGGCTGAACGAGGCGTATGCCAAGCACGTTCGCACCGGCCTTCCGTTCGTCACGTGGAAGGCCGCCGCGTCGCTCGACGGCAAGGTCGCCGCGCGCGACGGCTCGTCACGGTGGATCACCGGCGAGGCCGCCCGACGAGACGTCCACCGACTCCGAGGAGGCGCGGACGCGATCGTCGTCGGCGCCGGCACGGCGCTCGCAGACGACCCGTCGCTCACCGTCCGAGATCCCGCTTACCGCGGCAGGCCGCCGCTCCGTGTCCTGATGGACGCCCGCGGCCGCGTGCCCGCGGCCGGGGACCTGTTCGACGACGAGGCGCCGACGCTTGTCGCGACGACCGATGCGGCACCCTTGCATCGGCGGGACGAGTGGCGGGCGGCCGGCGCCGACGTCGTGACCTTCGAGGCAGTGCGCGAGCTCGTGCCGCTCGATGCCTTGATGGAGCATCTGGGAAAGCGAGACATCCAGTCGGTGCTGCTCGAAGGCGGTCCGACGCTCGCGTGGTCGGCGATCGAGGACGCCGTGGTCGACCGGGTCGTCGTGTACCTCGCGCCAAAGCTGATCGGCGGCGGGGAAGCGCCGAGCGTCCTGGAGGGGCGCGGATTCGCGCCGATCGGGAGCGCGCTCCCGCTCGCGATCCGGTCGTTCGACATCGTCGGCGGCGATTTGAGGGTGGAGGCGGATGTTCACCGGCATCGTTGAGGAACTCGGTCGCGTCGACGCGCTCGACCGGTCGCATCTTCGAGTGGCGTGCGCCCTCGTTCTCGAGGAGAGTGACGTCGGTGCTTCGGTCGCCGTGAACGGCGTCTGTCTCACGGTCGTCGATCGCGGCGACGGGACGCTGTCGTTCGACCTCTCCGACGAGACGCTGCGGCGGACGGCGCTCGGGCGCCTGCTTCCCGGCGACCCGGTAAACCTCGAGCGACCGGTCACGCCGTCGACGCGACTGGGGGGCCACCTCGTACAGGGTCACGTCGATGGGGTCGGAAGGGTGACATCCGTCGAGCCCGCAACTGAGGGTGGAACGTGGTTGCGAGCGGTTGCCCCGGCCGAGCTGCAGCGGTATCTCGTCGAGAAGGGATCGGTCACGATCGACGGCGTCAGTCTGACGATCGCGGGGTTCGAGGGCGACGCATTCGTCGTCGCACTCATCCCGCACACCCTGGCGGCCACGACGCTTGGATCGGCGCGCGCCGGCGATCCCGTCAACGTAGAGGTCGATGTGATCGCGAAGTACGTTGAGCGACTGCTGGAGGGGGCGCCGAGGTGACCGCTTACGAAGACCGGGGGTCTGGGGGCTCAAGGAGCGAGCGCGAACGCGCGAGCGTTAGCGTCGAGGTCGACCCGTTGGACCGGTCGGTGTTCGCGTCGATCGGTGACGCCATCGAAGACATCGCCGCCGGACGCATGGTCATCGTCGTCGATGACGCGGATCGCGAGAACGAGGGCGACTTCGTGATGGCCGCCGAGAAGACGACGCCGCAGGCGATCAACTTCATGGTGACGCACGGGCGCGGCATCGTGTGCCTGCCTACGACCGGCGAGCGGCTGACCGAGCTGGGCGTGCCGCTAATGGTCTCGCAGAACAACGAGAGCCACGGCACCGCGTTCGCCGTCTCGATCGACATTCGAGGACGAACCACGACGGGCACGAGCGCGTTCGACCGCGCGGCCACTGCGCGGGCGGTTGCCGATCCATCGCTCCGCCCCGCGGACGTTCGAATGCCCGGACATGTTTTTCCCCTGCGGGCCCAGGATGGAGGCGTGCTACGGCGGGCCGGCCACACGGAGGCGACCGTCGACCTCGCCCGCCTCGCCGGTCTGTACCCGGCCGGAGTCCTGTGTGAAGTGCTGCACCCTGACGGCTCGATGGCCCGGCTGCCCGAGCTCGTTCGAGTGGCACGTGAGCACGGTCTCAAGGTCATCTCGATCGCGGACCTGATCGAGTACCGGCGCCGAACGGAGACCACCGTGCACCGCGTTGCGGACGCTGCGATCCCGACCGAGTACGGGGAGTTCCGCGCGGCCGCATACGAGAGCGACGTCGATCACGTGACCCACGTGGCGCTCGTGCTCGGAGACGTCGGCGACGGTGCGGACGTGCTCGTGCGAGTTCACTCCGAATGCCTCACCGGGGATGTTTTCGGCTCGCTTCGGTGCGACTGTGGCGACCAGCTGGAGGCGGCGCTGGCGATGATCTCCGCCGAGGGGCGCGGCGTCGTCCTGTACCTGCGCGGCCATGAGGGGCGTGCGATCGGGCTGGCGCATAAGCTCCGGGCCTACGAGCTTCAGGAGGCACGGGGTTTCGACACCGTCGAGGCGAACGAGCAACTCGGCTTCGCTCCCGACCCACGGGACTACGGAATCGCCGCCCGGATCCTTGCCGACCTCGGTGTGCGGTCTATGCGGCTGCTCACGAACAACCCCGCCAAACGAGCCGGCCTCGAGGGGTACGGGCTCGGGTTCATCGAACGTGTACCGCTCCAGGTTCGTCCCCGCGATGAGAACATCGGATACTTGCGGACCAAGCGCGAGAAGCTTGGGCATCTGCTCGAGCACCTCGACGACGGCGAGGCCGCGGCGGTTGGTTCGGTCGCCGAACGACCGTGAGCGAGATCCGGGGAGCGCCCGAGGCGCGCGGTCGGCGCTTCGCGATCGTGGCGTCGCGATTCAACGAGCTCGTCGTCGCCAAGCTCGTCGACGGCGCGGCGGCGTGTCTGCGCCGCTACGGCATCACCGAGGACGACCTGGACGTCGTGTGGGTGCCGGGCGCATTCGAGCTTCCGCTCGTGGCGCGGGCGCTCGCCGGCACGCATGGCTACGACGCCATCGTCTGTCTCGGCGCGGTCATCAGAGGCGAGACGCTCCATTTCGATCTGGTCGCCAACCAGGCGGCGGAGGGCATCCGTCGGGCGGGCGAGGAGACCGGCGTTCCCGTCGTCTTCGGTGTGCTCGCGACGAACACGTTCGATCAGGCGATGGACCGCGCGGGCGGAGCGCACGGGAACAAGGGCTGGGATGCCGCGGTCGCGGCGATGGACATGGCATCGGTGCTCGAGCAGCTGCCGAAAGGGGAGCCTTGATCGTCGACAAGCCGTGGGGCAAGGTCGTCACATACGCGCTCAACCAGCCCTCTTCGGTGCGAGTCATCACGGTCGAACCGGGACAGGAGACGAGCGTCCACTATCACCAGATGCGGGATGAGATGTGGGTCGTGCTGGATGCGGGACTGACCGTGCAGATCGGCAACCGGACGGTCGAGGCGGCGCCGGGAGACGAGTTCATGGTCGCTGCGGAGACGACACACCGAATCGCGAACGCTACGTCCGCCCGCGGGCGAGTTCTGGAGATCGCATACGGGTACACCACGGAAGACGACACGCTCCGGCTCGAGGACGACTACGGTCGTCCGCTCGAGCCGGACTGGTAGGGGCGTTGGGTTGGTGCTGCCGTCGACACGCCCGCTGCCTGCGCCTATACTTTGCCAAGCGTGTGTACCGTGTTCGTTCGCGCACCGGCCTTACGCCCGGTGCGCTTCGTTTCGTCGGAGGTGATGCGGGGTCTCGGCTGATCCGCGGATAAACGACAGGATCCGGTCTCCTCAGGTTCGCCTGGTGGGTCCGGACGGGGCGCAGATCGGGATCGTTTCGACCCAGGACGCGCTGCGGCAGGCCCGAGAAATGGACCTCGACCTGGTGGAGGTGGCGCCGCAGGCAAGCCCGCCGGTCGCGCGCATCATGGATTACGGGAAGTTCAAGTACGAGCGCGACATCCGTCAGAAGGAGGCGCGCAAGAAGCAGGCCCGGATCGACGTGAAGGAGATCAAGTTCCGGCCCAAGATCGACCCGCACGATTATGCGACGAAGAAGGGGCATGTCGAGCGGTTCTTGCGGGCGGGGTCGCGAGTCAAAGTGACCATCATGTTCCGCGGTCGCGAGATGGCGCACACGGATCTAGGACGCAGGATCCTCGATCGACTCGTGGACGATCTGAGGGAGATCGCCCAAGTGGATGCGGCGCCCAAACAGGACGGGCGCAACATGATCATGGTCATCGCGCCAACGAAGAGGGCCGCATCGAAGGCCGAGGAGCACGCGGCGACGGCGGAGCCGGCACCGATCAGTGAATAAGACGACGGAGACGATCGAAAGATGCCCAAGATGAAGACGCACCGAGCGACCGCCAAGCGGTTTCGCATGACGCGCAGCGGCAAGATCCTGCATCGCAAGGCAACCGGCAACCACTTCCTGACGAAGAAGACCGGCGGGCGCCGGCGCCGAATCGAGGGAGTGGCCGAAGTGACGGCGGAGCGCAAGACGATCCGGCGGCTCTTGGGAGCGTAACCATGGCGAGGGTCAAGCGCTCGGTTCACGCGAAGAAAAAGCGCCGTCAGGTGCTATCAGAGGCGAAGGGGTATTACGGATCCCGCTCCCGCCGATATCGGGTCGCGAAGGAGCAGATCCAGCACTCCGGCGTCTACGCGTACCGCGACCGCCGTGACCGCAAGGGTCAATTCCGTCGACTTTGGATCGCGCGAATCGGAGCGGGCGCGCGCCAGAATGGGCTGTCGTATTCGCAGATGATCCACGGGCTCGGGGTCGCGGGCGTCGAGCTCGACCGCAAGGTCCTCGCGGACCTCGCCGTGCACGATCCGGCCGCCTTCGCCGGACTCGCCCAGACGGCGCGGGACGCGCTCGGCTCCTGAGTCCCTCCGCGGCCGAGCGCCCGGCGCCGCCGTAGGCTACGCGGCGGGGGAGGGCACGCGTGATCAGCTCGATCCACAACCCCAAGGTCGCAGCCGCCCTTCGCCTCAAGAAGCGGTCGTTTCGCGAGCGTGACCGCGAGTTTCTCGTCGAGGGAGCCCAGGCGGTCGGCGAGGCGCTCGACGCCGCGGCCCTTTCCTTCCTGTTTCACACGGAGCCTCACCCGCTGGTCGTCCGCGCTCGCGACCTCGGGGTGAACGTCGTCGAGGTCGCGCCCACGGTGATGAGCCGGCTGACTTCGACGGTGACGCCACAGGGTCTCGTGGGTGTCGGGCCGTTCCTCGACGTCGCGCTGTCGCGCCTCCCCGAAACTCCGTCGGCCCTGGCGATCCTGCACGCCGTCCGGGACCCGGGCAACGCCGGGACGGTGGTTCGCTCGGCCGACGCGGCGGGCGCCGACGCAGTCGTCTTCACGTCGAGCTCCGTCGACGTCTACAACGCGAAGACGGTTCGTGCCACGGCCGGATCGCTCTTCCACCTTCCGGTCGTGCGCGCGGTCGAGACCGATGAGGCGATCGAGGTCGCTCGGTCCCGCGGGTGCCGTGTGCTCGCCATGGATGCGCGTGGCGACGAGGAGCTGTACGCGGCGGACATGTCCGGGCATGCCGCGTTCCTGTTCGGCAACGAGGCGTGGGGACTGCCGCCGGAGATCGCGCGCCTTGCGGACGCGACCGTCCGCGTGCCGATCGCCTCACGGACGGAGTCTCTGAACCTCGCGGCCGCCGCCACCGTCTGCCTGTTCGAATGGGCGAGGCAGCGTCGCGAGGGCGTCCGCACCGCCCTCGAGACCGTCATCGCCTCGGCGGCGCACGACATTCGCTCTCCGCTCACGGCCATGAAGGGGTTCGGCGAGACGCTCGAACGACGATGGGAACAGATGTCGCCGGAACAGCGGTCGATCATGCTCGCAGGCATCGTCTACGACACCGATCGGCTCAACATGATCGTGCGACAGCTCGTGGATGCGGCTCGGATGGCGTCGGGCGATCTCGATCTGTTTCCCGACCGCGTCGAGATCGCCACCCTCGTTCGCAGGATCGCCGACGTGCGGCGCCGTGATCCGGAGCACGCGTCGATCGACTGGAGGGGCCCGGAACCGGTCGCGCTCACGGACCCCGATCGCCTCCAGATGATCCTCGAAGCGTTCGTCGACGCGGAGGCATGGTGGGGGACCGAGGGGCCGATCGGCGTGCGCGGGACTGTCGACGAGGCTCGTATTCGGATCGAGGTAGAGCGCGCCGGGACGAGGCTGTCGCAGCAGGAGGCCGAGTCGCTATTCACGCCGAGGGCCCCGGGCAGTGGCGCCGGCGGGAGCAAGATCGGCCTGTTCGTCGCGCGCGGGATCGCTTCGGCGCAGGGCGGAACGGTAAACGCGTCCGTGGACGACGGGGTGCTGCGCTTCCGACTCGACCTTCCCGCCCATCTGCCGGGTGGCGGCTGATCGGCGCTCGGTAGACTTCTCGGCCTCATGGACCCCGAAGAGGCGCTCTCGACGCTCGAGACGGAGCGGGAGCGAGGGTTTCGGGCGGTCGCCGGCGCCACGACGCTCGACGAGCTCGAGGCGGCGAGGGTCTCGTTTCTCGGTCGACGATCGCGCTTCTCTGAGGTCCAGCGCTCGCTCGGGTCGCTTTCGCCCGACGATCGACGCAGTATCGGCGCCGTCGCGAACGACGTCCGCGATGCGCTCAACGCCGCGGTGGCGGAGCGACGGGCGGTGCTTTCGCGGGACGCCGAATCCCGGCTTCTCGACGCCGACGCGGTCGACATGACGCTTCCGGGCCGACTTCCCGCGACCGGGTCATTGCATCCCCTGACGCTCGTTGAGCGTCAGATGGTGACGATCTTCACGCGTATGGGTTACCGCGTCGCCGAGGGTCCGGAGATCGAGGATGAGTGGCATAACTTCGAGGCCCTCAACATCCCGGCGGACCACCCGGCGCGGACGATGAAGGATTCTCTATACGTCGACGTCCCCGGCCTGCTTCTTCGGACGGAAACGTCGGCGGTCCAGATCCGGACGATGGAATCGCAGCCGCCCCCCGTGTACATCGTCGCCCCCGGCCGCGTGTACCGGCGCGAGGCCGTCGATGCGACGCACCTGTCGGTCTTCCATCAACTCGAATGTCTAGCCGTCGACGAGGGCCTGTCGCTCGCCGACCTCAAGGGAACGCTCGAGACGTTCGCTCGTGAGATGTTCGGTCGCGACGTGCGAGCCAGGATCACGCCCGACTACTTCCCGTTCGTGGAACCAGGCGCTCAGATGGCGGTGTCGTGCTTCATCTGCGGAGGGGACGGCTGCCGGGTGTGCGGGAACGGGTGGCTGGAGCAGGGTGGCGCCGGCATGGTGCATCCGCGGGTGCTGGAGAACACCGGCTACGACTCCGAGCGATACACGGGATTCGCGTTCGGCCTGGGGATCGAGCGGGTGGCGATGGTCAGGTACTCGGTCGACGACATGCGCCTATTCGTCGAGGGCGACGTTCGCTTCCTCGAGCAGTTCGAGGGCGTCGCATGAGGGTCGTGCTCTCGTGGTTGCGTGAGTTCGCGCCGACCGATCTCGCTGCGGATGCGCTCGCGGATCTTCTTACGTCCAAGGGCGCCGAGGTTGAGCGCATCGATCGGCCGTGGGACGGGCTGCAGGGCGTCGTCGCGGCGCGCGTGGTCGAGGTCCGGGATCATCCGAACTCTGAGCGCCTGTGCATCGCCCGCGTGCAGACGGGTTCGGGCGAGACGGACGTCGTCGTGGGCGTTCGCAACATGGTCGCGGGCGACGTCGTTCCGCTTGCGCCCCCGGGGGCGCGGGTACCGACGCTGGCGGAGCCGCTCTCGGCCCGCCCGATCCGCGGCGTCGTATCGAACGGCATGCTCTGCGCCCCGGACGAGCTCGGGGTGTCCTCGAGCCATGACCGCATCGTGATCCTCCCGGCCGGGATCGAGGCCGGGATGGACCTGAAGCGCGAGCTCGGGCTGGACGATGCCGTCCTCGAGATCGAGGTGACGCCCAACCGGCCGGATTTCCTCTCGGTCCTCGGCATCGCCCGCGAGGTGGCGGCCGCCACCGGCGTGCTGCTGTCGCTGCCGGACACCGGGGTGGAGGAGCTGGACGACAAGGCCGAAGACGTCGCGAACGTGCGGATCGACGACGTCGAACGCTGTCCGCGTTATCTCGCGCGGATCATCCGGGGGGTGCGCGAGGCCGCAACGCCGCTCCGCGTTCAGGCGCGGTTGACGGCGTCCGGCATGCGGCCGATCTCGGCGTCGGTCGACGCCACGAATTACGCCATGCTCGAGCTAGGGCAGCCGCTGCATCCGTTCGACCTCGCCCTGCTCGAGGGTCCGGGCATCGTCGTGCGTCGGGCCGAAGACGGCGAGCGTTTGGTCACCCTCGACGGGGTCGAACGCGTGTTCACGCAGGACGATCTGCTCATCGCGGACACACAGCGAGCCGTCGCGGTGGCTGGCGTAATCGGCGGCGCCGTCGCCGAGGTGTCACCCTCGACCCAAACCATCCTGCTCGAGAGCGCGACGTTCGAGCGCGGCGGCGTGCAGCGGACGCGGCGCCGGCTGGGCCTGTCGACGGAGGCGTCTGTCCGGTTCGAGCGAGGCGTGGATCCAGAAGCGCCGCCCGCCGGCGCGGATCGGGCGTGTCACTTGATGCAGCGCTGGTTCGGTGCCTCGGTGTTGGCAGGTCAGATCGACGTCGGGTCTGTGCCCCCGAGGCGGCGGATCGCGGTACGACCCAACCGCGCAGCCATGCTCATCGGGTACCCGGTCGGTACCGAGGACGTCAGGTCCGTCGCCGGAAGGCTCGGGTTCTCGAGCCAGACCGCCGACGGGGACGTCGAGGTCGAGGTCCCCGGGTACCGGGTCGATCTCGAGCGCGAGGTCGACTTCATCGAGGAGATCGCCCGCGTGCGGGGGTACGAGCTCGTCGGCTCGACGCTGCCGGCCGTTCGACAGCCGGGCGGGACGCCGCCCGGCTACGCGTTTCGCCGACGGGTCCGCGAGCGCCTGGCGGATTCGGGCCTGCGAGAGATCTGTCCCCTGCCCTTCGCCTCGAAAGGCGACGTCGCTCTCCTGCCGGGCGGCGCGCCGGTTCGAATCTCGAACCCGCTCGACGCCGACGCCGCCTTGCTTCGCACGAGTCTGATTCCGGGACTGCTCGACGGCCTCCGCCGAAACGTGCACCGTCACGTCGGCGCGGCCGCGCTGTTCGAGGTCGGGTTCGTCTTCACGCTCGATCGCGACCGGCCCGTGGAGCTCGGTCGGGTTGCATTCGCGATGACCGGACCCGCCGAGCGCGGCTGGAGTCGTGCGCCGCGGGTGTTCGACGTCTTCGACGCGAAGGGCGTCCTCGAGGCCCTGATGCGAGGGCTGAACGTGACCGAGTGGTCGCTCGGCGACGCGGCCGGCGTCCCGTTCCATCCCGGTCGATCGGCGGCGGTGCTGCTCGACGGGCGGCTTGCCGGCGTGGTCGGGGAGTTGCACCCGGCGGTCGCCGCGGCGTTCGATCTCGTCGACCGGGTTGCGATCGCCGAGCTCGACCTCGACGCGTTACAAACGGCAGCGTCGATGCGGCTCGAGGTTCGCGAGCCAACGCGGTTTCCGCCGGCCAGACGGGACCTCGCGTTCGTCGTTGATCGATCGGTTCCCGCCGGAGCCGTCCAGGCCGAGATCGAGCGCGCGGCCGGCACCGAGCTCCTCGGCTCGTGCACCTTGTTCGACGTGTTCGACGGGGCGCCGCTCCCCTCCGGGCGCAAGAGCCTGGCGTTCGCGCTGGAGCTGCGGGCGCACGATCGCAGCCTGACGGGCGACGAGGCCGAGGCGGTGGTCGCGCGAGTCGTCGAGGCGATCACGACGGCGTTCGGCGGCGAGCTCCGCGCCGGCTGAATATCGAGAGGCATGTCCGCCCGTTCGTCCCGCGCGCGCGTGGGACGCGCGGAAACACCGTCCCGGATAGACTGGCGCGCCATGAAGCGCGACTTTCTGTCGATCGACGACCTGACAGCCGACGAGCTCGCATGGTTGGTGGATCTGTCCGCGAAGGTAAAAGCCACGCCGGAGGATTACGGCGACAGGCTGCGAGGCAAGTCGGTCGGGATGATCTTCGAGAAGCCCTCGACGAGGACGCGCGTCTCCTTCGAGGTCGCCGTCGCGTCAGCCGGCGGGCACGCGCTCGCGCTGACATCGTCGGAACTGCAGCTCGGGCGCGGAGAGACGATCGAGGACACGGGCCGGGTACTCTCCAGATACGTCGACGCGATCGTCCTGCGCACGTT
>JBKOWM010000014.1:0-5676 GCA_046724395.1 Actinomycetota bacterium
GCCTCATCGTCTCGCTGAGAAGGTCGCCAGATACAACGGACGGCGGATTCATCGATGCACCTTGATCGCTGCCCGCAACCTGTCTTCGCGTTCCTCGTCACCCGCCCACACCAGAGCCGTCAACCATCTGCCTGTATCCGGATCGGTGACATCGAGCGGATGGAGGTCCACCCCCAGCCGCCACGCCACCTCGGGTACAGCCTTCGGCACGGGCACCGAACCCCGCGGCTCGCAGGGGAAGGTAACGGGTGAATCGGCCGGGCCGATCCGATGCCCGCCGTAGTCGTAGCCGTAGCGGTCGGGAAGCAGGCAGAGTCCGGCCGAAGCTCCCACTTCCAGCAGTGCGATCGGCTGCGTCTGAGCGGCGAGAAGCGGCAGCAGAACAGCACAGCGCCCCGGCTCGTTCGTCTGGGTGCTTCGCACCGACATCAGGTCGCGGAGATCATCCTGGTGGCCAACGACGAAGGCGCGGAAGGCGCCGTAGTCCGGCATCACACCAGTCAGATACTTCACGGCACCGAAGAGGAGATTCGGTTGGCGCTTGGCCTTGGGAACCGTGCGAAGGAAGGCAAGGACGTCGGCGTCCTTGGCGACACCGAGTGCGAACTCCTCGTACAGGGGGGAGACATCCCACGCTTCTCGATCGGCGAACCCTCGATAGCGGTCGGCTGTGTCCATGCCTCTGGACCCGGCCCGATCACTCCGGCGGTTCGAACGGTAGGAGCTCGGCCACCTCGATCGGCTCGGACCGCTCGATGTGCCCGACGGCCGCCTCTCGTTCCGGAAGCCACCGGAGCATCGGCATCAGGAGCGCGGCACCCACCAGGCCGGTCACACCACCGATCGCATACGCGCCCTTGGGCCCGAGGACGGCGACGATCCAGGCGCCCAAGACAAGCGCCACGACCAGGGACCCGTGCATCAATGTCTCCCAGGCGCCCATCACCCGGCTTCGGACGACGTCCGGGCTCCGCCTCTGGAGTAGGTTCTGCTCGACGACCTGGGTGGGGCCATCGGTCACCCCGAACGCGAACAGCCAGAACAGCACGAGCCCGAACCACGGCGAGAGCGCGACGCCGAAGCCGGTCAACGCGACGAGCCAGCTGAAGCCGACGAGCCACCGTGCCTCGGCCTCCTCGGAGATCCGACGGCCCATCCACGTCCCCACGACCGTCCCCACACCCCAGAACGACGTGATGAGCCCGTACCCGAACGACCCGGTATCGAACTCGTCTGCCAGCACGGGATCGGCCACGATCGTGGTCGCCATCCCGACGATGAAGACCATGAACGAGAGGCCGAGCTGCCTGAGCACCCGGTCCGACCAGACGAAGCGGAACCCAGCCAGTACGCCCCGGTACGCCTCGGCGCTCTCCTGGTCCCGCTCCGGGTCCGCGAAGTTGGCTCGGACGCTCCACGTCAGGACCACCGAGACCAGATACGACGCCGCGTTGGCGACGAACACCCACTCGGGGCCCACCGTCGCCACCAGCAAGCCTCCGAGGATCGGCCCGAAGGTCAGCCCGGCGTACCGGCCCACGGCCACCAGGCTGTTGGCCCAAGAGAGGTTGTCCTCGCCGGCGACGTTGGGGATCGCGGCCGACGACGCGGGGAAGTACGGCACCTCGGACACGGAGGACGCGAAGGCGATCGCGAGGAGCAGCCCGGGCGAGTGGGTCACGAGCGCCATCACGAGCCAGCACGCCGCGGAGGCCGACTCGCTCACGATCATGACTCGGCGACGATCGAACCGATCTCCGACCGCGCCCGCCAGCGGCCCGAGGAAGCCGATCACGGCCCACGTGAGCAACATCGTCGCCGAGATCCATGCCGTGGACCGCGTCTGCTGGTAGATCGTGAAGGTGAGTGCGGTTCCGGCCGCGAACGTCCCGGTCATCGAGATCACGCGCCCGAGTGCAAGGCGCCGGACCGCGGTTCGGGGAGCAGTCACGATCCCTCTCCCATCGTCCTGCCGACCTCGATTATCCACATGCCGAGTCAACCCATCTGGCTACCCCTGTCGTCATGGCCGACGAGCTCGTCGTCCGTGAGGCACGAGGGTGCGACGCCCGAGCGGCGGAGTTGAGCGTAGCTTCGCGGCACTGGAGCTATCGCGATCAGGCCGGGCGTGCCTATCGCTCCTGTTGGCCCCCAGGCGAGTCAAGTGAACGACGAAGTGCATCCACGACATGAAGTCGAAGAGTCTCGTCCGCCTCCAGATCCATCAGGACTTCGGCCATCCTTTGTCCGTCCGGCCGCTCGCTGAACTGTCGGATCGCGTCCGCTCGGATGATCGAGGGGGCGGTCAAGTCCCGAAGGAGATCCCGTCGCTCGCCGACGCTCAGGCGGGAGACGTGGCGTATCGCACGCCAACTCAGATTGCCCATACGCGGCAGTAAAGCTCCCGCTCTAGACGGGAGGCAAGTCGCCGCCTCTGAGCACCCTGCCAGGTTCATCCCGTACGTGGAGCGCCATCGAGACACCACCAAACGGCGGATCGCCGGCGCGGCTCGCAGATCGGTGCGCTCGCGCAGTTCGTTGCTCGTGGGGGTCCGTTGTCTTTGCGCGAGGGCCTGATCGCCTGTTGCGCTGGGGGACTACGAGGACCTACGCTGCCCGTGGGTTCGGCTCTGGGGGAGACATGGCTGGCGTCGCGGCTTTCGCCGATCCTCGACGCGTGAGCAGTTCCCGCGCGACGCGGACGGCGAGCTCAGCCTCGTCGTGCCGCACGGCCTTGGGCGCTCTTGAGGCGCTTCTCGATCTGCTTCCAAGCCTTGAGCCATCCGATTCCTGGCCGCCGCCTCTGTCGAGGGCCCCCGCCTCGGTCCACCACGATCAGGCCGTGCTCGCTCGACGAGCCTCCGGAGCGACCTTGACCGTGCCGGATCGCGCAGTCCGTCCTTCACCGCCGACGGATCGACGCCAGGAACGACGTGAGCGCGCTCCTCCGCGCCCATCGGCACCGCCGGACCGGGGCAAGCAGTCCACCGCGCAACGTGAAGACGAGAGGCAACCACTTTGCGGACTGGCTGGAGCCGGACCTCTTCACGACCGAGATCCGTGCTGCGTTCAGGTCGCTGCACGAAGGAGGCGTCATGAGCACCACCGGCGACACCGCGACCGAAATGCGGTCGTTCCAGATCGAGATTCCGCAGGAGCAGATCGACGACTTGCGCCGCCGGATCGCGGCGACACGGTGGCCCACCAAGGAGCTCGTCCAGGATCGGTCGCAGGGCGTGCAGCTGGCGACGCTGCGGGAGCTCGCCCGCTTCTGGGCGACCGAGTACGACTGGCGCGCGTGCGAGGCACGACTGAACGCACTGCCGCAGTTCACGACCGAGATCGACGGGGTGGATATCCACTTCATCCACGTCAGGTCCAGGCACGAGAACGCGTTGCCGCTGATCATGACACACGGCTGGCCCGGCTCGGTGATCGAGTTCCTCGAGACCGTCGGTCCCCTGACCGACCCGACCTCGCACGGTGGCACAGCCGAGGACGCATTCCACCTGGTGCTGCCGTCCCTGCCCGGCTACGGCTTCTCCGCCGAGCCCGCCGAACTCGGTTGGGACGCCGCCCGCACCGGACGCGCGTGGGCGGAGCTGATGCACCGGCTCGGCTACACCCGCTACGTCGCCCAGGGCGGCGACGTGGGTGCCCTCGTCACGGACCTGATGGGCCGCCAGGCGGTCGAGGGTTTGGTCGGCTACCACGTGAACCTGCTCACAGCGGTGCTCGCAATCGGCGATCAACTGCCCAAGGAATCCGAACAGGAACGCGCAGCGGCCGAGGCGATCGCGACGTTCAGGCAGGACGGCTTTGGCTACTTCCTCGAGATGGCAACGCGGCCACAGACGATCGGCTACGCCCTGCTCGATTCACCGGTCGCCCTGGCGGCCTGGCTGCTCGATCACGATACGGACAGCTACTACAAGATCTCCCGCGCGTTCGTCGGCGAGCCCGTGCTCGATCTCACCGAGGACAGCATCGTCCACGGCGAGCCCGTGGGCAATCTCACCCGCGAGAGCATCGTCGACAACATCACGCTGTACTGGCTGACCGGCACCGCAGTGTCGGCGGCCCGGTCGTACTGGGAGGACGCTCGAGCGCTGGCCGCAGCGCTTGCGAGCGGCCAGCCTCCTCCGGCGGTCACGGTGCCGGTCGGCTTCACCACGTTCCCCGGCGAGATCTGGGCGTCGCCCCGGAGCTGGGTCGAGGCGGTCTACCCCGACCTCGCGTACTTCAACGAGGCCGACAGGGGCGGCCACTTCGCCGCGTGGGAGGAGCCGGAGCTCTTCTCCGCCGAGGTGCGGGCCGCATTCAGATCACTGCGTTGATGACGAGAGGAAGGGGGCCATGGCCCAGATGCTCCGTCCGCCGTCGAAGCTGCCGGTCGAGGGGCGCCTCCCGTCGCTGGCCGGCGCGACCGCTTGGCTGAACTCACCGCCTCTTGACCCGGAGGGCCTTCAGGGGAAGGTCGTGGTCGTCGACTTCTGCACCTACACGTGCATCAACTGGCTCAGGACGCTCCCGTACGTTCGAGCGTGGGCCGAGAAGTACCGGGATCTCGGGCTCGTCGTTATCGGCGCGCACACGCCCGAGTTCTCCTTCGAGAGCGACCTGGACAACGTCCGCCGGGCGCTTGGGGCGATGGCGGTCGAATATCCGGTCGCAGTCGACAACGGGTACGCGATCTGGGACGCGTTCGCGAACCACTACTGGCCGGCCCTGTACTTCATGGATGCGACCGGCCGGATCCGGCATCACTGGTTCGGTGAGGGGGACTACGAGCGATCGGAGACCGTGATCCAGGAGCTTCTCGCCGATGCCGGCTCCGGTCAGGTCGACAACACACTCGTTGCCGTAGACCCGCTCGGCCCGGAGGTCGAAGCGGACTGGGGCAACCTCCGGTCACCCGAGACGTACCTCGGCTACGGACGAACACAGAACTTCGCATCACCAGACGAGATGGCGCCGAGGCGTCCGCATACCTATGCGACCCCCGACACACTGCCGCTGAATCATTGGGCGCTCTCCGGCAGTTGGACGGCCAACCCGGAGAGCGTGATCCTGCATCATCCGAAGGGTGGGATCTCGTTCCGGTTCCACGCGCGCGACCTCCATCTGGTGATGGGGCCGATGGATGGCTCGACGCCGGTCGCGTTCCGCGTGTCGATCGACAGAGCGCCGTTGCGTGATGCCTCAGGAAGCGACGTCGACGCCGGTGGAGCAGGGCTGCTCACCGAGCCGCGGATGTATCAGCTCGTTCGGCAACGAGGGCCGATCGACGATCGCTTGTTCACGATCGAGTTCCTCGATCGCGGTGCGGAGGCGTTCGCATTCACGTTCGGTTGATGAGAGCGTCGGCGTAGGGCCGTCCGTCGAGCGCAGCAGGCTTTGGAAACGGAAGCCCGGTGGGACGCTAGGACCCGGGCTCGCGGCCGAACGCGCGGAACGGCTCTGGTTCGTACTCGCTCAACGCGCGCGACCAACCCTCGAGCGCATGGTGGATCGCCCCGTCCTCGCGCACCAACCAGGCGAGGTGCCGAAGCCCGTGCTCGACGACCTGAGAAGGATGGACGTGCACGGGCGGGCCGGTCGCGAATCCACGCGCGAGTTCCGTTCGCGCGACGAGCTCGATCTCGTAGGCGTTCGGGATCCGGTCGGGTCGCTCGA
>JBKOWM010000128.1:0-39377 GCA_046724395.1 Actinomycetota bacterium
GTACAAGA
The DNA here is from genome assembly GCA_046724395.1 of Actinomycetota bacterium. Classification (GTDB taxonomy): domain Bacteria; phylum Actinomycetota; class UBA4738; order UBA4738; family HRBIN12; genus DATAEU01. Next base: position 9 of record JBKOWM010000128.1, read on the forward strand.
CGTCGCCGATCGATGGGTACGGCAATTCGGTGTGAAAGAACTTGTCGTAGTTGTAGGTGATGACGTCGCCCGCGACGAACAACGTCTGTCCGAGCGCGAACAGGACCCACGGCTGGCGCTGAGGGGGCTTCCACATGCGAACCGCAATGAGAATGGCGACGGGAGACGACAGCGCGATCGCATTGAAGAGCGGTCCGGTCTTGGCACCCGGGACGAACTCCCAGACGGCGAGCAAGCCGTAGCCGATGATCAAATAGACGAGCCACGCTCGACGCTTCACCTTGGGGATATCGGCGGCGCCAAAAGGCCACCTGAGCGGGGCGGGCTAGCCCGAATCACCCATCTTTCCGTCGCCCGTCATGGGACAGTCGCATGCACGCCGGCGCCGACGAGCGCATCCGCCTCCTCGATGGGACGATCGATCAGCCGTGCGTCGCGCTCGATCGCGCGCAATCCCGGCAGGAACAGGAAGGCCAGGGTCACCGACGCCCCGACGATACCGGCGGCGATCAGAACGGTCCGCTCGCCGAACGCGCTCGCCAAGGGTCCGGTTAGTGCATACGAGACCGGCAGCAGGCCGATTGAGATGAACCAGTCGAGGCTCGAGACGCGTCCGAGAAGCCGGTTCGGGACGAGCCGCTGCTTGGTGGTGATCCACACGATCGTGCCCGCACCCTCGAGCGCGTTGAAGATGAAGCACACCGCCATCGCCTGCCACGGCAGCCGCGCCAGTCCGTAGCCCGCGATCGAGAGGGTGGAGAGGGTCCAGACGACGTAGATGAACGTCATGTTCCGGCGCGGAAGGGTGCGATTGCCCATGGCGAACGCGGCGACCATCGCGCCGATGCCACCGAACGCGAGGACGGTGCCGAGCGTTCCGGCGCCGGCGTGCATGTCGTACTTCACGACGTAGGGGAGCAGGACCTCGGTCGGACCGAGAAAGGCGAGATACGCGAACGTCGCCGCGACAAGCGTCCCCCACAGCCACACCTGGGAACGAACGTATCCGAACCCCTCGCGGATCTGCTGCCAGGGAGAATCGGCGTCGGCGTCCGCGCTCACAGGATCCGTCGAGGGTGCGTCGCGGCGCATCAGCAAGAGGAAGACGACCGAGACCATGAACGTCGCCGCGTCCACCACGAACGCCCCGCCGGTCCTGCCGCCGAAGGCCACGACGATCCATCCGCCGAGCGCGGGGCCGAGCATGCGCCATGCGGCGGGACGGACGAACTGGTCGAGCGCGTTTGCCTGAGTGAGCTGCCGTTCGGGCACGATCTCGGGGACGATCGCGTCGAAGGCCGGACCGAAGAAGGCCGTGCCCGCCCCGAACGCCGCTGCCATCGCGATCACGTGCCACAGCCGAAGCGACCCGGTCAGCGACAGGATCCCGAGAAAGCCGACGACGGCTCCCCGGAGGACATCCGCAAACATCATCACGCGCCGCCGGTCGAACCGGTCGCTCACGACCCCACCGAGGAGCAACAGGACCACGTGGGGAACCGTCATGGCGATGCCGACGATCGACAGCGCCGTCGGCGCGTCGGACAGCTGATACACCTGCCACGGCAGCGCGACGTAGAAGATCCCGTCGCCGAGAAGCGAGACGGTCATTCCCGTCCAGAGCAGCCGAAACTGGCGCTGCTGAAGAGGGGCGAGCATTCGGATCCGTCTGCGCAGCATCGTCGGGCTAGTGGACTGCCGTGCGACGGTCCGACCTGCGCCCGAGCGCGATGGCGAGCGCGGCGCGCGCCTCGTTGCCGCCGAACATCGACAGGCCCGGTCGCTCGGTCAGCGTCGTGTCGAGGTCGTCGAGCGCGACCGCGATGTGTCCGCGGGTGCTCGGCCCCGCATCGCCGATCGCCCGGCGAAACTCGGCCAGGCTCCTGTCCCGGTCCCCGGCGACGAGCAGGACGAGCGCAAGGTCCAACCGGACGGCGACGTCGTTCGGATCGCCTTCCAGGTACCGGCGAAGCGTCTCACGGGCGGCCGAGTGCATACCGAGGCGGTACTGCGCCCAGCCCAGAGCCTCGGCGAGGTCGCGCTGTCGGGCGAGTCGATCGGGCGCCTCGGCGACGACGCGTCTGTACAGGGCGCCGACCGACTCGGACTCGCCGAGCCGCGTCAACACGGTCGCGAGCCCGAGGACCGCCCAGAGGTCGTCGGGATCCAGCTGCAGCGCTGTCTCGTACGCCTCGCGCGCGTCGAGCAGTCGCATGGAGCCGAGGTTCTCGAGCGCCCATCCGCGCTGCGTGTGCCCGTCGGCGAGGCTGGGCTCGAGTGAGATGGCGCGGTCGGCCTCGGCAAGGGAGCTTGCGAACTCGCCGGCGCCGGCCAGTGCGTCGGCGTGCTCGACGGCCCGGCGCGCCTCGGCGGCGCTCATGCCCAGCCCCTCGTGCGCGACTGGGCCAATAGCTCTCGATGCTCCTCGTGCTGCAGTTGGAATCGCTCCCCGAGTTCACCGAGCACGTCACACAGCAGGTCGATCTCGTCGTCGCCGTTCGCGGCCGTGATCTGAACGCGAATCCCGACCTCGTCCTTGGGCACGAGGGGGTACGCCGCCATCGTCACGTAGACGCCGTGGTCGAAGAGGTATCGCCCGACCGGATCGATGTCGTCGTGATTCGCCAGCGGGATCTCGATGAGGGGATACCCGGACGTGTTGGGCGTGTAGATGTCGAGCTCGTGAAGACGGTCGAGGACCCGCTTGGTCTTACGATGGATCGCGGTGCGGCACGCGTCGCCGCGCTTCTCGTTCACGTCGAGTCCGACGATCGTCGTCGCGAGCGAGGCGACGGGCGACGGTCCGGAGTACAGGTACGGCGGCGCCGCGACCTTGAGCACGTTCTTCAGACGAGTCGGCAGCGCGAGAAAGGACACGAGGGACGAGAAGGACTTGGAGAATCCCGCGACGAGGACGACGTTCTCGTACGTCTCCCCTTGGTGCCGGACGACGGCGTTGCCCCGCTTGCCATACGGGCTCGGCTCGTCGGCCGCCCGCTCGCCGATCACGCCGAAGCCGTGAGCATCGTCGACGTACAGAAGCGCGTCGTGCTCGCGGGCGAGGGACGCGAAGGCGGGGAGGTCCGGCGCGTTGCCCGTCATCGAGTTCACGCCGTCCATCGCGACCACGCGCGGCGTCGTGGTGCTCCGCCTGAGGAGCTCCTCGAGGTGGCCGGGGTCGTTGTGGCGGAACCGCAACACCGTCGCCCCGTGCCCCTTGGCGATCATCGCGCCGTCGTAGATCGTCTTGTGCGCCCTGCCGTCGAGAAAGACGGTGCCGCTGCCGGCCAGGATCGGGATGACGGCAGTGTGGATGTGCGTGATCGTCGGAAGGACCAACGTGTCCTGGGCGCCGAGAAGCTCGGTCACGCGCTCCTCGATCTGCTCGTACAGCACGGGACTGCCGAGCAGCCGCGACCACGATGGATGCGTCCCCCACGCATCGAGGTATGCGGGGACGGCGTCGATGATCTCCCGGTCGGCGTCGAATCCGAGGTAGTTGCAGCTCGCGAAGTCGAACAGCCATCGCTCGCCGACACGGATGCGTCGGCCGTGGGCGATGTCGACCTCGTCGATCACGGCATCGAGCATGGGGTGCGACTCCTTGAGCCGGGCCAGATCCGCGACAGTCTCGATCCAGCGCTCGAGCCAGGCGTCGTCGCGTCGCCGCAGTGGCTTGTCCGGCGCCGGCGCCCGCACGAGCACGTGCTCTTCGCGCCGGCGCATTCCGTCCGTCCGCTCGCGCGAGTGCGCGCGGCGGGACCCTGCGGGGACTCCCGACATGCATTCCCCATCGGTCGGGCCATCGGTCGGCTTTAGCCCATCCGGGGGAGGGCGCGTGGGCCGAGGCGGGGATAGCGTCGCGGACGGGGGGTACGAGGGGGACGTGGACGTGCTCGTCGGCACGAGCGGATGGCAGTACGACAGCTGGCGCGGCGGATTCTACCCGCCGGAGCTTCCGAAGCGTGCGTGGCTGCGCTACTTCGCGGACCGCTTCCCAAGCGTGGAGGTCAACAACACGTTTTACATGCTCCCGAAGCCCTCGACGTTCGAGCGGTGGCGAGACGAGACGCCGGACGGGTTCGTTGTGACCGTCAAGGCCAGCCGGTACATCACGCACATCCGGCGACTGCGCGATTGCCGGGACGCTGTGGGAACGTTCTGGGAGCGCGCCAGCCTCCTCGGCCCGAGGCTCGGCCCGATCCTGTTCCAGCTTCCGCCTCGGTTCCGCGCGGACGTCGGCCTTCTGCGCGAGTTCGTCGGCGTGGTTCCCGGCGACGTCCGGCCGGCGTTCGAGTTTCGCGACCGATCGTGGGAGCGTTCCGACGTGTACGAGGTGCTCGACGCCGCCGGGGCCGCGTTCGTGCTCGCCGATCGGCCGGCCGCGCGGGTCCCGGAGGTCGTCACGGGAGGCTGGTCGTACGTGCGGTTCCACCAAGGCCGGCCGGGCGTAGCGGACTACCCGCGTGAGAAGCTGCGGCGGTGGGCGGCGCGGATCGCTGCCACGCCGGCCCGCGAGACGTTCGTCTACTTCAACAACGATCCGGGCGGCGCCGCCGTCCGGGACGCGACGACGCTCACCACGATGCTGAGGGAAGCCACGACGCGCGCGTCGTCTCGTACCGCGTGATCTGGTCCTCGAATCGCAACGTGAGCGCGATGTCGTCGAGGCCCTGGAGGAGGCGCTGTCGCGTGAACGGGTCGATCTCGAACAACTCGCTGACGGACGGCGCCGTCACGCGCAGCGTCTCCAGATCGACCGTGATCTCCGTCTGCGGATCGTCGGTCGCCGCGTCCATCAGCGCGCGGACGGCTTCAGCCGGCAGCTCAACAGGCAGCACGCCGACCTTCGTGCAGTTGTTGCGGAAGATGTCGGCGAAGCGCGGGGAGATGACCGCCCGGAACCCGTGGTCCTCGAGCGCCCAGACGGCGTGTTCGCGACTCGAGCCACTTCCGAAGTTCGGCCCGGCGATCAGGATCGTGGCGCCGGCGTAGCGGGGATCGTTCAGCACGAAGCCCGGGTCCTTCCGCCAAGCGTCGAACAGAAATGGTCCGAATCCCGTTCGCTCGATCCGCTTCAGGTACTCGGCCGGAACGATCTGATCAGTGTCGACGTCGCTTCGGTCAAGCGGCATCGCGCGGCCGGTGTGCCTCGTGAACGCCCTCATCCCCCCAGATCCTCCGGCGTACAGAAGTGACCCGCGACCGCCGTCGCCGCGGCGACCACGGGGGAGACGAGATGCGTACGGCCGCCCTTGCCCTGTCGGCCCTCGAAGTTGCGGTTGCTCGTCGAGGCCGACCGCTCGCCCGGAGAGAGTCGGTCGGGGTTCATCCCGAGGCACATCGAGCACCCGGCGTCGCGCCATTCGAAGCCGGCCGAGCGAAACACCTCGTCGAGCCCCTCCTCCTCGGCCTGACGCTTCACCAGCATCGAACCGGGAACGACCATCGCACGGATCCGGTCATCGACGTGGCGGCCGCGCAGGACGGTTGCGGCCTCGCGCAGATCGCCGATCCGACTGTTGGTGCACGACCCGATGAACACGGTGTCCGGCCGGATATCGCGAATCGGCGTGCCGGGTGCGAGTGCCATATACGCGAGCGCTCGCTCCGCGGACTCATCCGTCGGCTCGGGGATCACGTCGTCGATCGTGATCGTCTGGCCGGGATTCGTTCCCCAGCTGACGTGCGGGCGCAGCGTCGCGGCGTCGATCCGGATCTCGTCGTCGAACTCTGCGTCCGCGTCGGTCGATAGGGAGCGCCAGCGGTCGAGCGCGCGTTCCCAATCGGCGCCCTTCGGCGAATGCGCCCGGCCCTCGACGAAGTCGAACGTCGTCTCGTCGGGGGCTACCATGCCCGCGCGGGCGCCGGCCTCGATCGACATGTTGCACACCGTCATCCGGCCCTCCATCGACAGCGACCGAATGGCCGAGCCGCGGTATTCGAGCACCTTTCCGACGCCCCCGTCCGTACCGATCCGCGCGATGATCGCCAGGATCACGTCCTTGGCCGTGACGCCGGCCGGCAAATCTCCCTCGACGGTGATCGCCATGGCCCCGGGGCGCGACTGGGGAAGCGTCTGCGTCGCCAGCACGTGCTCGACCTCGCTCGTGCCGATGCCGAACGCGAGCGCGCCGAATGCCCCATGCGTGCTGGTGTGGGAGTCGCCGCAGACGATGACCATGCCGGGCTGCGTCAGGCCCATCTGCGGTCCGATCACGTGAACGATGCCCTGGCCCGCGTGGCCCGTCGGGTACAGCGTGATGTCGAACTCCGCGCAATTGCGAGCCAGCGCATCCATTTGCTGCTGACTGATCGCCTCGACGGGGCCGGCCGCCGTCGGAACGTTGTGGTCCATCGTCGCGATGGTCAAATCGGGACGACGTACTCGCCGGCCCGACAGCCGCAGCCCGTCGAACGCCTGTGGGCTGGTGACCTCGTGCACGAGGTGCACATCGACGTATAGGAGGTCCGGCTCGCCGTCTGCGGCGCGAACGACGTGATCGTCCCAGACCTTCTGCGACAGCGTCCTTGCCATTCGGTCCGCTCCTAGTGCGGTCCTCCCGTCGGGGTCGTTCCTCGTCGGCGGGGGTTGTTCCATATATTGGAACGTGGTACCAAATAGTGGAATGAACGTATCACGAACGCACCAGACCGTCGACACCGGCGTCGGTGTCCTCGACCGGTCGGTTCAGATCCTTCGCGCGGTCGACGCGGGCGCGCGAACGCTGACGCAGCTGGTCGAGGCGACCGGCCTGACGAAGACCACGGCGTACCGGCTGATCAAGGCGCTCGAGGCGCACGGCCTTCTGCGGTTCGAGGGCGGTCTCGGGTACCGGCTCGGACCGTTGCTGCACCGACTCGGGACTCGAGCGGCGGCGGACCTCGCGCTCGCCGATCTCGCTCGGCCGATCCTCGAACGGCTTACCGATTCCACGGGCGAAAGCTCCCAGCTTTACGCTCGGGTCGACGACGTCCGCGTTTGCGTCGCGGCTGTCGAGTCGCCGAACGAGCTCCGAACGATCGTCGCCGTCGGCGCGGAGCTCCCGCTATTGCGTGGATCCGCCGGCAAGGCGCTCCTTGCCTGGTCCGAGCCCGTCGACCGTCGATGGTTGCGTCGCGACGTTGCGGAGCCGGAGGCCCTCGAGCGTCAACTGCTCGTCGCACGCCGGCGAGGATGGACGCAGAGCGCGGAGGAGCGGCAGCCGGGCGTCGGATCGGTGAGCGCGCCGGTGTTCGGCCCCTCCGGCGACGTCGTCGCAGCCGTGTCCGTGTCCGGCCCCGTCGCGCGCATGCGCGGAGCGCTCGGACGGCGCTACGCACCGGCCGTCGTCGCGGCGGCCCGGGAGATCGAGCGCGCGCTCGCGTGAGACGGGCTACGAGCGCGGAAGGTATACGCGGAACGATGCGCCGCCGCCGGGTCGGTCCTCGACCCAGGCGCGGCCGCCGTGCAGTTCGGTGAACCGGGCGACGAGCGACAGGCCGATGCCGCTGCCAGGCAGATGGCCGGACGCTCGGCCGCGTTGGAACGCCTCGAAGATCTCGACCTTCATGTCGTCGCGCACACCCGGGCCATCGTCCTCCACGGCGATCATCGCTCCGCGGCCCTCGGGCCGCACACGGACCCACACGCGCGCCGTCGATGGCGTGTGTCGCGCCACGTTCGTGAGCAGATTCTCCACGATCCGCTCGACCTTGGACCTGTCGACCTCGATCGTCAGCCGCTCCGCGTCGACCTCGACGGGGCGCGACCCGAGCACCTCCCCGGCGTCCGCGACCATCCCCGCGACGAGCGCGGCGAGGTCGACGGGGAACCGGCGGGGCTCGACGATCCCGTGATCGAGGCGGTCGAGGTCGAGGAGGTCGGTTAGGAGCGTGTTCATGCCCTTCGACCGCGTCTGGAGCGTTCGAAGCAGGGCGCGCCGCTCGTCCTCGGTCAACTCGTCGCTCAGGCGTTCGAGCGTGCTCGCGGCACCGAGGATCGCCGTGAGCGGCGCCTTCAGATCGTGCGACAGGGTGTGCAGCAGGGTGTTCTTGAGCCGGTCGAGAGACCGCAGGGCCTCGAGCGCGCTGGCGAGGTCGGACTCCGAACGCTTGCGCTCGGTGATGTCGGACATCGTTCCCTGCAGCACGAACGGCTCGCCGTGCGCGTCGCAGACCGCGATCGCCTCGTCGAGAATCCAGACCCAGCGGCCGTCCTTGGCCCGTATGCGGTACTCCGCGTGGAACGTGTCGCGCCTCGCTCGCGACCGCTCCTCCTCGGCCCATACCGACCCGAGGTCGTCGGGGTGGACGAAGGACGACATCGGGTGCGGATGCGCGAGCCACTCCTTGGGCGCGTAGCCGAGGACGCGCTCGACCTGCGGGCTGATATAGAGCCATTCGCCGTCGGCGCCGAACTCCCCTAGGTACACGATCGACGGGATCTGCTCCACGAGCGCGCGGTACTTCGCCTCGATCTCGGCGTGATGCGCCGCTGCGGTCTTCGCCTCGGTGATGTCCAACATGACGCCCTGCCAGAAGCTCAGGCTTGACGCGGGATCCTCGACGAGCACCGCCTCGTCGCGGAACCACACCACGCGGCCATCCCGCCCGATCATCCGGTACTCCTGTGAGAAACGGGTGCCACCGCGACCGATCGGCCTGCTGCCGACCAGCCGCTCGCGGTCGTCGGGGTGGGCGAGGCGGAACCACAGCTCCGGGTCCATCTGCCACTCGTACGGGCTGTAACCGAGGATCGTCATCGTCTGCGGGCTGATGTAGACGTCACGGAAGCCGGTTGGACTGTCGGGGTCGGGGATCTGCGTGTACGTGATGGCGGGGATCTGCTCGACGAGCGCACGGTAAGCGACCTCGGCCTCTCGAAGCTCGGTGTACCGAGCGCGGGCGGCGATGCGCCCGTCGACGTCCGAGGCGCGAACGACGATGAGGCCGTCGGGGCCGTCGCCGATCCCTTCGGCCCACATCCGGACGACGCGCGACTCGCCGGTCGCGGCGGTGACTCGGGCGTCGAATCCGTCGACGGCGCCGCGCTGCTCGAGCTGTGTACGCGCCCGTTCGTCGCCGATCGCCGCGAAGATGCCGAGCTCGGCAGTCGTCAAGCCGACGACCTCATCCCGGTCCCGGCCGACGAGGAACAGGAACGCATCGTTTGCCTCGAGGACGGTGCCGCCCGAAAGGCCAGCGATCAGCACGCCCTGCGAGCTGCCGTGGAAGATCCGACCCAGGAGGTCCTCGCGCTGGGGCGCGGACAGTGCGCGTTCCATCGAGACGTTGCATCGGCCGGTTGGGGGATTGGCTTTACGCCCGCGGACGGGACGGGCGAGGATCAGGCGGCCGTCGCCCGGTTGCCGACAAGGTGGACGATCTTGTCCTCGATCCGGACGGCCGTGTCCTTCGCCATTCCGGCCGACAAGATCGAGAACTCGGCCCACCGATCCTCCCGGTCGAGCCAGACCCAGCCGGAGAGGGCGGAGACGCCGTCCAGGGTCCCGGTCTTCGCTCGAACGCGGACGTCGCGTAGCCGGTCGCGAAGCGTTCCCCGACCTCCCGAGGCGAGCGTCGCGCGCAGGTCGTTGCCCCATGTCGTCGTTTCCGCGTACGCGAGCAGGTCCACGATTCCCGAGGCGGTCACGCGGTTGTCGTAGGACAGGCCGGAGCTATCGAAGAGCCTGACGTCGGCGCCGTTGGAGGCGGCGAAGCGTTCGATCACGTTCGAGGCCTTCGCGATCGTCCCCGGGGTGCCGGCGACATCCGCTCCGAGCATCTTGCCGAGGACCTCGGCGTAGTAGTTGTCCGACGGCCGGTTCATCGCCGTGAGCAGCGACGAGAGCGGACGGGACGTGATCTCGGCCAGCGGCGAGATGCCTGCGGGTGGATCGCCGGCACCGGGCTTGCCGCGCACGCGGATGCCGCGGCGCTCGAGCTGAGCGGTCAAGGACGCGGCCGCCAGACGCTCGGGGTCGTTGACCATCCGCCCGCCGACCACGTTGTGCTCGAACGTCAGGGCGCTCGGCAGCGCGACGTACTGGCGCGTTCCCCGTTTCCACCCCCGCGCCCACCAGTCGTGACGGAAGTACGTGGTTGCCCCCATCACACGCCCGCGGATCCTCGCGACGCCGGCGTGCTCGAGGCGAGCCGCGAGCGCGCGGAGGCTCGATGGCCGAATCTCAGGGTCACCGCGCCCCAGGATCCACAGCGCGCCGCGCACGACGCCTCCCCGCACACCGCCGGCCGCGGCGACCGTCGGCGTTCGATGATCGGCGCCGAACCGGTCCAGCAGCGCCATCGACAGCAGCAGCTTCTCGTTCGACGCCGGGATGCGCGGCGCCGCGTCCGCGTGGGCGAACATCGTCTGACCGTCCACGGCGATGTCGACCGAGACGGTTCGGGCGCCGATCGCGTCCTCGATGTCCCGCATCCACGGCGCCTCCGTGATCTCGAAAGCGACCGTGTTTCCCGTGCCCGCCGCGTTCAGGTCGTCCTGCTGCGGCCATCGAACGCGAAGCCGGACCACGCCCACGTCCCTCAACCCGAAGCAGGGCGAGGTGTGCGCCGAGGACGCCGCGTCCAGGATCAGCGTTTCGAGCGACGTCCAGCCTCCGTCCGCGCGCCGCTCGAGCTCGACGTTCTGGCCGGGCTTGGCCGGCGACACGCGAACGTCAATATCGACGCAGCTCCCGGCGTCGACGGAGCCCGCGATGTGTGCCGTGTCGACGAGGGCCTGCACCCGCACCGGTACCTCTTGGGAGACGGCGGCAGCGCACGACGAAGTCTGCGGGAGCTGTGCTCGGAAAGAGCCGTCGTAGTCCTGTCCGTTGGTGAACGAGAGGGAACCATCGGAGGTCGTCGCCGCGGTCGCGACGATCGCCCACACGGTGGAGTCCGCCGCGCGCCACGCGAGCTCGACCGCGCGGCCGCCGACGCAGGTCGGGTCACCGCTCACGGCTCCCTTCAGCGTCACGGTCTGACCGAACGTCATCGCGGCGGTCGAGGCCGACAGCGAGACGGTCTCCGAAGCCAACGCCGGCGATGAAAGCAGCGCCGCCAACAACACGACGGCGGCGCCGAGCGCGAGCGGCACGCGCACGGGGAGTCTGCGGTCGTAGTGAATCAACGGTCCGATCCTCCAGCGATCGGGCGTTGGTCGGCTGGGGTTCACGGATGCTGCCACGTTCGGGAGGGCTCCTCAACAAGGCCGTTCGCTTTACGTAACAGTCGCGTGAACTTCCACCCGGCCGGGGTTGAGGCCGGAGGCGGAGGCGGGGCATGATCGACGAGGCGGTTCCACTGGGAGGTGTCGAGGTGCTCCGTGCGTTCATCCTCATCCAGACGGAGGTGGGCGTCGGCTCGACCGTCGCCCGTCAGGTGGGCACGATCGACCACGTGACCTCGGTCGAGGTGGTGACGGGCCCCTACGATCTCGTCGTCCGGGCCGAGGCGACGAGCATCGACGAGCTCGGAAAGCTCGTGCTTCGGCCCATCCAGGAGGTTCGCGGCGTCATCCGCACGATGACGTGTCCCGTCATCGAACGATGAGCGTCGTCTGACGGCTCCGCGTGTCGTCTGACGTCCTGGCGGTCCGGCGTCAGACTGTCCTGGTGGTCGCAAATGTCCAGTACGAGTTCCGGCCCGAGGTGTCGTCGCCGATCGTCGTCTGCGCGTTCGCCGGTTGGAACGACGGCGGCGAGGCCGCGACGACGGCGGCGCGGTACGTCAGAGACCGGTGGGGCGCGCGACGCTTCGCGTCGATCGACCCCGAGGACTTCTTCGACTTCCAGGTCAACCGGCCCACCGTCCATCTCGAGGAGGGGCGGACGAGGCGCCTCGAGTGGCCGGCCTGCGAGTTCTTCCATGCGAGGGTGGTCGCCAGGGACATCGTCGTCTTCATCGGCGTGGAGCCGAACAACCGTTGGCGGTCTTTCGTGCAGGCCCTGCTCTCGGTTCCGCGTGACCTGGACGCCCGACTGCTCGTGACACTCGGGGCGTATCTCGCCGATGTGCCGCACACACGCCCGGCGCCGGTTACGGCGGCGAGCACCGACTCGCGGTGGATCGGGCGCCTCGAGATCGAGCCGTCGCGGTACGAAGGTCCGACAGGGATCGTCGGCGTTCTCCACGAGTCGGCCAGGAGCATCGGACTGCCGACGGTGTCTCTGTGGGGCGCGGCGCCCCACTACCTCCCCTCTGGGACGAATCCGAAGGTCGCGCTCTCGCTTCTCGGCAAGCTCGAGCAGGTGCTCGAGCTCCCCATCGATACCGACGACGTCGAGACGGCGGTCGCGATCTGGGAGAAGCAGGTCCGCGACGCGATCCAGGAGGACGAGAACCTGGTCGCGTACGTCGGCCGTCTCGAGGACGCGGCTGTAGACGAGAGCGCGCTCGGCCAGATGCCGAGCGGCGACCAGCTCGCCGAGGAGCTCGAGCGTTTCCTGCGCGAGAATCCCGAGGACGGGTCGCCGGCGTAGCCGGCGCCGTTCGGCTGCGCGAGCTAGCTTCTGGGAGTGGAGTCGATGCGCGCCGTTGTGCTCGACGACGCGGGTCGGCCGCTTCGTCGAGCCGAGGTGCCGCTTCCGCGCCCGCGTGATGGCGAGGTTCGACTGCGCGTGCAAGCGTGCGGAGTCTGCCGGACCGATGTCCACATCGCCGACGGGCGGCTCCCACCCCACCGCACGCCGCTGGTTCTCGGGCATCAGATCGTCGGCGTCATCGAGGCCGTCGCCCCCGGAGTCGACGCTCCGCGGATCGGCGCACGTGTCGGCGTCCCGTGGCTCGCGTGGGCGGACGGGACGTGTCGCTCTTGCCGGTCGGGACGCGAGAACCTGTGCCCGAACGGGCGATTCACCGGCTACGACGTCGACGGCGGCTACGCCGAGGCGGCCGTGGCCGACGCTCGGTTCTGCCTGCCGCTGCCAGACGAGATGACGGACGAGCAGGCGGCACCGCTTCTGTGCGGCGGGCTCATCGGGTGGCGCTGCCTGTCGATGGCCGGCGACGCCGAGCGGCTCGGCATCTATGGCTTCGGGTCGGCGGCGCACATCCTGACGCAGGTTGCACGCCATCAGGGCCGACGCGTGTTCGCCTTCACCCGGCCCGGCGACGAGGCGGGGCAGCGCTTCGCCCGTCGCGTCGGCGCGGAGTGGGCCGGCGCATCGATCGATCGGCCGCCCGAAGAGCTCGACGCGGCGATCGTCTTCGCGTCGGCCGGCGAGCTCGTTCCGCTCGCCCTGGCGGCAATCGCCCCCGGTGGCACCGTCGTGTGCGGCGAGATCGCCATGACCGACATTCCGTCGTTTCCGTACGAGCTCTTGTGGCGCGAGCGAGTGATCCGAAGCGTCGCCAACCTCACGCGCCGCGATGGGCGCGAGTTCCTTCGCGCGGCGGCGGAGATTCCGGTCCGTTCGACGATCGAGGTCCTTCCCCTCGAGCACGCCAGCGAGGCGCTCGACCGGATGCGCGCCGGAGGGGTGGAGGGATCGCTCGTCCTCGTCCCATGACGCGGCTATCCGGTGTGCGCCGAAAACGCGTCCATGAACGACCGGAGCGCGCGGACGCCCTCAATCGGCATCGCGTTATAGATCGACGCGCGGATCCCGCCGACGGAACGGTGCCCCCGCAGCTCGACGAGCGCCTCCTCGCGAGCCCTCGCCAGGAACGTCTCCTCCAGCCGCTCGTCGGGAAGCCGCCACGTCACGTTCATCCGTGAGCGTGCGTCGATCCGCGCGTGGCCGCGATAGAACCCGTCGCTGGCGTCGATCGCCTCGTACAGCAGCGCGGCCTTCTCGTCGTTCCGCTCGGCAATCTTGTCCAGACCCCCGACCTCATCCCGGAGCCAACGGGTCACGAGGAGCGTGAGGTAGACCGCGAAGGTCGGCGGTGTGTTGAACAGGGAGCGATGCTCGATGTGCGTCCGGTAGTCGAGGACGGTGGGCAGGTCGTCCGGGATGCGCTCCGTCAGCCGCTCGTCCACGATCACGATCGTGAGGCCTGCGACACCGGCGTTCTTCTGGGCACCGGCGTACAGGACTCCGTATCGCGCGACATCGATCGGACGCGAGAGGAAGTCGCTCGACGCATCGCACACGAGCGGCGGATCGCTCGGCAGCGCCGCCTCGAATCCGCCGGCGAGCTCGACACCGCCGATGGTCTCGTTCGACGTGACGTGGACGTAGGCCGCGCCGGGATCGAGCGCCAACAGGCCGAGGTCGGGGACGGACGCGTAGCCATCGGGCGCGCCGTCCCACGCAACCTCGGCGCGTCCGACGCGGCGTCCCTCGGCCAGGGCCCTCTCGCTCCAGGACCCGGTCACCACGTACGACGCGGTGCGGCCGGCCAGCAGGTTCAAGGGCACCATGGCGAACTGCGTCGACGCTCCGCCCTGAAGAAACAGGACGCGGTGCGTCTGGGGAATCTCCAGGAGCGATCGGAGGTTTGCCTCGGCCTCCTCGATGATCGACTCGAACGCGGCCGAGCGATGGCTGATCTCCAGGACCGAGGCTTTGGCGCCAGGCAGCGAAAGCAGCTCGGCGCGTGCCCGTTCGAGCACCGCCGCGGGCAGCGTCGCCGGGCCGGGCGAGAAGTTCCACACGCGCTCGCTCACGCACCCATCCTGGCTGTCCTGTCCGGGCGCGTCATGTCTGCGGAAGCTCCGCCTCGACGTCGTCCGGGGAGACGGTCGATGGCGTGGCCCTCAGGATCGCCGCGAGCGATCCGAGCACGATCGTCCCGCCCACGATGGTGAGCGGCGTGAGCGGCTCGCCGAGGATCAGGAGCGCTGCGACCGCGGAGACGACGGGTTGAGCGAGCATGGCGAGGCTGCTCACCGACACGTCGACGCTCGAGTGCGCCCAGGCGACGAGGAGATGACCCGCCGAGGCCCCGGCCACGAAGGCGAGCAGCGTCGCGAGGTCCGACGCGCGGACGCCACCGACCGCGTGTCCGCTCGCGAGCGCGAGCGGGACGACGACGATCGTGGCGCAGACAAACACGACGGTCGTGTAGTCGAGCGCGGGCACGTCGGCGCGCGCGCGCTTCGACACCAGGAAATACGCGGTCCAGGCGAACAACGAGCCGACGGCCAGGAGGTCGCCGCGGAGGCTCCACGCCGGCGTCCCCGCCGAACCGAGCGTGACGAGCACGACGCCAGCAAGCGAGACCGCCGTCCAAACGATTTGACGGCCGCGGACGACCTCGCCGAACAGCCGTCCGGCGACGAGCAGCACGAGCGCCGGCTGAAGCGCCGAGATCACGGCGACGTCGGCGATCGACGTGTGCTTCACCGCCGAGAAGAAGAACGCGATCTCGATGCCGAGCAGGGCCCCACCCGGCGCCGATGCCCGAACCGTCTCCCAGGAAAGGCGACGTCCGGTCGCGAAGAAGGCCGCCAGCAGGATCAGAGATCCGAGCCAGAGCCGGTGCACCGCGAACGTCAACGCCGGAAGCGGCGACAGCTTGATCAACGTGTTGGTGAAGCCCCAGATGAGGACGGCCAAAAGGACCGCCGCTGCGCCGAGGCGCGCACGGCCGGAAACCGTCTGAGCGTGCGCCACGCGTGGATGCTCTCACGGGGTGTCACGCCACCGGCAGCAGCCGGCAAGCCGTGGCGGCGAGCGCCCCGCGCTCGCCAACGTGTGTCCCGCCCGACTAGGCCGTCTTCGATTCGGGCAGACGAACACTCCCCGGACGGATTCGCGACTCAAACTCGTACGCGACGGCAAACCCCAGGTGCAGCGCGAGCGATGTCAGGACCGCCCATAGCAGGAGGGCGACGAACGCGATCAGGGACCCGTACGTTTGCCCCCCGCCGACCGATAGGTACAGGGCGAGGGCCGCGGTGAAGGCGACCCACAGCACGACGGTGACGCCCACGCCGACCCACATGGCCCGTCGAGGCCGGACCGGCCGGCGCGGCGCCTCGCGGAACAACAGGTAGATAGCCGAGCCCACGACGACGACGCCGAGCGGCCACCGGGCCACCGCCCAGATGGTCGCCGCGTCGCGACCCAGACCGAGCCCGGTCTCGATCGCCCTGCCGCCACCGATCATCAACCCACCGATGACCAGCAGGAGTCCGGCCGAGAGGGCGAGCACGAAGGCGCGCGTGAACCGCCGGACCGCGGGGGGATCGTCGTCATCGGCCAGACGGTTGGCGGATCGCTCGACTTGGGCCATCGCCAGCGTTCCGGCGGTGAGCGCCGCCGCCAGGCCGAAGAACGCGGCGGTGCCGCCGTTCGACGCCCCGTGGGCGGCCGCCCGCTGCAGTATCCGACCGCTCGCGCCGGGCGAGAGCGTTCCCGCCATGTGCTGCACGGCCAGCCGCAGCTGCTCAACGCCGAGGACGCTCGCGAGTCCGATCAGGCCGATGAAGCCCGACACGAGAACGAAGACGAACTGGTACGCGAGCGCGCGCGTGTGGCTCGTACCGTCGGCGTTGAGGAACCGGCGGACCGATCCCTGGGCGATGGATACGACGCCGTCGCGACGAACGGTCGACGCGATCCGTCCCTGCCTGGTCGCGGTGCGGCTCGCCATGTCTGCCCCCAACCCCGTCCGGAGGATGCGCTGGTCGATTCCCCCTTGGTCCACGACGAAACCTTGCCGAGCCTGACCGGCCCGAGCGGTCATGCTCGCCGAGAGTCGTGGCCAGAGAGACGGGCCAGGAAGACGCAAGAACCCGAGGGACCCTGCACGCCGCGAACCGGGGTTCGGGCGAACGTCAGCCCCTCGGGTTCCAGTCGCCCCGAGCAACGCGAGCCGCTGTCTTGGTTTCCTGGCGGTAGACCCTTTCGTTGGGCTTTGGGGCGTCCCGAGCCTCCCCGCCCGCACAGCCAGTTAGCCTTCCCGGCCGTACGACCAAGTGCGCCCAGTTCGCCTTACGGCTTTCCCAGGGGTCCCCGCGTCGGTTCCCTGACTCAGCCGCTCCGGCTGCTCGGAGCACCGCGCAGGGTAGCGAGGGCCATCGGCCGGGTCAACTTGGCATCACCGCAGGTCAGTGATCATTTCCGCAGGTAGCAACGACGGTCGAAAAAGCGACAAGATCGCCCGCCCCTCGGAAGCGTCGCCGGGCGACGCCGCTCGCCGGCAGACCGACGGTAGCCTTCGGGCATGCGTGGACTGCGTCGTTCGGTCCGATGACGCGCCCGGCGCTTCGCGTCGAGGATCGTGCGCCAAGCGACATCTCACCGCTCCTTCGAGATCTCGCGGTCGAACTCGCTCGCGCCGTCGACGGCGAGGTGCGATTTGGCCGAGGCGACCGGGCGGTGTATTCGACGGACGCGTCGAACTATCGACATCTGCCACTCGGCGTCGTCGTTCCTCGCCACGTCGAAGACATGGTCGCTACAGTCCGGCTGTGTTCGCAGGCGCACGTGCCGGTGCTTCCGCGCGGGGCCGGAACGAGTCTCGCCGGGCAAGGCTGCAACGAAGCGGTCGTGATCGACGCGAGCAAGTACCTACCGGACGTTCTGCACGTCGACGAGCGAACGAGGACGGCCCGCGTCCAGCCGGGCGTCGTGCTCGATCACCTTCGGCAACGGGCGGGTGACGTCGGGCTGACGTTCGCCCCGGATCCGGCGACGCACGCCCAGTGCACGCTCGCCGGAATGATCGGCAACGACGCGTGCGGGGTGCACTCGTTGCTGTCGGAGTTCGCCGGGCCCGGACCACGTACGACGCACAACGTCCGAGAGCTCGACGTCCTGACGTCGGACGGCGTGCGTATGCGCGTCGGTCCGACGAGCGCCGACGACCTCGCCGCGATCGTTGCCGCGGGGGGGCGACGCGGTCAGATCTACTCGGCCCTCGCCGATCTTCGCAACCGATACGCCGACGAGATCCGGTCGCGCTTCCCGCGCATCGCGCGCCGCGTCTCGGGCTACAACCTCGAGTACCTGCTTCCCGAGCACGGTTTCGACGTCGCGAAGGCCCTCGTCGGCTCGGAGGGGACCTGCGTCACGATTCTCGAGGCAACCGTCGAGCTCGTACCCTGGCCCGCCCACCGCTCGACGATCGTGCTCGGCTTCGCCGATGTGTTCGCTGCCGCGGACGCGGTTCCCGAGATCCGCGAGTTGCGCCCGACCGGGCTGGAGGGCTTCGACGATCACCTCGTCGACGACAACCGGCGCAAGGGTCTGAATTCGGCGGCCGTCGCCGGACTCCCCGACGGCGCCGGGTGGATCCTCGTGGAGATCGGTGGCGACGACCGCCAAGACGCCGAGGGTCGTGCGCGAGAGGTGCTGCGAAGCCTTCGCGGCCTTCCCGGCCTCAGCGCGTCCGCGCTGCTTCTCGATGCCGTAATGAGCCGTCAAGTGTGGGGCGTTCGCGAGTCCGGTCTCGGCGCCACCGCTCACGTGCCCGGCAAGCCGCCGAGGTGGGAGGGCTGGGAGGACGCGGCCGTCCCACCCGAACGCCTCGGGGAGTACCTGCGGGGGTTCCGCGCGCTGCTCGATCGCTGGGGCTACGAGGCGTCGATGTACGGCCACTTCGGACAGGGCTGCGTTCACTCGCGCGCGTCGTTCGACCTCGCGTCGGCCCCCGGCATCGCGGCGTTCCGCGCGTTCGTCACCGACGCAGCGGAGCTCGTCGTCGGCCTGGGTGGGTCGCTGTCGGGCGAGCACGGAGACGGGCAGGCGCGGGCGGAGCTGCTGCCGAAGATGTTCGGCGAGGAGCTCGTTCGGGCCTTCGAGACGTTCAAGCGGATCTGGGATCCGGGGGGCCTCATGAACCCCGGCCGCATCGTCTGGCCGGCGCCGCTCGACGCGGATCTCCGACTCGGCCCAGACTACTCTCCGACTGCGGTCTCGACGCGTCTTACGTTCGGACGCGAGGGGTCGTTCGCCGACGCGGCGCTCCGGTGCGTCGGGGTCGGGACGTGTCGTCGGATGGACGGCGGCACGATGTGCCCCAGCTATCGCGTCACGCGCGAGGAGGAACATTCGACGCGGGGGCGCGCCCGCCTGCTCTACGAGATGCTCAACGGGGCGGAGCTCGAGCTGTGGCGGAGCGACGAGGTCAAGCGCGCGCTCGATCTGTGCCTGTCGTGCAAGGCATGCAAGAGCGAGTGCCCCGTCAACGTCGACGTAGCGACCTACAAGGCGGAGTTCCTCTCGCACTATTACGAGGCACGCCGAAAGCCTCGCGTTGCTTACGCCATGGGGCTGCTCCCGTGGTGGGCGCGCGCAGCCTCGCGAACGCCGCGGTTGACGAACGCCATGCTGTCGTCGCCGTTGCTCGGCTCCGTCGCGAAGCGGGCGGCCGGCATCGCGCCGGCGCGGTCGGCGCCTCGGTTCGCCGATACGACGTTTCGCGCCTGGTTCCGTCGACGAGGACGGGACGTCTCGTCCGGCGGCGAACGCGTCTTGTTGTGGCCGGACACTTTCACGGACCGGTTTGACGCGGACGTCGCGATGGCCGCAGTCGATGTGCTCGAGCGAGCGGGCGCGCGCGTCGAGATCCCGCGCCGCTGGGCGTGCTGCGGCCGTCCGCTCTACGACCACGGCATGCTCGACCTCGCAGCGCGGCTGCTCCGTCGCACGGTCGATGTATTGCGTCCGGCGATCGACGCGGAGGTTCCCGTGGTCGTCCTCGAGCCCAGCTGCGCTGCCGTGTTCCGCGACGAGCTTCCCGCCATGTTGCCGGACGACGCCGACGCGGCGGCCCTGGCGGCGCACGTGGTCACGCTTGCGCAATACCTGGATGCGCGTGGTTTCGAGCCGTCGAGGATGGACGCGCACGCGATCCTCCAAGTGCACTGTCACCAGCGGGCGGTCGTCGGGATCGAAGCCGACCGCCGGCTCCTCGACGCGCTCGGCCTCGAGCTGGCGGAGCCGGAGGAGGGCTGCTGCGGGATGGCCGGGGGATTCGGCTTCGAGGACGGGCGCCGCTATCAGACGTCGGTACGCATCGCGGAGCGCTCGCTGCTGCCCGCCATTCGCCGGGCGGACGACGGAACGCTCGTGATCGCGGACGGGTTCAGCTGCCGGACGCAGATCGAGCAGGGAACCGGCCGCCGGGCGATGCACCTTTCCGAGGTGTTGGCCGCCGTACGGTGACTCCGGTCGTCGCCACCGAGTGGAATCGGTGGACTCGGGTGAGGCACTCCGTACACTGCGCGCCGTGGCGAGACCGCTTCGCGTCGGCGTCCAACTGCCGGAGGTGGAGCGCGATGTCCGGTGGCCCGAACTGCTCCGCATGACGCGCGGCGCCGAAGAAGTCGGGTTCGACTCCGTGTGGGTCGGGGACCACCTCCTCTATCGCGACGACGGACGGCCGGAGCGCGGCCCCTGGGATGCGTGGGTTCTGCTTTCGGCCGTCGCGGCCGTCACCGAGCGGGTGCGGCTAGGTCCGCTGGTCGCATGCGCCGCGTTCCATCCGCCCGGCGTCCTCGCGCGAATGGCGGCGGCCGTCGATGCGGTGAGCGACGGACGCCTCGTCCTCGGCGTGGGGGCGGGGTGGAACGAGGCCGAGTTCCGGGCTTTCGGTCTGCCTTTCGACCTCCGCGTCGCGCGGTTCGAGGAGGCGTTCGACGTGATCCGGCGCCTGCTCGCCGGCGAGCGGGTCAGTCGTGACGGGCGGTTTGTCCGCGTCGAGGACGCGGTCCTGTTGCCACCGCCACGCGGCCGTGTGCCGCTGATGGTCGGCAGTAGCGGCGAGCGCATGCTGACCGCGACACTTCCGGTGGTCGACGCGTGGAACGCGTGGTTCGACCTGTACGGGAACACGCCCGAGGGGTTCGAGGCCGAGTGCGGGAGGGTCGACGCGATCGCGGAACGCGTCGGTCGCCCGCCCGACGAGATCGACCGAAGCGCGTGCGTCCTCGTCGTCCTCGACCGGTCGAGTCGCGAGCGCCCCGTTCCCGACGGCGTGACGCCGCTCGAGGGCCCGGCGGATCGCATCGCCAAGGGCCTGCGCGCGCTGGCGGAGGCCGGCGCCGACGAGGCCATCCTCGTCGTCGACCCGATAACCGAGCGTGCCATCCGATCGCTGGGCGCCGCGCTCGCGGCGCTCGACGCATGAAGCCGGGCCCGCTCGCGCTCGTTGGCGGCGACGAGCTAAACCCGGGCAACGAGCCGCAGGATCGCGTCCTACTCGAGGCCGCCGTCGGCGGACCGGCGTTCGTGCTCGCCACGGCGGCCACGCGCCACCGTCCTGATCTGGCCGTCGAGAACTCTCGCCGGTGGTTCGGAGGCCTGGGGCTCGAGGTCGAGGAGCTCCCGGCCACGAAGCGGTCGCACGTCATGTCGGGTGACATCGCGCAACGGGCACGATCGGGCCGGTTCTTCTACCTCGTCGGCGGCGATCCGGGGATCGTTCCATCGCTCTTGGCGGGCTCCGTCGTATGGCGCGCGGTCGTCGCCGCATGGAGGGAGGGTGCGGCGCTCGGCGGCTCCTCCGCCGGCGCTATGGCGCTCGGTGAATGGACGCTCGTCCGCCGTCGAATGCCGGGCGACGACCGCCGGCGATACGCCGACGCGCTCGGGCTCGTTCCCGGGGTAGCCGTTCTGCCCCACTACAACACGTTCGGCCACCGATGGGTGGACTCCGCGCTCGCCGCGAAGCCGCGCGACGACGTGGTCCTCGTCGGCCCCGACGAGCGGACCGCCGCCGTCTGGCACGACGGCGAATGGACGGCGCTCGGCGCCGGAAGCGTCGCGGTCTTCCGGGACGGGGAGCGTCGAACATTCGCGGCTGGGTCGCGCATCGACGGGCTACCTTCTGCGGCACCCGAAGGCTGAATCGGCGGACCGACCGCAACCCGTAAATGCGGCGCAGCGTGATGCTGGTTCAACCGGCACCGGCGAGCGCCGGGTGTGTCCTCGATCCCGGCCCACGGTCGCGTCCCGAGCGTCGTCGATCTATGCTGTTGACTCGCCGTTCAAAAATGGCGACGGACATGGGCGCGCGGCGTTCGGAGGCGGTCGTGAACGGAAGCGCGAAGGGAACGCTCGAGCAGCGCATGCGGGACGAGGCGGCGGGATGGCGGCCGAAGCCGACGCTCGCGGGGCGCGAGTACTGGGACGAGGACGTCTGGCGCGAGGAGCGCGACCGGATCTGGCACTCGACGTGGGTGGCCGTCGGTCGCGCGGAGGAGGTGCCGGACAGGGGCTCGTATCGCACGTACGACGTTGCCGGCGAAAGCGTGTTCGTCACGCGAAACGCTGACGGTGAGCTGCGCGGCTTCTACAACGTCTGCTCCCACCGGGGCACGCGGTTCCTCGATGAGGGCTGCGGCACGGTCAAGAAGGCGTTCAAGTGCCCGTACCACGGCTGGACGTACGGGCTGAACGGCGAGCTGCTCGCAACGCCGAACGTCGAGCAGGACGAATTCTTCGACCGAGCCGACTACCCGCTACACGCGATCCACGTCGACACGTACGCGGGCTTCCTGTTCCTGAACCTGTCGAGCGCACGGCCGATCCCGCTCGTCGAGTTCTTGCGTTCGGGCGCCGAGACTATGACGGCCTTCGACCGATTCTCGATGCAGGACCTTCGGATCGGGCACCGGATCGTGTACGAGGTGAAGGCCAACTGGAAGATCCTCGTCGAGAACTACAACGAGTGCCTGCACTGTCCGACCATCCATCCAGAGCTCGTGCAGGTCGTGCCGCTGTTCCGCTTCGGCGAGGTCTGGGACGAGGACATCCGCGACGACGGGCTTCAGATGATGGAGGGCGCGACGAGCTTCAATCCGACGGGCGCCTCGACGCTCCCGAGGTTTCCGGGCATCCTCGAAGAAGACGTCAACCGGTACTACGGGATCTACCAGTTTCCGAACCTCGCGCTCGACATGCACCCGGACTGCGTCCAGTACTACATCCTGGTCCCCCGCGAGCAGGGGCATACGACGGTGATCAGCGACTACCTGTTCATGCCGGAGACCATCGACGATCGCGACGTATCGAATGAGCCGGTGGTCGATTTCTGGGACCTCATCAGCAAGCAGGATTGGGCCGTGTGCGAGCGAGCGCAGGTCGGCGTGCAATCGCGCGCGTACACCACGGGCGTCTACCCTCGCAAGGATCGGTTCCTCTACTGGTTCAACGAGGAGTATCGGCACTGGATGGGCCGGCCCTCGATGGGCTGAACCGCGTTTAGCTCGCCAGGTACCCACCGTCGACGGCCACCACGGCCCGCGTCACAAACGACGGGCGTCGATGTCCTTCGCGACCACCTCGCCCCTGTCCATCCAGGACGTCGCTCAGGACGACCCGCGCTCCCTCGCGAGCGAAAAGCCGGGCGTGCGCCTCGCCCTGCCCGCGCGCCCAACGCCCGTCGATGTCAGAAGCCTTCGGCGTACTCCTCGTCCGTAACGGCCTCGCCCCAGTCGACGGAGCCTCCGCCGTTGACCGCGACGTGCACCACTGGCGCATCCCCGTCTCCGCCGTGAAAGTGCCACTCGCGTGGGCCCACGTGGATGACGTCGCCCGGTTCGAGGGTGAACGCGTCCTCACCTCGCGTTCGGACGCGTCCCCGTCCGGAGACGCCGAAGAGGAATTGACCACCGGGATGACGATGCCAGTGCGTCCGCGCGCCGGGGGAGAAATGCACGATGCCGACGTTCGTGCCGTCGTCCGCCGACAGCGTCGTCCGCACCCAAACCTCTCCGGTGAACCGGTCCGATCCGCCTCGTTCGAACGTCGCATCGCCTCCGCTCGCCGTCTGCATGTCACCTCCTTGTCGTCTTCGTCGCCGAGCGTATCGGTCGAACCGCCCCTCCGAATCGTGTGCGTGCGGCGGTCCATGTGCGGGTATTTAGTGAGCTGCCCGACAAGGAGGAGCACCATGGCCATCACGGCAACCGAATGGGAGGTCGAGGAGGGGCGGACGCGCCCGAGCCTCCGGCTGGTGGTTCCTCGACAGGATCTCCCCCTCGTGTCGATGCGAACCTGTTCGAACTGCGGCGAGTATGCCGCGTTCGTCCGTGACGGAAATACCAGCTGGTACGCCTGCGCCGTCTGCGGCCGGTTCGCCTGACGTTCGTCGCCGAGCCGCGATCGAAACGATCGCAAAAGGGGGCGTCCGGCTTCGTTCGGGCGCCCCGCGCCGCGTTTCGCGGGCCACACGACCCGGTAGCCTCCGGGCACATGAAGGCAGGCGCATCGGGAAACGCACCGGGCGTCGTCGCGGCGCGCCGGGCCCGCATCGCGTTCGACGTCGTTCGAACCGAGCGTCCGGGTAGCGCCGTGGAGAGCGCCGCGATGCAGGACATCCGTCTGGAGCAGCTGCTGCGGAGCATCGTCGTCCGAAAGGGTCGTGACGACTACGTCTTCGTCTTGGTGCCAGGCGGCCGACAGATCGACTGGCCGAAGCTTCGGGCTCGACTCGGGCTGAATCGCGTCTCGCTTCCGAACGAGGACGAGGCGAAGGCCGCGACCGGGTACGAGCGGGGCGCCATCACGCCGTTCGGGTCCACGACGGCGTGGCCGGTGATTCTCGACGTTTCAGCGAGCGAGCTCGACCGGGTGGCGATTGGGGGTGGTGCCCGCGGCGTGAACCTCCATCTGTCGCCCGCCGCGCTCGTGGAGGCGGTTGGCGCCGAGGTCGCGGACGTGACTCGCTCAGACGACGACGGCTGAGGGGGCCGGTCGACGTTCGCCGAAGTGGTGGGGTAGCCTCGCCGCTCCGACGGGGGCTGAGGCAGTGAGTCTGACTAGGGGGGTTCGGCGCGCATGCGCGCTCGCGCTCCTTTCGTTCGTCTTCGCCTCGATCGCGATCGACGCGCCCGGCGCGCTCGCGGGCGGCGTGGCGGCGTCGCCGAGCACCGCGGTCGCCCCGGCGGCTCCGACCAGCGTCGCACAGGCGACGGGGGTGACCGCCGGGATCGACGTCTCCCACTGGCAGGAGACGATCGACTGGCCGGAGGTCGCGGCCGCCGGCGTGTCGTTCGTCATCGCGAAGGCAACCGAGGGCCGATCGTACGTCGACCCCACCTACTTCACCAACAAAGCCGGCGCAACGTCGATGGGGCTGGCGTTCACCGCCTACCACTTCGCGCGACCCGACGACACGCGTGGCGACGCTGCCGCGGAGGCCGACCACTTCGTCGACGTGGCGCAGCTCGCTCCCGGCAACCTGATCCCGGCCCTCGACCTGGAGCGAACCGGCGATCTCACGCAGACGCAGCTCACGCAATGGGTGCTCGACTGGCTCGACCGCGTCACCGAGCGCCTCGGCGTCCGCCCGATGGTGTACACGAGCCCGAACGGCTGGAAGAACCGGACGGGAGATACGAGCGCCATCGTCGACGCCGGCTACACCGTGCTGTGGGTGGCGCACTGGGACGTCGCGGCGCCGACCGTTCCCGCCGGCAACTGGGGCGGCTATGGGTGGACCTTCTGGCAGTGGACGAATTGTGCGGCCGTCCCCGGGATAGCCGGGTGCGTCGACGGCGACTGGTACGCGGGTACGACGTTCGACGCCATCACGATCCCGAGTCCGGACGCGACGGCGCCGACGGCGACGATCTCGCTGCCCTCCGGCCTCGCACGTCCCGTCGTCGTGTCGTTCTCCGAGTCGGTCCATGACGTGACGCCCGGCAACGTGGTTCTGTGGCAGCCCGACGCGTCGGCGCCCGTTCGCTCGACGCTGCGATGCACGTCCGCCAAGGGTGTCGCCGTCGACTGCACAACGGGCCTCGTCCGAAAGGTCGCCGTCCAGCCCGAGCAGCCGCTCGTCGCGGGCCTGTCCTATTCCGTGCTCGTCGATCCGGCCGGTGTACTCCCGGCGGTCGTCGACCGCTCGGGCAATCCCGTCGCCACGATGCAGGAGGACTTCATCGCCCCGACCGAGGCCGAGGAGGACTCCGGAGGCGTGGTGTTCTCGTGGCGTTCGAGGGGCAGCCGGCGTGCGTACGGGCGCTCGTACTCGGCGGAGCACCTCCAGGGCGCTCGCTTCTCGATGGCGTTCCGCGGCCCTTCGATCACGTGGTTCACCGCTACGGGGCCGGATCAGGGCCGCGCCTCGGTGCGGATCGACGGGAAGTCGCGGGGCGTGTTCGACCAATACGCACCGCGCACCGATTTCAAGGTGGGAAGGACGTTCAAGGGCCTGGACCGCGGCTGGCACACCATCACGATCACGGCGCTCGGTGCGCATGCGAGGGCGGCCGACGACTCGCAGGTCGTCGTGGATGCGTTTCGCGTGCGGCACGACATCGTCGCGAAACCGGCCGGATCGTGGATGTGGCGACGCGAGGACGTCCCGCGCGCCTCGGGCCGCGTCGCCACGACGGATCTTTCCCGCGCACAGGCGACCTTCAGGTTCCGGGGGACGGGGATCGAGTGGTACACGGCCGTCGGTCCGAAGCAGGGCCGCGCGGCAATGTACGTCGACGGCGTGCTCCTACGAACGGTCGACAACTATGCCCCGAGGGGCGACGCGAACGTCGCCCGTTCCGTGACCGGCCTCGCCGACGGCGTCCACACGCTTCGGATCGTCGTCCTCGGCAAGTCGCGGCCGAAGGCCGACGGCTCGCTCGTGGCAATCGACCGGCTCGTCGTGCTTGCGTAGGGCCGCTTCGGTCAGCGTCCCAGGACGCCGTTTCGGGCAAGGTCGCGGAAGACCGCGTACGCAGAGCCCCCGAGCCGCACGATGCTCTGTCCGCCCGCCGTTGTGCCGCTTCCCCAGACGACCGTCGTGCGGATTCGTCCGGGGTCGAAGGTCGAGGCGGCGAGGAGCAGCTCCGACATCTGCGATAGGGACAGGTCCGTACTCACGAACCGAGCGGCGCCCACGAGCCAGGGGAGCAACCGGGCGGGATCCTTCGCGATGGTCGATCGAAGCTGCCGCAGTGTCGCGAGGAGCACGCCGCCCTGGTTCATGGAGCGGCCGAGGTCGCCCCCGGGCGTGTCGTGGCGGTCACGGCTGAATGCGAGGGCTTTGAGCCCGTTCAGGTGCGCGGGTCCGGGCGCGAAGTGCGCGCCGGACGCCGCGTCGTCCATCCTGTACGGGACGCGGACGTCGACGCCGCCGATGGCGTCGACCACGCGCCGGAAGCCGTCGAACCCCGTCAGCAGATACCCGTCGACGTGCACGCCAGTCAACGCATCGACGGTGCGGACGACGAGGTCGGGGCCGCCGTAGAACAGTGCGGCGTTGATCTTGTTCGTGCCGTGGCCAGGGATGGGAACGTAGGAATCCCGCGGGATGCCGACGATCGCGCCGCGCCCGAGCCTCGGGTTCACGCTGACGATGTGCAGCGAGTCGGCTCGGGCGGAGGTGACGACCTGCCCGGGACGCGCGTCGCTCCCGATCACGAGCACGAAAAGCGGCCCGGACGACGGCGGACCGGGGACGAACCCGGCCGACCGAGCGTTCGCGCCGGGAGCCGGCGATACCCGCGCGCGGACCTCGTAGGACTCGATGCGCCATCCGCCGTGCGAGTGGCCCAGCACGTAGCGTCCGCGCTGGTCGATCGGGACCCGATCGCCGCTTCCTGTCGTGCCGACGCCGTGGAAGTGCATATTTGCGAACGCGACGACGGCATGACGCCCGCGGTCCATCACGAACCGTACGTCGAGTCGTGCCCGACGCGGCCGAACCGTGTCGAGCCGCTGCGCCGCGCGGCCCAGCGTGAGTTCGTCGAGGTCCTCGCGGACACGCTCTCGCGCCTGCCCGGAGAAGAACGCCTCGAGACCGGGGAAGCGCCCGCCGGCCCATCGATCGGGATCGACGAAGGCCGTCTCGTACAGCTCGGTGAAGGTTCGTTGGATCGCGGCGGACGGCCCGCGGAGCGCGCGCGGCTCGACGAGCCCGTCCGGTCCTCGGCCGAAGACGCGGCCCATCCGAATGTCGAGCGGGTACGCGCGCGGTGGCGCCGTAGACGCCGACGGCGTTGGGGGGGGTGCGGTGCCGGACGTCGGCAGCAGGGCAACCGCGGCCACGCCGGCGAGCGCGATGACGAGGATGGCGACGAGGACACGCGTGGATCCGGAGAGCGCCAGGTCGGCTCCTTCGCGAGCGAAGCCCAACACCCTATCGAGACCGCGTCGCCGTAGAGCGCAGGTCTGACGCCGGCTTCGCGACGTCAGGTGATCGCGACGGTGATCGTGTGCCAGCCCGCGGCGCCGTCGGGGAAAGGCGGCGTCGGGGTGCCCGGCTGCGTGACCCCGTCCGCGTCCGTGGCGCGAACCATGACGACGTGGTCGCCGGGGGTGGCGTCCCAATCCCACCGCCACTGCCGCCAGGTGTCGATCGAGTCCTGCGCCGCGAGCGTCGCCGGATGCCACTCGTCGTCATCGACGCGCACCTCGACCGCCCCGATCCCGGTGTGCTGAGCCCACGCCACACCGGCGACGACCACCCGCCCGCGCGTCCGGGTCGCTCCGTTCCGCGGGGTATCGATGCGAGACTGCGTCTTGATCGGCGCGATCCGAGCCCAGCCTCGCTGCACCCAATACGCGTCGTAGGCGTCGTACGTCGTCGGTTCGAGCTCCGAGAGCCACTTCGTCGCCGACTCGTAGCCGTAGAGTCCGGGCACCACCATGCGCACCGGGAACCCGTGCTCCATCGGGAGCGGCTCCCCGTTCATCGCGAGGGCGAGCATGGCGTCACGACCGTCAAGGACGAGCCGCATCGGCGTTCCGGCGGTGAAACCGTCGACCGAGCGAGACACGAGCTGGTTCGAGCCGGGACGCACGCCGGCGTCGTTCAGCAGCTCCGCGAGGGAAACGCCCAACCACCGGGCGTTGCCAACGTATGGCCCGCCGACCTCGTTCGAGACACACGCGAGCGTGATGTCGCGTTCCACGAGCGGACGCGTGAGGAGGTCGTCGAACGAGAGCGTCATCGGCCGGTCGACGGAACCCGCGACGGTGAGCCGCCACGTGCGGACGTCGACCTCCGGGACGAACAGGGCGGTGTCGACGCGGTAGAAGCGGTCGTTCGATGTGACGAACGGCGAGAGGCCGGGCACGTCGAGGTCGGCGCCGCTCGGCACCCGGCGCGCGGGATCGGCCGGGGGCGAGATGCGGATCGCCGCGCGGGCCGCATCGATCTCCCTTCGGTTGCGAGCCCGAGTCACGCCGAGCGCCGCTGACCCCGCCCCCACGGCGCCGACCGTGAGCGCCGCCCGGAGGAACCGACGCCGGTCGAACGCCACGGCCGGCTCGGAGCGTTCCTCGGGGCCGTCGGCCGGCAAGGCATCGCGCGCCGGTCCTCGACCGGCCTGCGCTCCGTCGGTGAGCGCGCGCCGAAGCGTCACGAAGGCCAGTGCTGCGGCCATGCCGGCCAGGAGCGACGGCACGGCCCAGCCGGCAGAGGCGCCGGGGCGCGTGGCCGCCGCGACCGCGCCGATGGCGGCCGTGGTGGCGATCGCGAGAAGCCCCGTGCGCGGCCGTCGGAAGGCCAACGGCCCCAGTGCGACGGCGCCGGCGACGAGCACCGCGACGATCCCCGCGACCAGCACGGCCTTGTCGGCGGGACCCAGCACTCGTATCGCCCACGACTTGATCGGCTGCGGCGCGCCGTCGATCGTGGCCTTGCCCACTGCCAGGACCGGCGACGCGGCGGGCTCCCCGAATGCCGCCGCGAGCTCGCCGACGCCGATCGCGGCGAGCGCGACGAGCGCGCCGCCGATTCGCGAACCGGATCGGTGCTGCATCCTTCCTATACTCCCGCGCGATGCTCGACGCGTACGCGTGGCCGCAGAGCGCGGACGCCGGCGACGAGGTCGCTCTTCACGTCTCGACGGACGCCGCGTCGTTCGACGTCGAGATCGCGCGCGAGGGCGCCGCCCGGGAGGTCGTCTGGTCCAGATCCGGCGTACGAGGCTCGTCCCTCGACACTCCGGCGGACGCGTCCTCGCGCGGGTGCGGCTGGGCGGCGTCGTTGACGGTCCCGGTCGGCCGGGACTGGGCATCGGGCTACTACTCGGTCGTCCTGAACGCGGGCGACGAGACGGCCGACGCGTTCCTCGTCGTGCGGCCGACGAGACGTCGAGGCGCGATCCTGCTCGTGTTGTCCACGACGACCTATGCCGCATACAACGACTGGGGCGGTCCCTCCCTGTACACGGGGGCAACGCGCGTTTCGCTCGAGCGGCCGCTCGCGCGGGGGTTCCTTCGCAAGCCGGAGCCGGAGCGGCGCAAGATGCAGCCGCGACTCGATGCCGAGGCGCTGTGGTTCTTCCAGTGGGCGGAGCCACTCGGGCTCTCGGTCTGGAGCGGCGGCGCCGGATGGTGGAACTGGGAACGCCGCTTCGTCATCTGGGCCGAGCGCGAGGGGCTCGAGCTCGACGTTGCCGTGAACCAGGATCTCGAGGAGCGCCCGGGCGTCCTCGACGGCCACCGGCTGTTCGTCAGCGTGGGTCACGACGAGTACTGGTCGCGAGGCATGCGTGAGTCCCTCGACGCGTTCGTGGCGGCCGGAGGCAACGCAGCGATCTTCAGCGGCAACACTTGCTTCTGGCAGATCCGGTTCGAGGACGGCGCGCGCGCGATGACGTCCTACAAGTATCGGTGCGACGAGGATCCCGTCCTCGGCACGCCGGATGAAGCGCTGCTGACAGGACCGTGGTCGGACCGACGCATCGGCTGGCCCGAGACGCGGACCATCGGCCTTACGTTCACGCGCGGTGGATACTCGCGGTACGGACTCGGCGTCCCGAGGGCCTCGGGCGCGTACACCGTCTGGCGGCCGGAGCACTGGGCGTTCGAGGGCACCGGTCTGCGATACGGCGACGCGCTGGGGCTGGCCGACGAGATCGTCGCGTACGAGGTCGACGGCTGCGAGTTCGAGCTCATCGACGGCCTACCGGTCCCGACGCATCGCGACGGCGCGCCGGAGTCGCTCGAGATCCTCGCTACGGCGCCCGCCCGTCTGTGGGCCGGAAACGAGCAGCCGTCACGCTACGCCGGGGAGCCCGGCGACCTGGAGACGGCGGCCCGCGCCGTCTTCGGCGACGCGTGGCGCGAGAACGTCCACCGGCTCGAGCACAACAACGCGTGCGTCGCCGTGTTCGAACGCGAGGGCGGCGGGAGGGTCTTCAACGCCGGCGTGACCGACTGGGCTTATGGCCTCGGCGACCCGGACGTCGCGCGGATCACCGGCAACGTTCTGACGCGGCTGTCGCGTCCGTAACGGGCGCACGCCCGCGCCACGCTACCGACGCATCGCCCTCCTCACCGCGTCGACGTCGTCGGCCCCGATGACGACCCTGTTGTGGGTCGCGAGATAGACGAACCGCAGGTTGATGCCGGCGTCGGCCACTCCGCGCGCCGACTCGCCGAGCCTTCCCGGGCGGTCGATGTCGGCCTCGTCGAGATCGATGATCTCGACACCGCTCTCACCCTCGATCTTCAACCCCGCAGCGTCGAGGGCGCGTCGTGCGCTCGAGGGATTCTCCACGAGCACGTGCGCGAAGCCGCGGCCTTCGTGCGCGAACGCCATCATCCCCTCGATGTTGATGCCGGCCTGCCCGAGCGCCTCGCCGACGCGGGCGAGCTCGCCCGGACGATCGTCGAGTGAGACGAGGATGTCCGTGGGCATCGGTGTCGCCTCCTTTCCCGTTGACCTTGCCGATCGGTTGTCGACGGGCTCGGTCTACACGCCGACCATGTCGGCGGTCAACTCGCGGCCGGTTCAGGAGGTCGCGACGAACAGCAGGCTGACGAGCGCGACGGGGATCTCGACGACGGCGGCCACCGCTGCGAACGCGGCAGTCAGCACGAGCGCCGGCCGAAGAGCGGCCGTGACGACCGCGTACGGCGACAGGAGCTCGCGCGCGTCCAGGAGTAGTCGCGCAAGACGCACCGTCCCTCCAACGAGGCCGGCCCGTCCGCGCCGCCCGGCTGCGCGCGCTCGGACGTGCGCGATCTGGGTGCGCAGTTCGGGCGGGAGTTCACGCGCGCGCCGCGGCAGCTCGGCGAGCTCGCGAAGCCCGGCGAGGAACAGCCCCAGGACTGCGGACGGTACCAGCGCGATCGCGAGGACGACGACGCGCGCTCCCCAGTCGCTCCCGTCGACCGGTGGCCGGCCGGCGATCCACGCCGTCCATGCCAGCCCGACGCACGCCGCCGCGACCACGGCGAGCATCGTGACGCCACGCGCGGCCAGCCGAGCGAGCTCGATGGCTCGTCGCATCACGACGCCCGCCCGTTGGGCGCGACCGTCGGGCGCCCGCCCCGTCTCTATCGGACGCGCTCCCACACGCCGAGACGTACCCGCGGGAGCCGCGTGCGACGCCCGCTCTGCGTCGAGGGGCTACGATCGCTCTCCACAGCGCCGCAGGGAGGGTGGGATGGACGAGGAACTGACGGGCACGCCGACGGTGTCCGACGACGACATCTCGACGCAGATGGGATCGTCGATGCCGACGGCAATGGAGCGTCGCCCCGGCGAGGACGCCGACGGCACCGACACGTCCGACGCAGACGGAACGGACGCCGACGGCGACGACGCAGACGGCACCGACGGCGATACGACGGACGGCAAGGACGGCGACAGCGGCGACTCCGACGCAACCGATCAGTAGCGACGTCGAAACTCGGCCGACCCGCGCGGTGATCGACGTCCGGCCGCCGAGCGCGCTCGAGCGCGCGACCGGAGATGCCTCCGCGTTCCTGCGCGACTCCTGGGGCCGGCGAGCGCTCTTCGCCCGCCGCGCCGACGAACACGGGTACGGGGATCTGCTCACCTTCGACGACGTCGATCGGATGCTGTCGACGATGTCGTTGCGGACGCCGACATTTCGGATGGTGAAGGCCGGCGAGCAGATCCCCGAGTCGGCGTACACGCGCTCGGGACGCACCGGTTCGAAGCCGGTCACCGGGATGGCCGACGCGGCACGGATGTTCGAGATGTTCCGCAGGGGCGCGACCATCGTGCTTCAAGGGCTCCATCGGTACTGGGAGCCGGTCGCCGTGTTCGTTCGCGAGCTCGAGCTCGAACTCGGTCATCCGTGTCAGGTCAACGCGTACGTGACACCGCCAGGCGCCCAGGGCCTATCGCTGCACGCCGATCCACACGACGTCTTCGTGCTGCAGGCGTTCGGCGGCAAGCACTGGGAGGTACACGCTGCGCCACGCGAGGAGCGACGCGAGCCGATCGAGGCGGTCGTCGCGTCGGGAGACGCGATCTACATGCCGACGGGAACCCCGCACGCGGCGTCGACGCAGGAGACGCTCTCCGGGCACCTGACCGTCGGCGTCCACGTGACCTCGTGGCGCGACGTGCTGGCGGAGGCGTGGGCCGAGGCGAGCGCGGACCCGGCGCTCGATGCGCCGGTGCCGGCCGGGTGGCATCGCGACCCGAGTTCCCTGGCAGCGGAGCTGCGCGAGCGTCTCGCGGCTGCCGCAGCGGCCCTCTCCGAGGTGGATGCCAGCGCGATCGGCGATCGCCGGGCCGTTCGGTTCCTCACGACCCGGGCGCCGCTCGTGCGCGGCGTCCTGGCCGCGGAGCCGGCGGCTGGCGCGATCGACGACACCACCGTTGTGCATCGTCGCCGGGGGTCGATCTGCGAGATCCGCGCCGACGATGAGAAGGTGACGGTCCTGCTCGGCGATCGCCGCGTGACGATGCCGGCGTGGCTGCAGCCGGCGATTCGCCGGATCGCCGAGGCGTCCGCGTTCGCCGTGGGCGACCTCAGGCCGCAGATCCCCGATGCGGAGAGCCGCGCGGTCGTCGTGCGGCGGCTCGTCCGCGAAGGCCTTCTCGCGCTCGAGCCGCTCAGCAGGGCCGCCGACCACGACGGCGATCGCTGACCCCGCGTCGGTGGCCGTCTCCCCAGGCCGGTGCTCGGCGCGTTCCGAGGCGCGCGGCGAGGCGCTGTCCGGGACGGCGTCGACGGTGCGCCGTTGGCTCCTGCTCGAGCACCCCGGGCCCTGGGGTGAGCGCGTGCTGCTCGACGCCCGGCTGCCCGAGGGCCTCGGCCGCGAGCTCCGCCGTCTCGACCGGCGCTTTGGCGTCCGCGTTCTGCTGATCCGCCGTCCCGATCGGGACGTCCCCGACGGCGGCACCTGCTTCGCGATCTCGTCCGGCCCGGGAACGCCGTGGATCGAGCGGGTCCGGCTTCGACGGCGCAGCGACGTGCTAGACCTCGACCTCGACGCACTCGCGCGCGGCGAACGGCTCGGGCTGGATCCCTACGAGGGACCGCTGTTCCTCGTGTGCACCCACGGCCGTCACGACCCCTGCTGTGCCGAGCGCGGCCGGCCGCTCGCCCAGTGGCTGTCGGTGACACACCCGGACGAGACGTGGGAGTCGACACACGTCGGTGGGGACCGCTTCGCCGCCAACCTCATTGCGTTCCCACACGGCTGGTACTTCGGTCGTGTCGACGCCGATGCTGGGCCCGTGATCGCAAACGCGTACAGCGACGGGCGCCTCGATCTCGTCCACGCGCGCGGCCGGTCGAGCCATGCGATCGACGTCCAGGCGGCCGAGCTGTTCTTGCGGACCGCCCGCGCGCTCGACGCCCTCGACGACGTCGACGTGCGCGACGTCCAACGGATGGGCTCCCGCAGCAGGGCGGTGTTCGAAGGGCGCGACGGAGCGTTCGCGGTCGTCGTGGAGGAGTCCGCCGCCGCGTCAATGCTGCTCACCTGCCACGCCACACACCCGCTCGCGCCTCCGGTCTTCGACCTCGTCGAGATCCGGGCCGACGAGGCGGCATCCGCGCACGAGACCTTGCCGGACGGCGACGTCCGGCCCTAACGCCGCGAGCCCTCACGTCGTTCGGTCCTCGATCTCCCACGCGTGGTCGAGCGCGTGCCAGGCGACGCGCCGCACGAAGTAACGCGGCAGCCACCGCCTGCCGCCCCGCGGACCGCGCGCCTCGACGCCGTGCTTCACCGCCGATGTGAGCGCGTCGACCACGGCGGTACGGACGGCCTGCGTGTCGGCGCCCGGAGGCGCCTTCCACGCCAGCCTCGTGAGGTACCCGGCCTCGGCGCCGCGGACGTGGTCCAGGATCGCATCGCGCGAGCGTCCGCCGCCGCGTGGGCCGGACCGCAGTGGGCGCTGCCCGGCCGAGGCAGCGGTCGCATCGAGCGCCCGCCAAGAAGCCCCTAGGATCGAGACGAGGCGTTTGAGCTCGGCGGCATCGACGGGCGCGGTGTCCGAGGGAGCGGGCGCATCCGGCGCCCCGAAGTCCGTCGTCGCGTTTCCGGGGACCCGGCCCACGACGACCAGGTCGCCGATGTGGGACGGCGGGCGGAACCCGAGCCGGGACCGACCGACGACCTTCGCATACCGCGGCCCGTACGCCAGGAGGCTCTCGAGCGCCGCTCGCTCATCGCGGCCGGCTCGCACCCACCCGGGCCAGTCCACGGCGCCGGCGAAGGCCCGCTCGGACCCCTGCTCGACATACGCGTCCATCAGCCACCACTGGTCCGCTCGGCCATGCCCGGAGTTTAGGGAGGGCCTTCACCCGGGCGCGACGGCGTCGTACTCTCGAACCGGAACCCCACGAACGCAGGCGGGGAGGCGCGATGGACATCGGCGAGCCACGCAAGATCATCGAGGTCGAGCCGGCCACGCTGCCCGTTCCGGAGACGATCCCGATGCCCGAGCCCGCGCCGGCCGAGCGGCCGTCCGAGCCGACGCCCGCCGGGCCGGTCGAGGACCCCGCCGAGAACCCGGCCCGCCCGGGCTGACCGCGGCCGGGTCAGGTCCGCGAGCCGGCGAGCTCGAGCAGCCGCTCGAACGGCAGCTCGGCGAGCGACCGAACGACGACGTCGGCGGCGGACAGATCGAGCGCGGAGGTTACGTCGTTTGGTGCGGCGAGGCAGAACAGGCCGGCACTCTTGGCTGCCGCTATGCCGTTGGGCGAGTCCTCGACGGCGACGGCCGCGCGTGGTCGGGCGGCGAGCGCCGTGAGCGCCTCGACGTACAGCTCGGGGCTCGGCTTGGCCCGCGCCTCGTCTCCGTCGGCCGTGACGATCGCGTCCCACACCTCGCCCACCCCCAGCCTTGAGAGGTGTCGGTCCACCCACGCTCGGTCGTTGCTGCTCACGATGCCGAGCCGGACCCCCCGTGTTCGCGCTTCGTCAACGTATGCCCGAACGCCCGGACGAAGCTCGGGGTCGCCGGCCGAGGCCACGTCCTCCCACGACCGGCCGGCCAGCGCGGCGTCGTCGATCTCACGCCCCAGACGCGCCTCGAGCTCGGCGACCGGATCGAAACCACCGAGCGTGCCGATGCCGCCCGCCCAGTCGTCGAGCAGCAGCTCGTGGCCGTGCTCGGCGTAAAGCTGTCGGTACGCCTCGAAAACGGCGGTCTCCGAATCGATGATGGTGCCGTCGAAGTCGAAGAGCAGCGCGTCGATAGGCGGAGGAGCAGGCATCGCCGCAGACGGTATCGTCCGGCGGGACGTTCGACCGTTTGGATCCGAGGGAGGGCTCGTTGGGCGGGTACACCGTCGCGATCGCGCAGGTGGCGCCGCACTTCCTCGATCTGGACGGCTCGCTCGATCGGGCGGCGGCCGCCATCAAGGGGGCGGCGGCGGCCGGGGCGCGGCTGGTCGTGTTCGGTGAGACATGGCTGCCGGGGTATCCGGTCTGGGCCGATCGCGGCGTCCCCTGGGAGGACGCCGCCGCGAAAGCGACGTACGCGCGTTTGGTCCAAAACGCGGTCGAGGTCCCCGGTCCCGCCGTGAGCCGCCTCGCCTCGTGCGCGCGCGAGTACGGCGTTCACCTGGTGATCGGGGTGAACGAGCGCGAAGCGCGATTCTCTCGCCGCACGCTGTACAACACGCTCCTATACCTGTCCGACGAGGGCGACGTCCTGGGGGCGCACCGCAAGTTGGTGCCGACGCACTCCGAGCGGGTGATCTGGGGAGGTGGCGACGGCAGCACGCTCCTCGTCGCGGAGACGCCGCTCGGACGGCTGGGCGGCCTCATTTGCTGGGAGCACTGGATGCCGCTCGCGCGCTTCGCGATGCACGCGAAGGGCGAGGACGTGCACGTCGCGGTCTGGCCGGACGCCCCGGAGAACCATCACCTCGCCAGCCGGGCCTACGCGTTCGAGGGCCGGTGCTTCGTGGTGTGTGCAGCCGACTACCTCACGCTCGACGACGTTCCCGCCGACGTCCCGATCCGCGGGATCCTCGAGGAGGTGGCCGACGACGGAGTCCTGCTGGCGGGCGGGTCCGGCGTCGTCGGGCCGGACGGTTCGTGGATCGCCGGCCCGATCGAGGGGGAGGAGCTCGTGGTGACGGACATCGACCTCGAGCGCATCGCGGAGGAGCAGCAGGCTCTCGACGCCGCGGGCCATTACAACCGCCCGGATGTCTTCCGCGTGATCGTCGACGAGACGCCGAAGACGCCGATCAGCTTCGAACGGTCGTAGCCACCGGCGCGACCCGCACCCTTCGGCGCCGACGCGCGGCGGTCTCGTTGCGTTCGAGCGCGGCCGGGTCTGCACCGAGGAACTGCAGGAGCCGCCCGAAGATCGCGAACAACGAGAAGACCGTCCCCGAGATCAGGATGAACACGACAGCCACCGAGGCGATCGTCGGCGTGAACCCGTATCGGAGACTGTTGAAGATCTTGATCGGGAGCGTCTCGACGGAGAAGCCGGCGACGAGGAACGCGATGATGTACTCGTTGAGGCTGAGCACGAACGCGGCGGCGTAGCCCGTGACCATCGACGGCACGAGCAGCGGCAGCGTGATGGTGCGAAACGTCGTCCGAGAGTTGGCGCCCATCGTTCTGGCGGCCTCGCCGAGGGCAGGGTCCATGGTCTCGAGCGCAAGGCTGATGGTGATGAGCGGGAGCGTCGAGAAGAAGACCGAGTGCGCGATGATCACGTTCTCGATCCGACCGACGTGGTGAGTCGAGTTCCAGAACACCTGCGCGCCGAGCGCGCTGATGACGGGCGGGAGCATGAACGGCAGGATCCCGAGCGAATACAACAGCGGCGACAGTCGGATGCGGTACGTGCGCAGCACGTAGGCAAACGGCGTGGCGACGACGACCGCGAGCGCGGCGCTCGTCGCGGCGATGAACAGGCTTCGCTGGATCGCGGAGCGCCAGCCTATGTCGGACCACAACGCCGAGTACCACGCGGCGGAGAGCCCCGCCGGCGGGAAGTCCATGTACCGGTTCTCGTTCACGGACACGATCGAGATCACGACCAGCGGAGACAGCAGGAACACCAGGGTGATCCCCGTCACGAGCCACTTGAGCGCCCGCATCATGAGGCCGTCCGGGTCCGCGACTCGACGAGCGTGACGAGACCGACGACGGCGAGCGACAGGGCGGTGAGGAAGATCGCCATCGCGGCGGCGAACGGGACGTTCGCGTTGAACGACGCCTGATCGGAGATGAACACCGACAGCGTCCAGTGCTCCGGGCGGCCGAGGATCGAGGCGATGAGGTAGCTGCCCAGTGTGAACACGAACACGAGGAGAAATCCGGCGACGATGATCGGCCGACAGATCGGCACAACGACCGACCAGAACGTCCGGATCGGAGAGGCGCCCATCGTCTCGGCGGCCTCCGTCAGTTCGCGATCCAGCCGCGACAGGGACGGGTAGAGCGTGAGCACGCAGTACGGGAACGCGATGTAGCACAGGCCGAGAAGCACGGCGAGAAACCCCGGCTGGTAGGCGTGCGGCTCCCGCATGAGCCCGAGCCAGACGAGGATGTTCGCGATGCCGGACGCCCGGCCGAGCAGGACGCTCCACGTGAAGGCGACGATCACCTCGGACAGCGACAGGGCCGACAGCACCAGCACGAGGAGCGCGACGTGCGGCCGCCGCCGCATCCGGGTTAGGAAATAGGTGAACGGAAACGCGACGACGATGCACACGGCGCCGGCGACGAGCGAGATGAGGATCGAGAACACAGCGCGTTCGACGAAGACCGGCGTGAAGAGCCGCTGCCAGCTCCCCAGGTCGAACGCCGTCGTGTAGAAGCCCCCGGGTACCCGCCGGTAGAACGACGTCGCGAGCATGATCGCGAAGGGCGCGAGGAAGAAGACCGCGAGGTACAGGACGGGCGCGGCGAGCACGAGATATGCACCGCGCGTGGGCCTGCGTCGCTCGCTCAATCCCGGACCACCACGCACGACTCCGGCGGGAATTGGACGACCACGTCGTCGCCCTGGTCGACGGGCGTCCGCTCGCGCGGGCTGCCCGCGACGACGACGTGCTGGTCGAGCCCGCAATCGACGTAACACTCGAACAGCTCACCGAGATCCCGGACGAAGACGACCTTGCCCGGCAGTGCGTTGTTCGCGCCGGCGCGCGCGTCGCCAACGAGCAGGTGTGCATCCTCTGGCCGGACGGACACGACGACGCGCTCCCCGGGCGACCGCCCATCAGCATCGGCCAGCCGCAGCTCCGCGCCGCCGATCCGCACCCGGTCGGCGGCGAGCGCACTACCCTCCAGCAGGTTGGTGCTCCCGATGAACCGCGCGACGAACGCCGTCGCC